>JBBDQY010000001.1:0-208028 GCA_040905745.1 Balneolales bacterium
AGACAGGAATATCAAGTGTTCGTTTCAACTCTTCTTCAATTTCAAAGCAACGGGGTGCGCTAATATCTTCAAGATTGATGCCCCCAAATCCGGGAGACATCCATTGTACAGCAGAGACAATCTCTTCTACTTTTTGCGTATTCAGGCATATAGGATAAGCGTCGATATCAGCAAATTCCTTGAAAAGCATAGCTTTCCCTTCCATAACAGGCATTGCAGCTTCAGGTCCAATATTACCAAGTCCTAAGACGGCAGATCCATCACTGACAATAGCTACGGAGTTTTGTTTGATGGTCAGGGTATGGGCCTTCGATTTATCTTCCGCTATAGCCTGACAAACACGTCCAACTCCTGGTGTATATGCCATAGAAAGAGCATCACGAGTATTAACCGGTATTTTGTTTTGAATACTAATTTTACCGCCTAAATGCATGAGAAAAACACGGTCAGATACATTTCTAACTTTTACCCCGTCAATTTTTCTGACGGCCTTAACTATAGCACGTGAATGAAGTTCATCACGCGCGCTAACAGTGAGATCACGAACTTTAACGTGACCCTCAATCTTTACGACATCCACTGCACCCGGATCACCTTTTTCTGTGGCAACTGCATTTAATATTTTAGCCAGCATTCCCGGTTTATTGGAAATGTATAGGCGCATGGTAAAGCTGTAACTGACACTGGGCTGGGTTTCATTCATAATAACTCCTGGGATAAATAATATTAGTAAACAAATTTACCATATTCTCTACAGGAAGCCTTACATGGGCATTCAGGTTATAATACAACCCGGATTATGTAGAATCTTTTCTCTGTGGGGAATAAAAGCTTGATTTTAAAATACGGAATATATGTAAAGGCGTCTTAGCATATGCTTTAAAAATGGGATAAATAACTTGATAGCAGGGCTTTGAAATACATTATCTGTCAATAATTTTATCGGATCTTAATGTTATGTTCAATTCTCTGATTTTTCTCTGGTGGCAGGTAGTATTATACGAAACCAGGCACCTCCCCCCTCGGCGTCCAGAACCTGGATATATCCTCTATGTTTGGAAATGATATCTTTGGTAATGGTAAGCCCTATCCCAAGGCCAAAGGTTCCATTCGTATTTTTTGTTGTGTAATTAGCATCAAAAATACGTTTTTTTACTTCATCAGGGATATTTGGCCCGCTATTTATGATATTGATAAATACTCTGTTTTTCTCGTGACAGGTACGTATGGTTATTTTCCCTTTTTGATTTATGAGAGCATCACAAGCATTATCCAGTATATTAGTCCATACTTGATTAAGCTCGCCGGGGTTTCCTGCTACTGCCGGAATGTCCTGTAAATCCAAATCCAATTCATGGCTTTTCAGTTTATGGTGAAGAAGTTGAATGGTGCTTAAAAGTCCTTCTCGCACATCCAGATGGGTTTCATATCCAGTGGTTGGCCGGATAAAACTGCGGAGAGACTGTACCAGGGAGGTAATCCGCCTTGTGCTTTCTCCCATAATCGATAATATTTGGCCCGCCTCATATACTTCCATTGCCTCACTTAACAACTTTCGGGGAATCTCCCTCATAAAGTAACTTCGAGCATCCTCAGAACATCTTGCCAGTTTGCGTGTTAATGTCCTGTCCAATTTTGGATATTTTGCTTCTAATTGTACTGTTTTTTTCCTTACATCCATAGTGCCCATTGGTTTATCCGTTCGGCCAATGTTCAAAACTTGGTTTAGCTGATCTGACGTGAGACCTTTAACCTGAACGATGATTTGACTAAGGGATTCATTCAAATGTTCCACAGACCGTGCTAATGCAGCCGATGGATTATTTAGTTCATGGGAAATACCGGCAGATAGTTCACCAAGTAATGCCATCTTTTCCTGAGAAACCAATTGCTGTTGTACGGCTTCTATCTGGTTTAGGGCTGCCCGCAATTGATCTCTTTCCTGATGAAGCTGCCGGTTTAAGTTTTCGTATTTCATCTGAAGCCCTATCGTATTCTGATAACGATTGAGCAGATTGTCAACAATCAATTGATGAAAAAGGGTAGATAATGAATTGGTTCCTTCAACCAACTCCTCAAACTCCCGATGGTTAATTCGTAATAGAGAAACTTCAGATAAAGCTATTGCAGATGTTAAGGCAGGCCTTCCACTAACAAAAGACACGAGTCCAACCAGATCACCCGGCTCCAGTTGGTCAATATGAACCTTGTTATTATCAGGGCCCTCCTTGTGTAACTCAACCTCACCTTTCATCAATAGGTATAGATACCGATTTGAGTCGCCTTCTTTAAGAATTACATCATTCGCCATAAAGACCGACTGATCCATAGATCTCAAGACCGAGTCCTCTTCAATTAAAGCCAATATAGTATGACGATTAATCATGCTTTACCGGTCACTGAGTCTAGACCCTTTATGAAGTTCGGCTGCTATTCTTTCCTGATCGAGAAGTTTCATATAAGGCAAAAGATCATTCTCATTTTGAATTACATAATCGGTCAACAGTTTTATTGAAATGTTTATAAGTTCATCCTTATCCCAGGGTTTCGCAATAAAATGTTTTAGTCCACCCTCATTGATAGCCTTTATGGTCTCATCCAGGCCAGCCTGGCCCGTCAGAAGCACATTCATGGCTTTAGCGGTCTTCTCATCATTCTGTAACTCCACCAGAAAATCGGCACCATGGGTTCCAGGCAGAATATGATCACATATAACAAGGCCAAGCTGGCCGTTATGATCTAAAATATTCTTTACCACATCACGAGCTTCTTCAACAGATTCTGTCATTTCGATGGGAAATTGTTCTTCAAAATACTCCATATCACGTACTATTGCAGATAAAACACCGGCTTCATCTTCGACAATCAGGATATAAATTTCAGCTTTATTTTTCATAATAGTATCGGTTAAATGAATAAAGGCCAGTAAATCAAAGCATACGAAATCACAATCATTATACCTATCAGGCCAATAATAATTCCAGATCGTGCCATATCAGGAGTACTGATTAAACCAGTAGACATCGCAATAGCGTTGGGAGGTGTCGAGATTGGTAATACCATCGCCAGGCTACAGGAGATACTAATTACCAATCCGAGTATGATTAGGCTAAAGTCTGTCCCTAATGCTCCACTGGTAACGAGGCTGATGGCCAATGGCATCAGCAAAGTAGCTGTAACCGTATTTGACAGAAAGTTTGACATCATAAGTGCCGTTATGCTAAACATAACAATCACGGTAATCAGACCGAAACTTCCAAAAGGGATACTATTAATCATCCATTCAGCGAGTCCTGAACTTCCCATGGAGATGCCCAGTGATATACCTCCGGCCACCAACCAAAGGACTTCCCAGGGCAATGACCGTATATCGTCTTTATCTAGAATACCTACAAGTACAAATCCGGAAATCGGTAAAAATGCTACAATATTACTGGATATCCCATGTAGATTTTCGGTGATCCAGAGTAAAACGGTTATTGCAAATAGCACATAAAGTGTAATAGCTTTAGGGTTAATTAAAAACCCACCCTGGGAGTTCATGTTTATTTTTTCAGCCAGAGGAGGAAAAAGTTTGTAAAGCAGTAACCAGGAAATAAATAAAACGATCACTACGAGTGGAGTCGCCATCATCATCCAATCAGTAAAAGAAACGAATGCTCCTGATTTTGTCATAGCCGCTAATGCAATTGCATTGGGAGGCGTTCCTATTGGGGTGGCAATTCCTCCAATATTGGCAGCTACAGGAATCGATAACGCCAGGGCGGTTTTAAAAAGATCCTCAGATTTTAATTGAGCCGTAATAGGAATGATGACTGTCATCATCATGGCAGTTGTGGCGGTATTGGACATAAACGCTGAAAGAATTGCTGTGATGAGCATCAATCCGAACAAAATGGGCAATGGTCGTTCGCCGAAAGGCTGAAGAAGATATCGCGTTATATTTTTATCCAAAGAATATTTTACTGCTGCCGCTGCAAGCATGAACCCACCCAGAAACAAAATTATGATAGGATTGGCCAGGGTACCAAAAAAATCGGTGTATGAATTGGGTTGATAAGCTGCCCTGCGATGAGATACATCAGCAACAATTTGTAAACCATCATTAAGGCTATTGCTATTAACGACAACCTGACCATTTTCTGAATAATAAGAATCCACCAGAACCGGCATTTGCCTGCCGTTTTCAAGGATGATTATAATTCCTTCCTCCGTAATTGCTTCATTCGCTATACGCCATTCGTTTCCATCGAGATGAATAGGTGTATAAGTTGGTAGAGTACTGTTTTGAAACAGCGGACCTTGCGCACTAAGAAATAGGACCTGTAGAAAGATAACCAGCATGGAAGTTGCGAAGATAGGAACAGGTTCCGTCATCCAAAAGACAGCTGCCATCACAAAGATACCAAGCGTGACTTTTCCTGCAAAATACAGACCTGGAATTGGCAAAATTAAGCATAGCAGAAAACCAACAATACCAACGCACAAACCAGCAAACTTAAAGGGGGACAACCCCACAATACTTCCACTCATAACTACCTCTTATCAAATAATAACCATTAAAATAGCAAATGCATATTACATAGCTATACCGTATTAAAACATGATAATTAGCAGTTTTTTAAGAAATACTTAATGTCATCCAAATTAATAAAATGTAAACCTTCAAGGATTATCTTCTTCTGGGACCTCGCATTCCCCCATCTCTACCTCTTCCCGGAATATCGCTTCCGGCGGGGAAAGAACGAAATCTATAGGAAAGAGTAACCAGAAAAAAACGAGATAGTACATCACTGCGTACATCTTCTATATAACTTTCATTGATGATTCGGTTGATGTCATCGTTGCGGTTAAGAAGATCTGCTGCCGTAATCTTGATTTCTGCAACTTTGTCTGTTAAAAACTTATACCCTGCAGATGCATTCCATCCCATAGTGCTACGGTTAAAATCATCAGACAGCCCAATATTATGCCTCAAGTTCCAATCTGTGCGAAAAGTAAGACCAAAACCCGTTTCCAGATTGAAGTTAAACCCGGCTCTACCAGTGTAATAATCATCTTCCGGTGTGATTGATGCCCGGGTTGGATTATCCTGATCGACGAATTGATAACTTCCGGTATAATTTATACGAAAATCAAGCATCCGACTGATATTGCTACTGAATGAAAATCCTGCGTTCATACCATATTGATTGGTTTGGCTCAGGTCTTCATTAACAAAAGAAGGTGTTCGATTGTAGTTAGCTCCGGCATTCAAATTCAAATTACTCTTCAAAGAATTAATTGGCATTCCCCTTGATACATAGGCACCGTAATTCCAGGAGGTCCCGGCATTTTCGGGTATAACCAACTGTGCCCCTGACCGGAGGATCACACCTTCCTGTACCAGTGAATCATTTTCTGCGATATAAGTTCGTTGGCTT
This sequence comes from Balneolales bacterium, assembly GCA_040905745.1. GTDB lineage: Bacteria > Bacteroidota > Rhodothermia > Balneolales > Natronogracilivirgulaceae > JBBDMU01. Next base: position 5,424 of record JBBDQY010000001.1, read on the forward strand.
ACATGATCATCATTGCGTGTCATTCTAAAGTTCAGATAGGTAGAACTACCTTTTTCCCGATCCGATATATTGTACCTGGCATATAAAGTATGACTATACTGTTGCCGTAAGTCTGGATTTCCGCCACGCAGTCTTAGTTGATTGGTGTTATCTATCACATTCTGCAGTTGAGAAGCAGATGGTGTTCGTGTTCTTGTGTAATAATTAATACGGAGGTTACTGGCTTCGGTCAACTCTACTCTCAAACTGGCACCCGGCATCAAATTACTGTACGTCTGCCAGGTACCTGCAACAAACGGGAATTCCTGTTCCCCCTGTAACCGGGTATATTCATAATCAAAATTAAGGTTAACCCTGAACGCGCCCATATTCCTTCGTAGCCTAACTCCTCCTACCTGGCGATGCAGATCATTTTCGTATCGGTTTGTCCGTATTGAATCCAATGTAGTGTAATCACCGGTATTAGCATCAGACAACCAGGTTTCCCGATCGGAAAAGTCTCTGTCCCATGAAGGGTTATAACGGACCATAAACTGTGTTTCCTCACCAAGTGGTTCGGTGTATGACAGGTTTACAGAGGCTCCTGAACGGTTTGAGTAAATATCTGTAATTTGATCATCTAAAATGGGCTGGCCTGTTCCATCATAGAAAACTGATTCCCCAAGTAAAGACTGATCACCTGTATTTCGGTTAATATCACCATCAATGTCTATTGAAAATGTTCGTCCTTCCTTAGCAAGCCTGTGACGATATAATATGGATTGAGAAAAATTTAGATTACGTGTATCGTTATGGTTTTCATTGAGGATCTCATTTAAGAGAATACTCTCAGGCGAAAGGGTAAACCCATCGAGGGAGGATAAACTTTGGTTTTGGGTAGCACCAAGTCTGGTTCGGAAAACGAAAGAGTTATCATCGTTGATGTCATATTCCATTCGCATGCCCATTCGATGATTGAAGTTATCACTGTCTGAATAGGAATTCTCATCGTATTGCTGATCTTCCATCCTCGCCATGATATATCGTCGTTCCCGATCCACTTCATTGGTATTAGCCCTTGCATTGAAAAAGTAGTTGCCATTAATACTCCACTGATCACTCCAGGTGTCAATATAATTCAACCCTAAAGAATGCACTACATTAAGACCATTTTGTCCGCCCGATCTGAAGTTTCTGGATCCACCTCTTCGACCGCCACCACTTACATCCTGCATATCTTCAGTCGAGAAATTGAGCTGATTGATGTTATTCGTCAGTCCAATCATTGATATCCTTTGTTTATCACGAAAGTAATTAAGGTTACCACCACCCATATATCGTGTATCCGTTCCCATACCGGCTTCACCCCGCCCAAAACTACCTTTATTCATCCCTGGACGAGTAACGATATTGACTGTTTTTTCTGGATTGTCATCCTCAAATCCAGTAAAGCGGGCTTGATCACTTTGCCTGTCAAATAGTTCAATTTTGTCAATTATATCCGCAGGTAAATTGTTTAAAGCAATACGCGCATCATCACCGAAAAATTCTTCACCGTCTACCAGCACACGTTGAACAGCTTCTCCCTGGGCCTGAACTTGGCCATCTACAATTACGAAACCGGGCATACGTAAGAGGAGTTCTTCAGCCGAAGCATCCCGGTTCATCCTATAAGCACCCGCATTATACTGGGTAGTATCCCCTTTAACCTCGACCGCTGGTAACCTCCCTGTCACGGTGAGATCTAAACTTATGCTCCCGGGTACTAACGAAAAATTAAGACCGGTAAGGGGTTCCTTACCGATCGTAATAATGTTGTTTAAAGTCTGGAGTCCGATAAAAGATACTGAGAGCATATAATCATCCGGGGTAATATTCCTGATCAGAAATGAACCTTCCGCATCGGTAGAAATACCACGGTATAAACTTGTATCCTCAATAGAATACAGGATGACATTAGCACCTATTAAAGGCTCACTGCTCTGTTTATTAGAAACTGAACCCGAAATAAAAACATCCTGAGCCAGACTAACTAAAGGTAAAATCAAAAATAAAAGAAGGGCAGTTACAAATCTCATCGTTATCAATTAAAAATATCTTTTTATTGTTTTACTATATAGACGTAGACAGAAATTAAAGTGTTCAGTAAAAAAAACTTTTTACTCATGTAATGATACATTAGGTAATGAACCAATAAAATGAGTGATTTTCGAAGCTGATGAGGTATAATTTTAAATCCTTTTTACATGATACCTGTATTACGTCAGGGTAAAAACTGCCTTATTAAATTTTCACTGAAAGCCGAAAAAGTATAATTTATCACTAGTATCCGATAAAAAATTGTTAATAGTTAAATTATTGATCCAATATGTCAAATGGCGGAGATAAGCCAACTCAATTAACACATTGAAAATTGCATTGACTCAAAAATATCTAAGATTATCTTCTTAACTGTAACCGAGGGTTATGATTTTAAGTCGTGTATATTTACTCTAAATGATACAGATCATTTTATTACTTATAGACTAGCCTTAAGTTTAGTTCTATAAAATCGGTTAGTACTTACTAGCTGTAAAGCTTTAATCAATGTCCATTCATATGTTTAATAAGCAATTTGAACTTAGGTATTTCGAGATGAACCACCATGGCGAAGCCACGCCGTTAACTATGCTTAAGCTCTTGCAGGAAACGGCTGCAGATCATTGCCTGGCTATTCAGTATAGCCTATATGATCTGCTCAAACAAAACATAGGCTGGGTACTTTTATCAGGTTATATGCAGATCGCACGCTATCCGAAATATAAAGAGACGATTACAATAAGAACCTGGTTGTCTGAATACAAAACGTACAGGGGAATAAGAGAAAATGTAATCTTTGATGAAAAAGGGAATATTATCGGCAGGGGTAAAGGTTTGTGGTTATTCTATGACATTGAAAAAAGGAGGCCTGCCCGGATATTCGATGATATACAGAAAAAATGGGGGGTTAACCCCGAAGAAAGCATCCGCCATGACATCAGAAGCAAAATAATTCCATTAGATGACGCGGCTGAGATTATTGAATTTATTGTAAGGCGGTTTGATATGGACACCAATAAACACGTTAATAATCTCAGGTATTTGCAGTGGGCTATGGAATCCGTACCAGAATATATCACCGATAATTACTACTTACATTCCATAGACGGCCGTTTTGTTGGTGAAGCACAATATGGTCACACCATCCAGTCATTAATAGAGCCACAGGGCGATAACACTTCTTTTTGGCATACTATTAAAGATTTGGGAAATAACAGAGTATGCTCTATTGCTAAAACCAATTGGCTTTTAAGAGAATAGAAGCTGCATAAATTTCCCGCGCATTCTACCACACATGGATAAAAAAATTATCCGTGCAGATGAGTTTGTTTATCCAACAACTCTTCTTCCGATTCTTCATGCTCAGGATGAACAATAAGGCATTCGGAGACCGGGCAAAAGGCTATACATTGTTCTTCATCATGAAAACCTTTACACTCTGTACATTTTTCAGGAACAATAAAGTAAAAATCATCAGATAAGGGAGCCTGCATTTCTGCGGCATCTACCTCTGTACCGTTGTATAATGTATAATTACCGGATAGTTCTGTGCCTTCAGCCATTGACCATTCCATACCGGCTTCATAGATAGCCTGATTTGGACATTCTGGTTCACAAGCCCCACAGTTTATGCATTGATCAGTTATTGTAAGTGCCATGATATTATTCTTTTATTAATGGTGTATAAGGTGTTATCCTATTATAGGATATTTAGATTGTAAACTCTACTATTAATTTATTTAATATGTATTCTAATCACAATTTATTTGTTTATTAAGGGCTTTTTTTTATAATTTGCCCATGAAATTCAGGCGATAGCTTTGTAATATTTTTATATAGTTTGCCCTTTCGAATGAACTAGGATCTGAAACAGATGCAGAGTTCATCGCTCCTTTCATTTCCTCAAGAGATTCGTATTCTTTTTCTTCCATCCAAAGCGTCATTTCATGAAGTATTTTCTGTAGAACTGCAGGTCCCTGATAAAGCAACACAGAAGCCATCATGGTGATATCAGCACCAACCAGCGTCATCTTGATCACATCTTCGGCAGAGTGAATTCCCGTTGTTGCTGCAATGCTGCATTTCAAATGAGGTCTAAGCATTGCAATCCAGCGAAGAGGTAACCTCTTTTCAAACGAACTGCTTAGATCAAGACTTGGAAGAACTTCCATTTTCTCCAGATCAATATCCGGCTGATAGAATCGGTTAAACAAGACAAGGCCATCGGCACCGGCTTGTTCCAGCCGAACGGCCATATTCCCAAAAGAACTGAAATATGGACTTACCTTTACGGACACAGGAATATGAAGAGATTTTTTTACAGTTTGGATATCTTCTACATATATATCCTCTACTTCGAGAGCCGTAATAGCTGGATTACCGGCTATAGAATAAATATTAAGCTCAATGGCATCAGCACCCGCCTCCTGCATGTTCTTTGCATATGAAATCCACCCTCCTTTTGATGAACCATTCAAACTAGCAATGACCGGTATATCTACAGTTTCTTTAAGATCCCTAATTTGATCCAAGTATTCTTCAGCATGAAGATTATGGTAAACCTCTGGTTCAGGGAAATAACTTAATGCCTCAGCATTAATATTTCCCGGGTTATTGATAAAATGGTCCAGGGCATTATTTTCATGGATAATCTGCTCTTCAAATAAGGAATACATCACAATGGCAGATGCTCCCGCATCTTCTAGTCTCTTTACCATATCTTTATCATTTGACAGCGGTGAAGCAGAGGGTACCAATGGATTTTTTAAGGGTATTCCCAAATACGAGGTTTTTAGATTCATAATTTTTCCTTGTTAGCGTTCCAATTTGCTTTAGTGGTCAATTGTCAACATCAGCATTGTTTGACAACCACTCTTCTTTTTTATCCGGTTCGTAGACGGATTGCATATGTTCATAAATCCGCCACCTTTCATTAACTTTTTCCTGAGCCTGTAGCATTAATTCTTTTGCAACTTTCGGGTTCGACTTAGAAAGCATCATATATCGCATTTCATTATATGCGTAATCTTTAAAAGCTATATTCGGAGCTTTCGAGTCAAGCTGAAATGGGTTTATACCCGCTTCAATTTTCAATGGATCATACCTGAAAAGAGGCCAGTACCCGGAATCAACTGCAAGTTTTTGTTGTTTCAACCCGTGTTTCATGTCATAACCATGCGCAATACAGTGGCTGTAAGCAATGATAATTGAAGGACCGGGATACCTTTCTGCTTCTGTAATCGCTTTCATGGTTTGCATATCGTTTGCTCCCATTGCAATTCTTGCCACATAGGCGTGACCACCCTGTACTGACATTAAACCAAGGTCTTTTTTGCTCACTCGCTTACCGGCAGCTGCAAACTTCGCAACGGCACCCAGGGGTGTGGCCTTAGAGCATTGTCCTCCTGTATTAGAATATACTTCCGTATCCATGACCAGTATATTTACGTCACGGCCACTGGCTAAAACATGATCCAATCCACCATAACCAATGTCATATGCCCAACCGTCACCGCCAAATATCCAGACACTCTTGCGAACCAGATAATCTACCAGACTGGATAGCATTCTAGCCTCATGAGTCCCTGCATTTGCAAGAATAGCTTTCAACTGAGCTACCCGTTCCCTCTGCTCGTATATCCCTGGTTCCGAAGATTGGTCTGCATTTAAAATTTCATTCTTTAATCCAGCATCTATTGACCCATTCATTTGTAATAATAGTTCTCGAGCCTGCTGTTGCTGCTTATCAATGGTGACCCTGAAACCCAGGCCGAATTCTGCATTATCTTCAAAGAGTGAGTTTGACCAGGCCGGTCCATAACCATCCTTATTAGTGGTATATGGTGTTGTCGGCAAATTGCCACCATAAATAGATGAACACCCTGTAGCATTGGCAATGACCATTCGATCACCAAAGAGTTGTGTAATGAGCTTGATATAAGGTGTTTCACCACAACCCGAACAGGCTCCTGAGAATTCAAAGAGCGGCTGTAGAAATTGTGACCCTTTAATGGTATTTGTTTTCAGTGCGGAACGGTCATATTCAGGCAGCTTGAGAAAATATTCCCAATTTTTCTTTTCCTGCTCCAGCAATGGTTCTATTGGAGCCATATTAAGGGCTTTACGATTTACCTGTTTACGGTCTTTGGCAGGGCAAACTTCAACACACAACTCGCAACCTGTACAATCTTCAGGTGCTACCTGAATGCTGATCTTCGTATTTTCAGGCCACTCCCTGCCTTTCGCGTCCATGTATTTAAAGGTTTCAGGGGCATACTCTAACTCTTCCCCGGTAAAGGCTTTCATGCGGATGGAAGCATGAGGACATACCATCATACATTTTCCACATTGGATACAGATATCCGGTTCCAATACTGGTATATCCAATGCAATATTGCGTTTTTCCCAACAAGTGGTTCCTGTAGGGAAAGTACCATCAGCCTCAAATGCGCTTACTGGGAGATCATCACCATTACCGGCGATAATTTCAGCGATAACTTTCTGAACAAAGTCCGGTGCTTCCAAAGGTACGGGTGGACGCATAGTCAATTGTGATTCGGCTATCTTCGGTACTTTTATTTCGAAAAGATTTTCTATTGAGTTATCGACAGCGGCATAATTACTTTGCAGGATTTTCTCACCTTTGCTGCCGTATGCTTTTTTAATGGCATCCTTAATTAACAAGATTGCCTCTTTTTTGGGAAGTATTTCAGATATAGCAAAAAAGCAGGTCTGCATAACCGTATTGATACGGGTACCCATACCATTTTTACGTGCAACCTTAAATGCGTCAATACTGAAAAACCGAAGTTCTTTATCAATGATTTGTTGTTGTACCTCATGAGGCAAATGTTCCCAAACCTCATTTTCATGGTAAGGCGCATTAAGCAAAAAAGTAGCTCCGTGCCTGGCGTTTTTCAAGACATCTAACTGATTCAGAAACTTAAACTGATGGCAGGCTATAAAGTTGGCCTTATCGATCAAATATGCAGACCGGATCGGTTTTGGGCCAAACCGCAGATGAGATATTGTGGTAGCACCTGATTTCTTGGAGTCATAAACAAAATAACCCTGGGCAAAATTATCTGTATTATCTCCAATAATCTTTATGGAGTTTTTATTGGCACTGACCGTACCATCAGCACCTAGTCCGTAGAACAAACCTTCAAATACACCTTTTTCAGCATTCCAGCCAGTGTTATCATAATCAAGGCTAAGTTTACTGACGTCATCCCGTATACCAATCGTGAAATGGTTCTTAGGTTTTATTTCTTTTAGTTCATCATAAATTCTTTTCACCATTGGCGGAGTAAATTCTTTAGATGACAATCCATAACGTCCATTAATGACCCGTGGACTCTGATAGAAGAATTTCCATGACTCCGATCTGTTTTCGTGAAGCGCTGCCAGAATATCATTATATAAAGGTTCTCCTGAACTTCCGGGTTCTTTAGTCCGGTCAAGTACCGAAATACTATGTACCGTTTCAGGTATGGCTTCAATTAATGAACGCATATCAAAAGGCCGGAAAAGGCGAACTTTTAAAACACCTACTTTTTCACCATTGTCATTCATTTTATCCACTGTTTCATGAACAGTTTCTGCACCTGAGCCCAAAATGATAATCAGGCGTTCGGCATCTTCTGGTCCATGGTACTCAAACAATTTATAATGTCGACCTGTCAGTTCTGCAAACTGAACCATTGTTTTCTGTACAATATCAGGGCATGCCTGGTAAAAGTTATTACAACTTTCTCTCGCTTGAAAATAAACATCAGGATTTTGAGCTGTACCACGGATGACAGGCTTATCTGATGATAATGCTCTGTTCCTATGTTCTATCACTCTTTCATCATTAATCATTTTCCGAATTACTTCAGGCGAAACCTGATTGATTTTTTGAACCTCATGAGAAGTTCTGAATCCGTCAAAAAAATGGATGAAGGGTATACGCGATTCGAGTGTTGCTGAATGCGCTATCAGAGCCATATCCATAGCTTCCTGCACACTATTCGAGCAAAGCATAGCCATTCCGGTCATTCTCATCGCCATGACATCACTATGATCGCCAAAAATGGAAAGAGCATGGGCAGCAATTGTTCGTGCGGCAACATGAACAACAGATGGTGTCAATTCTCCGGCAATTTTAAAGAGGTTTGGCATCATTAGCAATAACCCTTGCGATGCCGTAAATGTTGACGTCAAAGCACCCGTCTGAAGAGCGCCATGCATGGTTCCAGCAGCTCCGCCTTCGCTTTGAAGTTCTATCACCTCTGGGACCATGCCCCATATATTTTTTTTGCCAGCCATTGAAAATTCATCGGCCCATTCACCCATTGTAGATGCAGGTGTGATCGGATATATGGCTATTACTTCGCTTACTTTATGAGCGATATAAGCTGTTGCTTCATTTGCATCAAGCGTTACCATCTCATCTGACATCTTATTCATCCCATTATTTTGCTTAATCATTAGAACAGCTCCCTAATCAAATGTGTTTATTCAGAGTCTTTTGATTTAACTAATTTTTTATTTTCTTTTTACCCTCACCTGTTTCTATAGGCGGCTTTTCAAATGTTTTATACTGAAATAAATGATACATCTTCTCTCTGATTTCTTTAAAGTCATCATGAATGGGGCAAGGCTCATTATCATCACATTGTTTATGCAACATTCCACATTGACTAAAAACTTCCAATTCATCAAATGCGTTAATAACTTCAGCAAGTGATATTTTTTCAGATGATCTGCTTAATTTAAAACCACCTGTTGGCCCTTTCATGGAAATAAGAATTTTTCGTTTCACAAGTTGTTGTAAGATTTTGCTTAGAAAATGTTTGGGTATATTCTCTGCCTCGGCAATTTCTGTTAAATCTATATGATTATTCTTATCCTCAGACGATTTTCGTGCTATGTAAAACATAGCCTGAAGACCATAATTACAAGCTCCTGAAAACATAACCTTCCTTGGTATAGGGTGAACCTGATAATTTCATCTTCCCATCAAAAACTTTCTTTCATAAATACCCTGGCTGAGTCTGGTATTTTTAGACCGCAACATCTCTTCAGACTCTTTCCTCAAAGGATCAATTACTATGCATTCGGGATTAGGGCAAACCGTAAGGCACTTTGGTATCTCGTTAATATCTTTACATTCTGTGCACTTGTCCGGGACAATGAAATAATACTTTTCTGAAAGTGGGTCAAGGGTTTCATCTGCCATTACCTGCCTGCCATTCTGCATAAGAATTTTTCCCTTCAGCTTCGTCCCCTCGTTCAGTGACCACATCATGCAAGCCTCGTAGATCGCCTGATACGGACATTCATGTGCACAATGGCCACAATTGATACAACCGTCAGTTATCATTAAAGCCATAGTAAATTTCGGTTTATTAAAATTTCAGTAAGGTTGAAATATGCCACATTATATCTTAGTAGATAAATAGAGTATAAACTCTAATTAAAGTTAATAAAAATCATTATCTATTACAAATACCGTATATTATTTTAATAAAATATTTTCTAGTTCTGCCCTATGGGTTTGCCTAAGCTTACTATGCTATCTCCTTTTTTAATATCATCCGTTAAATCACTAAGGGTCTTTGTATCAAAAAGAAGTCGTGTTTTTTGCCTGACAACTTTATACTCATTATGAATTGGGCAGGGATGGTTATCATCACATTTTTTAAAGCCAATCCCGCACTGGGAAAAGATGTCAAGCCCATCAAATATTTCAACAATATTGATCAAGATAATTTTATCAGGAGATCGATTCAATCGAAATCCTCCGGTAGGGCCTTTCATCGAGACGAGTAGCTTATGCTTTACGAGCATCTGTAATATCTTACTCAAAAAGTGTTTTGGGATATCAAGTTCAGAAGAGATTTCTTTCAGATCTATATTTCTATTTTCTGAATAATGCAAAGCGATGTATAACATCGCTTGAATACCATAATGACATGAAGTTGAAAACATTTGTAATTTCGATAGTGAATATTATGATTGGGCTAAAAGCTATTGCTAAACTGTTAGTTAAATATACCAACTCCTGGTATGCTGAATATAAAAAACCTGAACCAATATCGTATGATTTATTCCAAGTTAACGGTGTATTAAAATACAGGTTGTTTACCTCCCCAGGCTTTCTTGACAACTAAATTTTTTATACTTTCAGCAAGATCCGCACATGTCGTAACATGATGTATATCATTGCAGTAATAAAATTGGTCATCTGAAAGGACATCTTTTTTTCTGCATTGAAAAGGGCTTAAATCAACCTCCTGTAACCCTTTATTATATTTCTTGCAGTATTCTGCAAGCTGCTCCACGGTTCCGGTTTCATCTATTATATCATCATTTTCAATGGAATGTAGTATATACAAACATACCAAATAATGATATAAAGCGCTTCTGGCAAACATGCACACAGAGTAAACAACGACATCCTCTGATGGATGATAAAGTTCTTCCCGGGCTTTATTCAGCTCGAAATCTCCCTGCTTAAACAACTGAATCACTTTTTCGTTATTCATGATCTTAAATTTAGAGTTTTTCCATTTTAGTTTTTCACTTTCCTTACATGCCGAATATATTAATAGAGGTTCTGGCGAGCTTTATCAGAGGGCCGAAGTAAACACCGAGAAAAAGTGTAGGAATCAGAAGCAGCAATACTATTACTTTTGAAAAGACGTCAAAGTAAAGTTGCCCTGATTCACCCTCGGGATTGTATAAAAACATGTTGCGAACAATCCTTATATAGTAAAACAGGGAAATAACAGCCGTTACACCGGCTATAAAAACCAGCCATAACCAACCGGCATTCATAGCAGCCCCAAAAATATAGAGCTTGGCTATAAAACCTGCCGTTGGCGGCAGCCCGGCTAATGCAATCATAAAAACGGTCATTGCAACACTTTCAAAAGGTGCACGAAATCCCAACCCCTTATAATCTTCAATGGATTCACTATTCAGCTTATTGGAGAACAGCATAGCTATGTAAAAAGCCCCTAGATTCATGAAAAGGTAGATAAAGATATACATCATCATGGCAGATCGGGCTTCCTCGGTCAATACGACAATACCCATTAAAATGTAACCTGCGTGAGCAATACTTGAATAAGCAAGCAACCGCTTTATATTGGTTTGCCATAATGCAGCGAGATTGCCAACTATCATAGCCAAAGCTGACATACCTGACAAAACTATATTCCAATTCAATCCTTCAATCACATTCAACAAACCGGTAGATTGTGTATCTGCGACATGCACTAGAAATGATACACTGAACAATCGAATTAGCATAGCAAAAGCAGCGATTTTAGAGGCCACAGCAAGAAAAGCAGTGATCACCAGTGGTGCTCCTTCATATACATCTGGTGCCCAGAAATGAAATGGGACTACTGCTATCTTGAAACCCAGCCCTACTATGATCATTAACACAGCCGTGGAAAGGACCATTGGCTGTCCAACTCCTTCAACAAGTGAAGCATTGATAGCATAGATATCCGTAGCACCTGTCACACCACAAAGCAAGGATAGGCCATATAGCATGATCCCTGATGAAACAGCCCCAAAAATAATGTACTTCATGGAAGCCTCTGCAGACTTTAAAGATCCCTTTATATATCCAGTCAGTACATAGGAGCTTATACTGGTCATCTCAAAAGCCAGATACATCAAGAGCACATTGGTGGATCCAACCATTAAAAACATACCCAGCATCATGCCTGCGATCAGCATATAATATTCACCGATGCGCTGCATGTTACGTTCAAGTTCTCTGCTTCTCATTGTAAATAATACAATGAATATTCCTGAAAGTATCAGGATCACTTTAAAGTAAATCCCAAATGAATCCACTGCGAACATATCATCAAAAACAGATTCACTATAGCCATTCTGAAGCAGTAAAAAGATGCCTGTTAGACAAAAACCGCCTAGTAAAAGCCATCCGGTAAACTGACCTTTTCCCTTCATTAGCAGATCACTGAAAACCAATGCGCATAAAGTGACCACAAGAGTGATTTCAGGATAAAACAAGACTATATTATTAAGAATATTATCACCCATAATTAGTTCGGTTCATTGTTATCCATCTCCAGATGGTCATTATATATTAATGTAATCTTCACTGCTTAAAAGCCTCCTATGTTGATCAAATCTACTAAATGACTTACTGAGGCATTCATCAATTTAATGGTTGGACCCGGGTAAATACCAAGCATGATGATTAGCATAATTAGGGGAGCGAAACTAACCATTTCCCGCGCTGACAAATCGGGCAGGTTTTTGTATTGTTCGGGAGATTTACCCAGGAATACACGCTGAACTGTCCACAATATATAGGCAGCGGTGATGATTATACCTGTCACTGAGATTATGGCAATCCATCGGAAGGCAGAAAATGCCCCCAGAAAAGAAAATAACTCGCTGACAAACCCATTTAATCCTGGTAAACCAAGCGCGGCGAACATACCGATGATCGCAACACCAGTATAACGAGGCATCACAGTTGCCATCCCACCAAAATCAGTTAACCCACGTTTGTGCGTCCTGTCATACAAGACTCCAACTACAAGGAACAGCACTGCTGTAATGATGCCATGGTTAAACATTTGGAACACACCACCCACCATACCCTGGGTAGTCAATGAGGCTATTCCAAGAACGACGATTCCCATATGGCTTACTGATGAATAAGCAATAAGCTTTTTGAAATCAGTTTGAGCCATTGCACAGAAGGCACCATATATGATGCTGATCATTCCTAGTACAGCCATCATGTAGGCAAAGTAAACCGTAGCATCAGGGAAAATTGGGAAACTGATGCGCAATAATCCGTATGCACCTAGTTTCAACAATACCCCTGCAAGTATAACACTAATAGCCGTAGGCGCTTCCACATGAGCATCAGGTAGCCAGGTGTGAAAAGGGAAAAGGGGTATCTTAATGGCAAAATTGACAAATAATGCTATCCATGCTATATAACGCCAGGTAGTATTGATCCCCGCTAAGATACTCCCCTCGACCAGGTTGTCTGGGTTCATCATATGTAACAAGTTGAACGTATGCACCAATTCACCGGTAACCGGGTCGGTGTAGGCTATACTAAAATAGAGAGCAATCATGACCAGCATCATCAATATGCTGCCGATAAATGTATAGAGGAAAAATTTAATAGCCGCATATTCCCTTCTCGGACCGCCCCATATACCAATGAGAAAATACATGGGAAGTAGGATGATTTCCCAAAAAATGAAAAAGAGGAAAAAATCAAGCGATACAAAAACGCCCATCATGCCGGTTACAAGCAGCAGGTAGAGTGCAAAATACCCTTTTACCATTTTGCCTATTTTCCAGGAAGAGATCACCCCAACAAATGAAATCAATGCGGTAAGGATGACCATTAACACACTAAGCCCATCAATACCCAGGAAATAGGTGATTTCAACCTTTCCAATCCAAGGCAGGGCATCCACTGTAATCCAGTTAAAATGTTCCACAAACTGAAAACTGCCGGATTCATTGATCCCTAACATACTGCGATCAAAATTCCGAAGAATCAGGCCCGCCAGCATGAGCTGCATTCCAGTTACTGCCAGGGCTGTCCATCGTATGGCATCCTGACGGCTATCCGGTATTAACAAGACGATGATCATACCCACAATAGGAATAAATACGATCCAGGTTAAGATGCCGATACCTAATAATTGTAGTTCCATTTATCTAAGGTTTTTGTGGTTTTCTTTAAAGATTTGTACATCATTGATTTATATGAAGAGTATGAATAGCACAATAAAGCCAAATACCATGAAGGCGAGATAAGTTTGTACCTTCCCTGTTTGAAGCCTTCCCAGCTGCTCTCCGGCATAACCGGCTATCCAGGCTGTCAGGGTGACCAATTCGTTCACTATATGTTCATCAATCCATTTACTGATATTCGATAAGTGAATTGCTACACCGGCTGTACTGTTAACAAATCCATCGATTACCTTGTCGTCAAATTTGTGTAAACCCTTGACAAACCCTAGTATACCATCAACAAATACTTTGTAATATACTTTGTCAAAATACCATTTATGAAAAGCGCCTTTATAAAGCATTCCCATTGAGTTAGCCAATCGGTCTGCATCTATCTTTTTCCATTTATAGACAAGCAGGGCAAATATGATCCCCGAGAAAGCAAAAAGTATTGATAGTCCCATGGCTATCGAATGAACCATGCTGACTACATTATGGAATAGCAGGTTACTTATTGGCTGCATAGCTACTGGCACAATGCTCAACGGACGCTCAATGGCCTGGAAAATCCAGCCGGAAGCAGCTCCGAAAGGATTAAAGCTATAGAAGATATACACTGAAAGTGAGGCCAGAATGATCAGCGGAATGATCATTACTTTAGGTGATTCTTCAACTCCTTCTAGTCTGGTCGCATTAGCATGTTCCCCATGGAAAGTCAGGATCAACGCACGGAACATATAAAATGCCGTCAGCCCTGCAACCAGGAATGCAGCAACAGGAAGTAGGTAATGTCCGCTCATGATTCCAAAAGCTAATGTACCGGCAAGGATTTCATCTTTACTGAGGAAACCGGAGGTAAAAGGAATTCCTGAAATGGCCAGGGTAAATATTAGAAAGGTCCAGTATGTCACCGGCATCTTCCTCTTCAATCCACCCATATTCCGGATATCCTGGGCATCTGTATGATGGTCGTTTGTCTTATGCAGAGCTTTATGCATAGCAAATATGATACTACCGGCTGCCAAAAACAGTCCAGCTTTAAATGCCGCATGAGTTACTAAATGCATAAATCCGGCAGCATAAGCCCCAACTCCTAGGGCCATGATCATAAAACCAAGCTGACTAATGGTGGAGTAAGCAAGTACCTTTTTTATATCCATCTGAGTAGCGGCTATTGTAGCCGCGATCACGGATGTTACCGCTCCGATGTAAGCTATGACTAAAAGGGCATCTGCAGTAAGCAGAGGAAAAACTCTGGCCACCAGATACACCCCTGCCGCTACCATGGTTGCCGCATGAATTAAGGCACTCACCGGTGTTGGACCTTCCATGGCATCCGGCAGCCAAACATGAAGTGGGAATTGTGCTGATTTTCCTATGGCCCCACAAAAGATTAGAATTCCTGCGGCTGTCAGCCAACCTGTACTTTCAAATGGCAACTCGCCATTTGAAATAGCATCAAAAATTGTTTCAAAGGTAAACGTAGAGAAACTGGTAAACAGGATCATGATACCAACGAACATCCCGGCATCACCCACCCTGTTAACAACAAATGCCTTGGATGCCGCATTTGTAGCTGTTTTTTTTTCATACCAATGCCCGATCAACAAATAGGAACTGATACCTACCAGTTCCCAAAATATATACATCAGAAGAAGGTTGTTCGTCAAAACAATACCCAGCATTGAAAAAGAAAATAAGCCCAGACATGCAAAATACCTTGAGTAGCGGATGTCTCCCTTCATATAGCCAATGGAAAAAAAATGAACAAGCATGCTAATCATTGTAACAACCACCAGCAAAATAGCTGAAAGATTGTCAACCGTAATGCCAAACTCTATGGAACTAGGCCCCATCAGATCATTCAAAGTGATCCAATTCAAAGAGCTTGTTATGGTTTCATTATGATGCCAGACCAATTTCGCGATCAGTATAAAGAGAGATAATAGAAAAGCAAGGGATATCAACCCGGTTGCCAGCCAATCACCATTACGGGGTAACCTTTTGCCAGTGAAGATCAATATTAAAAACCCAGCAAATGGCAATGCCAGAGTTATCAGTGCCAATTGTATGTATAGTTGAAGTTCCATATCGTATCTGTCTCTTACCCTTTAAGGTTACTTATCTCGTCTACATTTATGGTTCTGAACCGGTTATAAATGTTAAGGATGATGGCTAATGCAACAGCTGCTTCTGCGGAAGCAATAATGATGACGAACAAAGCGATCATATGTCCTTCCAGTGACAGACTGGTATAATGGCTGAAAGCCACAAAATTTAGATTTGCTGAATTCAGTATAAGCTCCACCCCCATTAAGACCATGATCACATTGCGCCGCGTGATTACTGCCATTAAACCCAAAGCAAATAGAAGCGCACTAACCATTAGAAAATGATTTAGTCCGGGGTTAGCAAGCCAATATATAAATTGATTTTCCATAGCTGTTATTAATTATTAAGCCGTTTACTTTGGGTTGACATCAGCATGGCCCCGATAATTGCAATCAATAAAAGCACCCCTATTGCCTGAAAAGGGAGAAGAAATTTGCTAATCAGCAACATACCCAGCTCTGGCACTACTTCAGTTCTCTCAACAACTTGGATAAGATTCCATTCTGTATTGGTGAATACAAAGAAGAGAATCACGGCAATCAAAGATGACAGGATAGCAGATGGCCATACATTTATTATCAATACCTCCAGCTTTTCCGGTATACCCTGAGTGGTTAGCATCACGCCGAATAATATGAGTATTAGAATACCCCCTACGTAAACCACCAGCTGAGTTGCAGCAACGAAGTCGGCATATAGCAACACATAAAAGACAGCCAGGCCTATTAATGAGAACATTAGTGCAAATGCGGAATGGACGATGTTTTTTGAGAAAACCATGATGACAGCCGAACCTATCGTCACGATGGCAAACAGATAAAAGATGATTGCGAATAGATTCATAATCAGGCCTTATCCTTAGATTCTTTTTCCAATTTTTCTTTTTCTTTTTTCAGTCTGGCTTCTTCTTTTTCAAGGGCCAGCTTTTCAGCTTCTCTTGCTGCTTTATCTTTATAAATTTCAACCAGGTTGGGTGTTAAATTGCTGAACTTGTAGTTAAGATCGTTCCGGTTATATTCAGAATATTCATACTCTGAGGTCATATAAATGCATTCGGTAGGGCACGGGTGAACACACAATTCACAGTACATGCATCGTGCCAAATCTATATTAAATTGAGTTACCCACAATCGTTTGGGGTTGCCGGTGGATGTCTTGCCTAAATCGTCACCGACTGTTGCCTTAACTGTTTCAATTTCAATGCAGTTTACAGGACAAGCCCTTGCACAAAGATTACACCCAATACAATCTTCAATATTTACAAAAAGCTGGTTGCGTACATGGTCAGGCAGAATGGCACGTTCTTCAGGATATTGCAGCGTTACCGCTGGTTCAAATAAATGCCCCCAGGTAACACCCATCCCCGTAAATATGGACTTAAATGTTAATAAACCTTCTTTTAGAACTTTTACCATACGATTATCTCATTGTTTTAAAAGATCATTTCCCATAATGCAACCAATACCAGATTTATAAATGAAACAGGTATAAGCACACTCCAACAAAGATAGGTTAGCTGATCCACCCTAAGTCTAGGCAAGGTCCAGCGAATCCACATCATGACAAATACCAATAGCATGCCTTTCAAAATAAACCAGAAAAAACCCCATAACGGACCCGCCATAAATACTCCGAATGGACTATTCCAGCCACCGAAAAACAACGTGACCCCTAACAGGGACAATAACAGCATATCTGCGTATTCTGAAAGCATTATTATCCCCCACCTCATACCGGAATATTCTGTTTGAAACCCAGCTACCAGCTCAGATTCAGATTCAGGAAGATCAAAAGGCACTCTGTGAGACTCTGCCAGGATGGATATGAAGAATATTATAAAAGCAATAACCAGGAATGGATTCTGAAGGATTAACCAATTTGGTAAAAAACCAAAAAGATCATTCCCTGTTTGCATTTCAGACACGGTCATCAGATTCAAAGATCCGGTAACTACGATCACTGACAATACCGTTACAACAGTGGGAACTTCATAACTCACCATCTGAGAAGCGCTTCGCATAGCACCAAATAATGACCACTTATTGTTCGAAGCCCACCCTGCCATGATTACACTTAATGTTAGCAGGGATAAAATGGCCAGCAGATACACCACACCAATATCAACTCTGCTCCCTATATAGGCACTGCTGAAAGGTATCACGGCGAATGCACCATATGAAGCTGTAAACAACATATATGGGGCCATTTTAAACAGGAACTTGTTTGACTGTGTGGGTATAATATCTTCTTTATGTAACAGCTTTAGCATGTCAGCAATAGTTTGGGCCCATCCATGCCACCCGCCTACCCTCATTGGTCCCAGTCGGTCTTGTACATGACCCGCAACTTTACGCTCAAGCCAAATAGCAAAAAGCGCATAAACCAGGATGAAACCCAAAGGCAACAATGCATGTATTACCAGGGCTAACATCGTTGAGGGTATAGTATATTCGAGCAGTTCAATCATTTCGTTTATTTGTTTATTACTAACTAGATATTAAGACTAATTTATCTAAAAATATATTATGCTGTTCCTTTTTAATCATCCATTATTACCTGTCAACTTCTCCTAATACAATATCTATACTTCCCACAATCGCAACCAGATCGCCTAACATTGACCCCAGTGATATAGAAGGCAGCAAGCTTAAATTCACAAAGCTTGGTGCACGTGCTTTTACACGATAAGGCCTGGGTGATTTATCACTAATGATATAAAAGCCCAATTCTCCTCTTGGTGATTCTGTCCGGACATAAACTTCACCTTCGGGGGGCTTGATCCTCTTAGGAACTTTTTCCCGAACATCACCTTCTTCAGGCATTTTTTCCAAGGCTTGTTCAATTATTTTCAGGCTTTCTTCCATTTCCAGAACTCTGACGATGTAACGATCCCAGCAATCTCCAACCGTTCCAACCTCTCCCTGTCCTATTGGTATATTAAAATCAAGCTGGTCATAAATCGAATAGGGATCATCTCGCCTAATATCCCAGGAAACTCCTGAACCTCTGAGAACCGGTCCTGAAGCCGCATAATTTATAGCTACTTCAGCAGGCAGTACACCAATATGAGCTGTTCTGTTAATAAAAATCCTATTAGTTGTAAGAAGATCATTTAATTCTTTAATCTTCGGCCTGAAAGTCGAGACAAAATTCTGGGTATCAGATTTAAAATCGCTTGGTACATCCTTCATCAATCCTCCGATACAAATATAGTTGTAGAGCAGACGAGCACCGCTAGCTTTCTCAAAAATATCAAGTATCTTTTCTCTTTCTGTAAAGCAATATAGAAAGGGTGTAAATGCTCCCAGATCTAATCCGAAGGTCCCTACGGCAAGTAGATGGCTGGCAATTCGCTGAAGTTCAGCCATAATAACCCGGATGTATTCCACTCGCTCAGGCACTTCTATTTCCAGCAACTTTTCTACTGCGAGCGCATAACTAAACTCCTGGCTCATTGCCGCAACATAATCCAGACGGTCAGTGTATGGCACCACTTTAGAATAATCATCCAAAGATTCAGCATATTTTTCAAAACACCTGTGCAGGTAACCAATATGCGGCTTGACTCCCGTCACAATCTCCCCATCAAGTTCCAGCTCCAGTCTCAAAACACCGTGGGTTGAAGGATGCTGGGGACCCATATTGAGGACCATCTTTCTGGAATCGGGTGTTTTTAAGCTAGTTTCTGTCATATGCTCTACTTATCAGTATTCTCACTTAGTTTCTAACCCTAAATAGGTGTCCTGTTGCACATAATCTTTCCTTAAAGGAAACCCTTCCCAATCATCCGGACACAATATCCGGGTTAAATTTGGATGTCCTTCAAATTTTATTCCCAACATATCCCAGGCTTCACGTTCATGCCAGTCAGCTGTCTTCCAGATAGACTCAACAGATGGAACTAGGGGATCATTAACATTTACAGCTACCTTCAGCACAAGATTATAACCGTACCTTGTAGAATGAATATGATACGTCACCCCCAGCATTTCTTCCGAAGGATAATGGACGCCACTCAGGCACATGAGAGAATCAAAACGCAGTTCCATGTCATCTCTCAAAAAATGAGAGATTTCCCTGATAAAAGGAGCGGAAATAATAATCCAGGGCTGTCCCGAATTAGCGGGATGATATACCAGATTGGCGTCTTCAAACCTCCATTTCAGATACTCAAATATTTCTTCCGTTTTTGTCATAGCATATAAAAAGTTTTATTTCTGCTCAATTTCGCTATCCACCAGGGTTTCATTGGTTATTTTAGCCTGCAGCTTTAAAAACCCTTCAAGAAGAGCTTCAGGCCGAGGTGGACAACCGGGTATATACACATCAACAGGTACTATTTTATCAACTCCTTTCAGCACGTGATAGCCATGCTCCCAATAGGGGCCTCCACAATTTGAACAGGAACCCATACTAATCACATAGCGAGGTTCTGACATTTGGTTGTAAAGCCGTTTGATACGAGAGGCCATCTTCATCGTCACCGTTCCTGCAACAATCATGACATCCGCCTGTCTGGGAGATGACCGAGGTATTATACCTAAGCGATCCAGATCATATCGTGAGGCTGCTGTGGCCATCATCTCTATAGCACAACAAGCCAGTCCGAACTGCATATACCAAAGTGAAGATTGCCGTGCCCAGTTCAGAGCATTTTCCAGGGAAACAATAATTATATTGTCGTCGTGATACTTTTTGTCAAGAAATCCCATAATCCTAATAATTAAATAGTTTCCTCTACTACCATTTCCATTTCTTGGGTAACATCACCAACTTGTTCTGTTCCTGCTTCTACCTGACCCAAAACAACACCTTGACCCTCAATGTATCTCGGTAGTACCGGATCTGGTTTATCCCATTGCATATGTCCGCTGCCCAACTCGTAGATAAAGCCAATAAATATCAGTGAGACAAAAACCAGCATTACAAAAAATGCATACCAACCTACCTCTTGAAATACTACAGCCCATGGGAACAACAAAACCACTTCGACTTCAAATATGAGGAACATAAGCCCAACAATATAAAAGCGGTTATTGAATTGTATTCTCGCTGAACCAACAGGTTCCTCCCCACATTCATAGGTGGCTAATTTCTCTGCATCAGGACGGTTTGGTCGGAGAATACTGGCTACAAATAAAGCCAGTGCAACGAAAAGAGTTCCGTGGATCAGATAAAGTAAAATATTGCCAAAATCTAGATGCATAATATTTGGTGTTAAAAAGTTTACTTAAAATTACGATATTTATACCTATTAGTCCAAATATATTTTGTTTTTTTATTTTTATAGCCAACTTAATTTTAAAGCGAATTTAGAAACTTCAACCCCACCTTGTTCACCACTTCCCGGTAAAATACTGGCCTGTTAATTTCTTAACAGAATATGGTTGAATAAATATTGTGCTGCTTAGAAACCTCTAAGGTCTCTCGACTAAAAATTTAAAAACGGTTGTCGATTGGTAGGTCTCTCCTGATTCTAGTATGGTAGATGGGAATGCGGGTTCATTGGGTGAGTTGGGAAAATGCTGAGTTTCCAAACAAAAGCCGGAATGTTTATTCAAAATATTGTCCTGACCGTCAGTAAGTGAACCGTCAAGAAAATTACCGGTATAAAATTGCATGCCGGGCTCCGTAGTATACACCTCCAAACTGCGTCCACTTTCAGGCTCATGAACAGTCGAGACCAAACGCAGGCTATCAAGTTGACCATTGAGTACGTAGTTATGATCATATCCCACGCCAACCTGCTTAATTCTACTTCCTATTTTGTTAGGAGAAGAAAAATCAAAAGGCGTATTTTTAACCTCAGCAATTTCTCCAATGGGTATAGATTCCTTATTTACAGGGGTATAATGGTCCGCATCGATATACAAAATATGGTCCAGTATATCTCGGGATCCATCACCGGTCAAATTAAAATAACTATGGTTGGTTAAATTTACCGGTGTTGCTTTATTGGTAGTGGCTTCATATTCGATGATAAGTTCATTGTCATCATTCAATGTATAGATAACCTTTACATCAAGATCTCCAGGATACCCTTCCTCCCCATCTTCACTCCTATAGGTTAATTCCAAAGATGTATTGGATGTGACCTGGGCATCCCATAATACTTTATCGAAGCCTTTATCTCCTCCATGAAGATGATGGTTACCATTATTAGTGGCCAATGAATAATCTTCACCGTTCAGTGAAAATTCTCCTTTAGCAATTCGGTTCCCATATCGCCCGATGATAGCTCCAAAATAAGGATGGCCATCAAGATATTTTTCAATATCGTCAAATCCCAAAACCACATTGGCAACTTCCCCTTGTTTATCAGGTGTTGTGATGGAGGTGATGATACCACCATAATTAGTGATTTTTACTTCTATTTGATTTGAGTTTCTTAATGTATAAATATCAACCTGGTTGTTTGTGCCCATAGATCCAAAATATTCCTTTTCAACGGAAGCAGACAGATTTTCCGTCTGAATTTCCGTGCAACCCAAAAATAGTATAAGCAGACAGTAGCTGATAGATTGGGTTTGTTTCATGATAACCAACTTTTTTCAGGAAAAGTAAATGAAATTCCAAAAATTATTCATTATAGTAATCATACACAATTGAAATACATCAAAAAAAACATTATCAGCCTTTTCCCTGCATTTCATCCATCAAACCTCATATGGTTAACCATAATAAAAAATTAGCCCTGGCCAGGATGAACGAGCTGCTATTGATAATGGACAAATAATATAGCAGTGTAACCTCTTCGGGCGACATAACCATTACCGCTTTTGATTTTGAAAGTGGTAATGGTTATGCCTTTGTTTTACATGAATATTTCGAAGCGGATGATCAGACACTGAAATAATTTAATTTATTTAAACAAACATTTATTATATATAATATAAATTACATATATTAGCAATTAACTCCGATTGTTTTTATTCATAGTAATTGGTTGTATGAGGCATATTTTAATCGTAGAAGTCGAATTTATTATTGCGTACAACCTAACCCAATATCTTACAGACCTTGGATATTTAGTAACAACAGAAGTTACCGAAGGTGAAAATGTAATAAACTTACTTAAACAAGAAAACTTTGATTTGATACTGATGAATATCAAATTGCCTGGGGGTTTAGACGGTATTACACTTATGAATGAGATCAGAACTTTCTCCTCCATTCCAGTCATTTACTTAACTAGTGTTCTAGATAAAATGACTGTAAAAAGAGCGGAGAAAACTAATCCTGTAGGGTTTATGATAAAGCCTTTCAATTATGATGAATTAGGAAAAGTAATCAAACAATGCTGGAAATCTTCTTCTGACAAGAAAACTTAATCAATCATTTTTACTGCAGATTGAAGTTAATCAAATATCTCTGTAACCGTCACGCCAGTATCAAGAAAATGGGCTAATTTATTATTTGCATTGGATAATGAACTGCTGCTGTAAATTGTTTTAACATGACCCGAAAAGCTGGCTTCCTCATCTTCATCAGGGATTTCCAGTTCTGACTGTCCACCAAATAGCACCGATCCATAAACGGTAACATTGCCTCGAAGGTCAAGCTTTCCCTGAACAATAATCAGGCCGTAAAACGTAAAGTCTCCTTTTGCCGTAAAGGTAGAACCTTCAGGAATAATAAATATTCCAGCTCCAGTTTCATCTCTTGCACCCCCTGAACCGTTCATACGGACAATTTTAGGATAATTGTAATCGCCTAAAGGAGAAACGGATGATTCATTAAATACCTCCGAAACAGAAATGTAACCATCAACACGTTCATGCAAATCCACGTTATTTAATGCCTTTTCTTCATATCCAGAATCTTCTATAGTTCCAATTTGTTGTGAATTCAGGTTATCTAACAGGTTATCATAAGCACTGGTATCAGCTGCAACTCCCGGCAGATCCTCTTTTGTTCCTGCAGTACCATCGGGGTTGGTGTCTTCTCCGCTAAAAATAAATGCATTCCCATTTATATTTAGCTGTGTCTGATCGGTGTAAAAGCCTAGTGAAGCTGGTATTTCAGGCAGGATATTGTCTACTTCAAGAATTGCGTGAGCATTTCCTGACACACCTTCTAAGGTTGATTCTGCTCTCACCCGAATCTGTTGCGGCTCCAAATCAGGGTGTGAAGCAAAATCATCAACAAATACATCGACGGTATTGCCACTAATGGTGATCGTCCATGGTTCGGGATCTGGGCGCCAGCCAAAATTTCCACTGACTTCTTTAAGGCCTATCTGCATTCCACTCATGGCCATGTTTCTGGCCTGAGATTGGTTGGCATAACTAATATTTAGTTTAGATTGGGAAACATGGCTGCTATGGATAAAGAGCTGCATGATTCCTAAAATGAAGGTAAAACCTGTGCAAATTATTAAAGATGCTCTTCCCATATGTAAGCTTGTTTAGCCGGCCTCTAACAATTTTGTTATGACCGAATAATTTCAATTGAATTTAATATACCTGTGTTAAGCCACGGATGATTAAAATATCTTAATATATTTTAATCATAAATCGTACAACTTACAATAGCCTGTTGCAGCTTAAAGATTCATATTGTGATTGGGCAACACAATTTTATCCATAAATTCTTCAGAACCGGCACCACATGCCAGTATACTCCGGATGGCATCTTCTACTTTTACATCAATGATATAAACTTGTTCATTTTGCAGATGATAGATATTACCTGACGTAGGATTTGGCGCTGTCGGTATGAATACCGTATACCCTCCATTGGCATGTTTATCGGTAACAAATGCAGTCATCAATGTCGGACTGTCAAAAACTTTAACCAGAGCCACAGCAGAAAAAGGGGCTTTCTTTTTCCCCAAAAAAAGCATGAGGGTATCTTTGATCATCGTATAACCGGGGGCTTGTTTGAATATTGATATTTCCAGCCACTGATAAACATAAGTTCCTAGTTTTGTCTTCACAAACACACCGATGGAAAAACAAATCAGAAGAATAACTCCTATGACCAAAATATCAGCAACCAGGTTTTGCATATCGGTTCTGCTAACAAGAAATGCTGTAAATGGATGAATCAACCCTGAAAGGATCATGTACAACCACCTAAAGGTCAGAAAAATAATAAGAACCGGAAGTATCACTACAATTCCACCCACAACAGATGTAATGAGTAATATTTTTATTCTATTCATTATGAGGCAGTAATAGTTTTATATGGAGGAGATTCTGCTAATTTGCCAACCGCAGTATGTACTGATACTAAAATATGAAAATCATGGCTCAATTGAGATAATTCCTAACTTGTAGTGGAACCCAAGCGTGCTGCTGAGACAAAACAGGGGGTGCATTATTATAATCTTTTTGATTTGAATAGGCATATAATGAATACACAGTCAATACTACTATGTTACGTACGAAACGGGCTGATAATATTAAGAATATATTTCTCCTATACTTACAATGTATTTTCAATCCCTAAAAAATGGCTGTAATAATTTAAGGTTTTGATACTAAACATATCTACCAGAGGAACGATACGTTTTAAAATTCCTGTTGCTTATTTTCAATGGTGATACTGCTTTTTTTTGTCGGACTCATTCTCTTAATTCTGGGTGCAGAGGCTCTGGTCAGGGGTGCATCCCGAATGGCGACAGCCTTTCACATAACACCCCTAGTCATTGGCTTGACGGTCGTTGCTTATGGTACCGGAGCACCTGAGGTTGCCGTAGGCATAAATGCCGCTATTTCCGGACAGTCAGATATTACGATAGGAAATATTATTGGGAGCAATATTGTGAATATCCTTCTGATCATGGGCTTATCGGCTATACTAACCCCTTTATCGGCCTCTCATAAACTGGTAAGGATGGATGTCCCCCTGCTTATTGCAGTATCTGCTATCGTCATGGGGTTATCAATGAATGGATTCTTTACCCGGATGAATGGAATTATCCTTTTTAGTGTACTTATCATTTATACTGTTTATCTGATATACCGGGGAAGACAGAGTAAGGAAAAACGAGAGCAAATTTATGATGAACATAATGATATTCAATCAAACCCTCCAAAAATCGGGGCCCGTGAAATTGGATTAATTATTGGAGGCATTGCTTTTTTAGTTATCGGGTCGGGATGGCTTGTTGAGGGTGCCGTAGCTTTTGCACAATTTTTTGGCCTTAGTGAATTGATTATAGGATTAACCATTGTTTCCATTGGTACATCCCTGCCTGAACTGACAACCGCCGTGGTAGCAGGTTTTAGGAATGAACGTAATATGGCCGTAGGAAACATTGTAGGTAGCTGCCTGTTTAACCTGCTTGGCGTGCTGGGTTTGTCCAGTATCTTTACTCCTGCTGATATTCCTGTTGCTGCTTCCGTTATTTGGTTTGACATTCCCGTTATGATAGCCGCTTCCATAGCCTGTTTACCCATTTTTTTTACGGACGGCATTATTTCCAGATGGGAAGGGGCCCTTTTTCTTTGTTTTTACTTTGCCTATACCGCATACCTAATCCTGGCCGCAGCTCATCATGATGCGTTGACTGTTTTATCAACGGCGATGATTTATTTTGTGATTCCCTTAACAGCTATCACCCTGTTTGTGCTGAGCATGATGGAAATACGAAAACGTAATAAAAGGCTGAAAAAAATATAGTATTTCGATAAAGGCATACTGATATTATCTCGATTTTAGCCTCACCTTATTTAATAAGGCATATTTCATTTTTTATTTTGATAATCTTGATCATAATGTTAATTATATTCCAATATAATTTCTGATATTTCCAATTTCATTCAGTTAAAAAAAGCGCATTCAATAACAGACCTGAGCCGTACCATGTCCTATACAAGTCTTATGATACTATTGAAATACTACCTTTGGCTGGGGACTTGTCCGGGACTTGATATACGGCTGGCTGGAGAGTATAAAATGATAATTTTACTGCCTAATTAAATAAGGAATAAAGGATAATAACTGAGATCTGTGAGGTTGTGCTTAATCTCTCAATTTATATCCATCAATCCTTTTATTGGTATTGAAAGTGATCTTGAAAATGGTACCTCCATCCTGATGCAACTCAAGCGTGCCGCCCAATTGATCAGTTAGTCCACGTACAAGTGTTAAACCCATACCTGCAGAATTTTCAGAATTAAATTTTTCAGGAAAGCCCACGCCATTATCTGAAACTACCAGTTTGTTAACGTTCTGTTTCTTAGTGAGCGAAACCTTAATAAGGCACCTTTCTTGCCCCTTACAGGCATGCTTGTAAGCGTTCGTGATTAACTCGTTGACAATCAATGCGCAAGGCACTGCCGTTATGATATCAAATTTTATATTATCGGCCGTTATGTCAGTTTCTACAGAGGTAACATTATTCTGATGGTTTGCTGAAATGTAGCTAATCAATCTGTTCAGATAGAGACCAAAATTTAATTCAGAGAAATCCTCCTGTTCATATAGCATTTGATGGATCATGGTCATAGCCTTGACCCTGCTTATGCTTTCATCGAACAGCATTTTTACAGATTCATCCTTGACATTATGAGATTGCATATTGAGCAGGCTGGATACAATTGCAAGATTATTTTTAACCCTGTGGTGAACCTCGCCTAAAAGAAGTTCCTTTTCCCTCAAAGAAGCTTTGGTCTGTTTCTCTTTTAGCATTCGGTCGGTGATATCCACTACAATACCAATAAGCACTTTTTGATCTTCCGATTCGACCATTTCAAGATTAATTTCAACTTTATAACGGCTTCCATCAGAGCGTAGTAAAGAGGTTTCGTATTTTAAAAATTCTTTCTTACCATTTAGCAGGGGTTGAATGAAATTGCGGAATTTATCTTCATCGAATTCAGGCTTAATATCTGTAGCCGTCATATCCTTAAGCTCTTTAAGGGAGTAACCCAGATTTTTACGAGCCCCTTTGTTTACGTAAACCAGGCAGAGGGTTTCCGCATCAAACATTAGGATCTCATTTCTGCTTTTTTCAAGAGCCTGATAATACCGCATCTTCTTTGACCGCTCCAGATGAAGTCTCGTAATATCAATTCCGGTGCCAATAATATAATCGGTATCATCCATATCTACTGCCACCCAAGTAAAAAGAAAGAAAATATTTTCTCCTTTTTTGCTTTTCAGGCGGATTTCTATATCCGTCATTCCTTTGCGAAAAGCCTCATCAATTTTTCTCTGTAAAGCATTACGGTCACTTTCCTCAACAAGGTCAAGCACTTTCAGGCTCTTAATCTGATCATTCGAAAAACCGGAGTAGTGCTCCAGTCTGGTGTTCCACCAATGTATGTTCCCTGCCTTGTCAAAAAGAACAAATAAGCCCGGTTGACTTTTAATTAGGGATTCGGCCAGTTTTGATTTACTCAGAGAGGGTTTATCTGGTCCCTGCATTAGGTTATTTAGTTGAATTTACAAAACTTAAGAACGCTGCAAAATGTTAACTATTCTTAGAAAAACGTTAAGTTTATATTATAAAGCTTACTATTCCCCTGTCTTTTATCATTTTTATGAATCGAACTTATTATAGAATATTTAAGTTATATCGATTATGCTTCAAGCTATTGAGTCTTTATTACCTATAATCCTGCTGGTTATCCTGGGTGCCGCTTTATCAGAAAAAAGTTTTCTAAATCTGGAAGTCAGAATCGGCATGGATCGGTTCACCTATTGGATTGCCCTACCAAGCCTATTTTTGCACACTTTAAGTAGTACTGATTTCAGTGAACTGGCGGCAGGCAAGCTCATTCTCATCCTGATGATGTCCACTTTGGTTGTTTGTCTACTGGCCATCTTGCTGGCGGCTATTATGAGAATGCCCAAGTCTGCTTTTGGTGTATTTGTCCAGGCAACCTTTCGGGGTAACCTGGCCTTTGTTGGGCTGCCTTTGATTGTTTTCGCCCTTAAAGAAGATATGACCGGTGAACTAATTTCGGAAGCCCTGCTTGCATTGGCGGCTTTAATCCCCCTATACAATATCTTATCCATTATCCTGCTAATTAGTGCTCAAAAAAAAATATCGACCGCAATGTTGCCGGACATGCTGCAGCAACTAGGTAAGAATCCCTTAATTATATCAACACTTGCCGGTGGCCTCCTGGGGTGGTTTCAGATAGGATTACCGATCATTGTAAACAGGCCTTTGGAGTTATTGGGGCAGACGGCCCTTGCATTAGCATTGGTGAGTTTGGGAGGTGCTCTGTCCCAACTTCAGATCCGTGGGAATATCAGATATTCTCTACTCGCCAGCCTGATGAAAGTAGCCGCTGTACCAGCTGTAACCTATGGTTTAACCCTGTTAATAAGTCTTCCACCGGATCAGCAATTTATTGCCATGGTTCTGTCTGCCTGTCCAACGGCTGCAGCCTCTTACATTATGACGACCCAGCTTGGTGGCGATAGTGCTCTTGCCGCCAGCAGTATAGTGGCTAGCACCGTATTTTCTATGGTAGCACTGGCCTTAACTCTAATTTGGTTTTAAAAAGACATTAAACAGTTTGAAATGTTGAAGGTTCGTAAAACGTACTTATCTAGTTGCTTACTAAAATTAAGGAAAGGCTCAACTTTACATTGAACCATTCAGGACGAGAAAGCAAAAAATGCCCCATATGGTAACAATTTCTTTTTAACTTTTTTATGTTTTTTGATTAAATAATAAATGAATGCACATTTCTAAAATGAATAACGAAATGAATAAACCCTCACTACAAAATCCTTTTTTCCTATACTTCAGAACTAAACTTCTACACCCCTTCGTTATTTTCACAGCCATTTACCCCTAACATTATCTTATTTCATAAATGAAAAAAAAGGAATTCCTACACAAAGACAGAATTATTAAAGGGATAACCACCGATGGCCACTTTAAGATTTCTGTTATTAAAACTACTGATGTAGTACGGTCTGCACAAAGAAGGCATCACTTATCCTTGCTAAATACGGTTCTGCTCGGTAGGGCACTCACTGGAGTAATGTTATTGGCATCCAACCTTAAAGCTGAAGAACGAGTGCAGCTTCGCATCGAAGGCAGTGGGCCAATTGGGATGCTGATTGCTGAAGCTACCTCTCATGGTGAAATCCGGGGATATGTGAGTAATTCTACCGCTGAGCTTGACTACACCCAAACTCAGGATCTTGGTGAAGGATTTGGAGCAGGTATTCTAACTTTTTCCAAAGTTCTTTATAATGAAGCTCAACCTATTACCGGGACTGTTGAACTGATTAAGGGAAATGTGACAGAAGATATTGCCTATTACCTCTTGCAGTCAGAGCAAATTGCTTCCGCAATTTCACTGGATGTAGGAATTGATGAACATGGAAATGTAGAACAGGCGGGGGGAGTATTCATCCAGGCTATGCCAAATGCTCCTGATATGATGAAGGATAAGCTTGAAGAAAATGTAAGAAATATGCCTGTTCTTAATACCCTTTTTAAGCAGGATGTTTATATAGATGACTTACTGCAAAGATTGAGTCAACCTTATGAGGTAAAAGAACTCGATCGTTTTCCCGTTCATTTCTTCTGCCGTTGCAATAAGGCAAGATTCAAAAGCGCTTTGGCCATGGTCAATATTGAAGAGCTTAAAGATATGGATGACCAAAGCCAGGAACTGGTATGTCATTACTGCAATGAGCAATATGTTATAACTAAAGAAGAGATCCAGAAGATAATTCAGGATGCCCAGGTGAGGCATAATTGAAAAGTTGCTCTCAGGCCTTCATAACTTCTTCGATAACATCCTCGATTAGGTAAAATCCATCTTTTTGCTCAATTAGCCATTCCGCAGCTTTGATTGCTCCGGCAGCAAAAGCATCACGAGAACGGGCACGGTGGGTAAGTTCAATTTCATCATAGGGAGAATTTATCCTAAGTTGATGGTCACCAAATACAGAGCCTAAACGCTGTGAAGTTATTAATAAATTCTCAGTATCGATCGCATGTTTATTGGGCAACTGAAAAACGGTCTCTTTCTTTGATCCTGAAGCTTTCAGCCAAACATCAGCCATGGTTAATGCCGTTCCACTGGGAGCATCCACTTTTTTTGTATGATGTGTTTCATTCAAAACGACATCAAAAAAGTCACCTTTCCCAAATAGTTCTCCTGCCCGGGCTATTAATTTGATAAATAGTTGAACGCCGAGGGAAAAATTAGAACCATAAATGACCTGGCCATGATGTTCCTTGCAGGTAGCATTCAATGCTACGGGGTCTATTGGCCATCCTGTAGTCCCGATAACTAGTGGTGTACCCAGTTCGAGCAATTTTTGCATGTGAATAGCCACAACATCCGGATGGCTAAAATCAATGGCTACATCAATTTCCTCGAATTCTGATGGAATGATGCCATTTCCGTTCACATTGTTTTCATCGGTAAGAATGATGGGGACTATATATCCATTTTCTTCAGCCAGGGCATGGATTCGCTGTCCCATATTTCCGTAACCTAACAAGGCAATTTTCATAAAAACAGTCTTAGTATGATCATTTGAGCCATCCTTTTAAGGATGATTTTGAATATACAGGTTTATCTCAGGTTTTATAATTTATGAATACCTCAGGAGAAAAATTTATCGTGCAGTGCCTGAATTGATTTGGTGACCATTTTATTATCAACTACCAGCGATAAATTAATATCCGAACTGCCCTGGGTAATCATCCGTACCGGGATGCCAGACAAAGCCTCAAATACCCTCACGGCAATACCGCTGGCCTTGTTGAAGTTACGTCCAACCAGACAGATCAGAGACTGTCCGCTTTCTGACTCAACCCTTCCGTATTGCTTCAATTCATCAAGCACAAAATCCAGATTCGTCTTAGTATCTACAGTCATGGAGATGGAAACCTCTGAAGTAGTAACCAAATCAACCGAAACTGCATATTTTTCAAAAGTTGAGAATACCCTGGCCAGAAAACCATAGGCCATGAGCATACGTGAGGAGGTGATCGTCACAATTGTGATGTCTTGCTTAAAAGCAATAGCACGAACATCCGCATCAATACGTGATTCCCGGCATATTTTTGTACCCGGCTTATCCGCTGAAAAGGTATTCTTTATGTAAACCGGTATCTCTTTCTCCACCGCCGGTTGGATGGTAGCCGGGTGTAATACTTTCGCACCGAAATAAGCTAATTCTGCTGCTTCATCGTATCCGATTTCGGGTATCAACCTTGCCTGTTTTACGTAACGAGGATCACAGGTGTACATTCCATCTACATCGGTCCAGATTTCTATGGCCTCTGCATTCAGCGCGCTGCCGACTAAACTTGCAGAGTAATCTGATCCTCCACGTCCCAGGGTAGTGATTTCGCCGTCCGGGCTGTTTCCATAGAATCCACCCATCACCGGTGTTTTACCTTCGCTAATTAGTGTGGCCAGTCGCTTTGAGGCACTGTTAATCTTATTAAAATCGGGGTTGGCCTTGCCAAAATCATCGTCTGTATAGATTACGGTTCCGGCATCAATATAAACTGTATCCAGGCCGGTGGCACGACCACAGGCGGCCAGCAAATAAGCAGAAAGACGCTCACCTAAACTGGAGATAATATCGATTGTTTTATTATTCAACTCCCTTAACTTGTATATGCTGAGCAGATATTCATCAAGCTGATGGAAGTTGTCATCTATCCAGGTTTGACATTCTGCCTCTAAAGGATCAGTACATAAAATATTTGAACTAGAGAAAAAATTAGTAATTATACTTTTATGGCGCCCTTTGAGATGATTGCTTAACTTTATTGCATCGTCATAATGACCGTTTCGGGCTAGTTCAGAGGCCTCCAGCAGGCCATTTGTAGCTTTGTAAATTGCAGAGACCACCACTACACTTTGGCGGTTAGCCGTCACGATGGCCAGGATTTGATTCCATGTCTTTTCATCCGCCATGGATGAGCCACCAAATTTCATAACTTTCATTGGGGTATCGCTGTAATGTGAAATAATATTTCGAACTCATTGACACAGGGTGTAAAATACAATACGAATTTCTTAAATCGTAGTAAGTTATTTTTCCTGTTCATTTTTTTCTGTGGGTTTAATATTTTGAGCCAGATGCTGAATCAGCAAAAAACTCATCAAGGCAGCCGTAGGTGAGATCACCGATTCATCCACATCAAAAAGAGAACTGTGTAGAGGATGAGATGTCTCAGGAGAATTGGATGTCCCCATACGCAGGTACATCCCAGGGATTTTTTGAGAGAAATAGGCAAAATCTTCTGCCCCCATGCTTTGCCGGCTGTTTTTTGTATTTTCACTACCAATTTGTTGTGAGATCAAGTTTCTGGCAAACTGATACAGACCATCGTCATTGATCACTCCTGGAGCACCACGAGTCACCTCTACATCAACCGAAGCTTTATATAATGACTGTGCATGTTCAGCGACCCGCATTATTTTCTCACGAAATAAATCACGGTCTTCCTCCCATGAGGTTCGTACTGTTCCACCGAACATCACTTTTTTGGGAATCACATTGAAAGCCTCTCCACCGTGGATAGTGCAAATTGAAATAACCGATGGGTCACGGGAATCGATATAACGGCCTGGAAGTTGATACAGGCTGTTCATAATCTGAGAGGCAATCCAGATGGTATCTTTACCGGTATGGGGTCGGGCTGAATGGGTTGTTTCCGCTGCGTTAACTGTAAACTTAAAAGAATCGAACGCGGCGGTTTCTACTCCGTTTTTCATCCTGAACATACCGCTTTCCAGGGTTGGATCGCAATGCAGGGCATAAATTGATTGTACATTGTCAAGCACATGATCTTCAATCATCTGCAATGCCCCTCCGGGATTTACTTCTTCGGCCGGCTGCCAAAAAACTCTCACGGTGCCCTCCAAATAACGGGCATGCTTCTTCAGCAATCTCGCTATACCAACAGCGATACTAGTGTGCACATCATGGCCGCACATATGGCCATAACCTGAAACCTTTGATGAATACGTTACATCTTTTTCATCGTGAATCGGTAGGGCATCCATGTCAGCCCGGTAAGCAATGACAGGGCCGGAATTATTATTAGTAATGTCCGTATAAAAACCAGTGTGATTTGGAAATGTTTTTACTTCAATGCCATCCAGATGAAGCAATTCCCGAATTGCTCTTGCTGTTTCGTATTCTTTCCACCCCACCTCTGGGTTATGGTGCAAGCGTCTCCTGAAATTAACCAGTTCTTTGTTAATTTCCTGGGCTGAATGTTTAAGTTCTTTATATAGAGGATCCATTTATAGTCTGTGGCTATTCACCATCAGAAACCCTAAGCACTAAAAGAAGTTCCACAACCACAGGTTGAACTGGCATTTGGATTTTCAAATACGAATCCACGAGCATCAAGTCCATCGTGAAAATCAACCACTATGCCGCTTAAATACAATATATGTTGCTTATCGACTAGCACCTGAATGCCTTGGGTTACCAATATCTCGTCCTGATCTGATTTGTGATCAAAGCCAAGAGCATAACTCATACCTGCACAACCACCACCCTTGACTCCTATCCTTAAATATTGTTCCTGAGGGATATTCTCTTCTTTAATAATTCTATTAACCTGAACAGCGGCGCGCTCCGTAAGATTTACTGCATTTCGGGTATGCTGATCAATTAGTGTTTGGGAAGACATTTCAATAGTTATTTTTTTCTTATTTATATTGATTCTAAGATACAAAAAAATCACGGAAAATAAAGGTGAATCCAGAGACTGCTAATCTGATTGACGATATCCCGTTTAATGTGAAAGCGTAAAATAATCGCTCTTCTCATGGCTAAATAGCCTGAGTATACCGGCACTTACCAGATCAACCAATATCCTGGAAGCTCGTCGTTTACTGATGTTAACCAATCCGGAAAACTCCCTGACTGTGATTCTCTCATATTCATTCAGGTATCTCAGCAACATTCGTTCATTGGTTCCGAACTCGAATGTAACACCTTCTCCGTTAGTTTCATTTCTAAGAACATGGATCACCTCCCGGCTTGCCCTCTGGCTTTTATCCTTATTTCTAATAAAAGCCATTGAGCCTTCATCCGTAACAACAAATACAGGTTTATCAGCTGCCTCATGAATCCGCACCACCATGATATCACGAAGGTAATAAGGTAAGACTTCCATAGAATATTCAATTGGAGGCGCACAAATAATATGAGCGGCCTGTTCCAAGAGAAATTCCTGTTCTTGATAGCTCTCAACGCCTATGATCGATTTGTCATCGTCAATTCCAATAAGCAGATTTCCGCCACTGGTATTGGCAAACGCGCAAATTTCCCGGGCTATTTTTTCGGGTGAGGAGATAACCCTTTTGAATTCCAAAAAAGTACCTTCTCCTGTTTTTATAAGTTGCTTCAAATCCCTCAAGGACATATGAGAAGCGTGTGATCCGGATTGTCTCATGATACCGGGTAGTCTAAGTTCAAAGCAAAATAACCGGCTACAGTTATAGTTACATCAGGATTTCTTCCTTCGGATCGCGCGTCATAAGATCGTAAACAGTATCCTTTGGATTAACGTTTTCAAACAACACATTATATACACGCTCTGTAATAGGCATATCAACATTTAGTTTCTGTGACCATTTATAAACCGACCGGGTTGTATTCACACCTTCGGCTACCATATTCATTTTTGAAACGATTTCTTCAAGGGTCTCTCCTTTCCCAATCTGATATCCCACAAAGCGGTTTCGGCTATGGCGGCTGGTACAGGTGACAATCAAATCACCGATGCCGGCTAAGCCGCTAAAAGTATCCTGAGAAGCTCCCAGCCTTTGACCCAGCCTTTTCATTTCTGCGAGACCACGGGTCAATAAAGCGGCGGATGCATTATCACCCAAATCCAGTCCTTCCACTATACCTGCGGCTATGGCCAGTATATTTTTAACCGATCCTGCAACTTCAACACCAATTACATCGTGATTAACATATACGCGGAACATCGGTGTCATGAATGCTTGTTGAATGATTTTAGCCGTGGTCTTTGAATTAGCTGCAGATACTACCGTGGTAGGTTTATGAAGGGAAACTTCTTCCGCATGACTTGGACCACATAATACGCCAATATGATCCTCAATAATACATCCTTCCAATACTTCGGCCAGGATCTGAGTCATCGTCATAAAGGTATTATTTTCTATACCTTTAGCTACATTTACAATTACTTCATGCCCTGACAAGTAAGGTCTGGTACACCGGGCCAGTTCCCTGACCGTATGTGATGGGGTTGCAAAAACTACAAGGTCGGCATCCTTCAAGGCGTCTTTCAATTCGGAAAAAGCTTTAATCGAAGAAGGCAGCTGGATATTTGGCAAATAAACCCCGTTGATATGCCTTGAGTTTATATTCTCCACAATAGTGGTTTCCCGTGCCCATATATTAACGGTATTGCCTGCTTTAGATAGCACCATAGCCAGGGCAGTACCCCAGCTTCCGGCTCCAATAATCGTTACATTCACGTAGTTTCTTCGTTTAATCTGCCTTTTGACGGGGCAAATGAACTAATGCGGTTTTCAGTACCAGCCAATAGCCTTTTGATATTCGCTTTATGTTTCACTACAATAATAATTGCAATCGCTGCACTAAACACAAACAAGCTGCCGTCAATTTCCCAACCTAAGATGTAACGGAAGATCAATAAACTAATTGGATAAGCTATAGAAGCTATAATAGAAGCAACAGAAACATAGCGCGTTGTAAATAAAACAAAGGCAAAGAATACCAATACAATTGAGATAGAATATGGCTCGATACCATACAGCATTCCTGCTGCTGTGATTACCCCTTTACCCCCCTTAAAATTTGCATAAAGTGGATACATATGACCGACAATAGCAGCCGAACCTGATATGATGCGCATAAATATATCAGTTTCCCAGGCACTGATCACAGTGGGAACATCACCAACATAATAACCCAGCTGGCTGATGTAATATGCCGCTGTGAACCCTTTGGCTATATCGATTAGGGATACTACAAGACCAGCTTTCCACCCCAGCATACGGAAGGTATTTGTAGCCCCTGCGTTTCCACTGCCGTGTTCACGAATGTCTATCCCTTTATAGAGCTTCCCCATCCATAAAGAAGTGGGGACGGACCCTAAGAGATAACTTAATACGATGATGATAACAAATGAGCCCACGTCGAAATATATTAAATTTCAGCTTTGCAGCAATTAATAGTGCAGCCAGAAACTGCACCGTTTACATTAAACATGCTTTTCAGCATGATAGGATGAACGTACCAAAGGTCCACTTTCTACATGCTCTATACCTTTGGCTTCACCGATATCTTTATAGGTTGCAAACATGTCAGGATGAATCCACTCCTGAACGTCCAGATGCATTTTTGTGGGCTGCATGTATTGCCCTATGGTCATGACGTCTACTCCGGCCTTAGCAATATCGTCCATGACTTCAAATACCTCACCAGGTGTTTCTCCTAAACCGACCATGATACCTGTCTTTGTACGTAAGCCGGAGTCTTTACATCTTTTGAGCAGTTCCAGTGAACGTTCATATTTTGCCTGAGGTCTAACCTGCTTGTATAATCTTGGCACCGTTTCAAGATTATGATTGAGCACTTCCGGTTTAACATCAATCACTAGTTGAAGCGCTTCCCAAACGCCACGAAAGTCCGGAATAAGGATCTCTATGGTCACGCCTGGTATTTCTTCCCGAAGGCGATTAATTGTTTCCACAAAAATAGGAGCACCACCGTCTTTGCGTTCATCACGATTGACGGACGTGATAACAACATGCTGTAATTCCATCAATTTGGCAGCATTGGCAACACGATTCGGTTCATCCCAGTCAAGGCCTTTCATAGGGCGGCCTGTCTTAATGGCACAAAAACCGCAGGAACGGGTACATACATCGCCCAGGATCATAAAAGTAGCCGTTCCATTGCCCCAGCACTCTCCCATATTCGGGCAGCGTGCCTCCGAACAGACTGTGTTAAGAGAATGGTCATTGATGATATTAGAAACATCCTTAAACTTCTTACCAGAAGGGAGTTTTACGCGAAGCCAATCGGGTCGGCGTATTTTTTCATTCGGGGCTTCTGATGACGAAGATATCACGTCGAGTTCTTTAATCATTTTAGTTCCGGCAGTTTAATAAGTGCATCTAAATGGGTCATTAATTCTCTATAATACGGTTTTTATCTTAATTATTTCAGGTTACCATAATCTTATACTTCCTGAAATATTCTTCTGTTTTGAAGGGTAACGTTGAATACTTTTTCAAAATTCTTTTT
This sequence comes from Balneolales bacterium, assembly GCA_040905745.1. GTDB lineage: Bacteria > Bacteroidota > Rhodothermia > Balneolales > Natronogracilivirgulaceae > JBBDMU01. The sequence continues at coordinate 43,557 of JBBDQY010000001.1, forward strand.
AATTCTGTATTTAACTTCTTCCATATTAATTGTTCTGCCTGAAAGTTCCTTCAGACTAGTTACTTTTTTATCTATAATACCACAGGGCACGATGTGATTAAAAAAATCAAGGTCAGTATTGACATTCAGTGCCAAGCCATGCATGGTAACCCAGCGAGAACACCGGACTCCAAAAGCGGCAATTTTGGCATTGTCAACCCATACACCTGTCAGCCCCTGAATCCTTCCCGCCTTTATATTGTAATCAGCACAGGTTAGGATAACAATTTCTTCCAAATATCGCAGATATTTATGAATGTCAGTAAAATATCTTGAGAGATCCATAATTGGGTAACCCACAATCTGACCCGGCCCATGATAGGTAATATCGCCTCCACGGTCGATCATTACAAATTCTGCGTTTAATTCGGTTAGTTCTTTTTTTGATTTCAACAGATGGCTGAATTTTCCACTCTTCCCCAGAGTAAACACATGATCATGTTCCACCAAAATAAGCACATCATTGCTACGGGGTTTTTCCAGCTTACCTTCCTGTTCAGCAATTTTTTCACCGATCAGCCTATTTTGGATAGCTGCCTGCAGCTCCCAGCTTTCCTTGAAAGGCATCCTTCCCAGATCATGAAAATCTACAGTATTCATGGTAAGTCTACGTCTGTCAAATACTAACATACCATCAGGCACACCAGTATTTCAATATCCGATGAATCGGGCTTTAATGATTTTTCGGTGGAGTACCTAAATGAATACCCTCTCCATAAGCCTCTGCCGTTGCTTCCATGACGGCTTCAGACAGGGTAGGATGAGGATGGATGGTTGAGATAATCTCGGGTCCGGTAGTCTCCAGAGCTCTGGCAACAACAGCCTCAGTAATCATCTCAGTAGCTTCTGCCGCTATAATATGACAACCCAGCCATTCACCATATTTCTCATCAAAGATTACCTTGACAAAACCTTCATTATGGCCGATTGCGGTTGCCTTACCATTGGCCTGGAATGGAAATTTACCTACTTTCACCTTATATCCTGCTTCTTTTGCCGCTTTTTCGGTATAACCCACCGAGGCTACCTGAGGCTGACAGTAGGTACAACCGGCAATATTTGCATGATCTACAGGCTTGGGTTCAAGCCCTGCGATACCTTCCACACAATTAATTCCTTCATGGCTAGCTTTGTGAGCTAACCACGGCGCACCGTTAATATCACCAATAGCGTAAATACCCTCCACATTGGTTTTGAAGTTCTTCCTGTCAACTAGAATATTTCCTTTTTCGTGTTTAACACCGATCTCATCCAGGTTTAGCCCTTCCACATTACCCTGGACGCCCACGGCGGACAGAACAACATCGGTAGAGATTTCTTCAACCCCTTTTGAAGTTTTGACTTTCACCAGCAAACCCTTGCCTTTTTTCTCAACAGATTCCACAGAGCTTTCAGTGAGAATATTCATGCCGCTTTTTTTGTAGATTTTGCCGAGTTCCTTGCCTACATCTTCATCCTCAATAGGGAGAATCGTTTTTTGAAGCTCAACAAGGGTAATTTCGGTACCCAGAGTATGATAAAAATAAGCGAATTCAACACCAATGGCTCCCGCACCAATGATCAGCATGCGTTTTGGCTGTTTTTCCATTTTTAAAGCGGCTTCATAGCCAATGATTTTTTTTCCATCAATTTTTAGGTGAGGCAACTCACGGGCTCTGGCTCCGGTTGCAATCACAAAATGATCAGCTTTTACTTTTTGATTTTCTTTACCGCTGTCATCTGAAATGGTGATTTCGTTTTTTGAAGAGAAACTGGCTATCCCCTTTATAACCTCAACTTTATTGGCTTTCATTAAGAATTGAACACCTTTGCTCATCTTGTCGGCCACACCACGGCTTCGCTTGATGATTTTAGGAAAATCAGTTTTGAAATTGGTTACTTCAATCCCGTGGTCTCCCGCGTGCTTAATATAATCAAGCACCTCGGCTGATTTAAGTAAAGCTTTAGTTGGGATACAACCAATATTCAGGCAGACTCCACCTAAGTCCTTTTTTTCAATTATCACAGTTTTTAATCCCAGCTGGCTTGCCCTAATAGCAGCCACATACCCTCCGGGTCCTGAGCCAATTACACATACATCAAATTCTTTAGCCATTATTTACGTTTTCTCGGGTTATTATTTATAGCAACTTGAAAGAGTCTTTATTCTGTTAAATCATTTACCTACGGAATTTACGGAAAAATGATAAACTTTTAGAGAGATAACTTCAATCCTTATTTAATGGATAAAGTACTTGACGAACTTTCTAAGTAACTCCTGAAAGAACACTGTCGAATTGGTAAACATCCCCAGGTAATGTTTATTTAATGTAGATAAATGGAATAAATTATCTAATTCGTATTGCCTTTTTAACTTAATGTGGTTAAACTTCATTATACCTAACCTTTGCCCTGCTTTAGCCTAACGAATGATTAACCCATTTGCAGAAATTCAACTTTTCATTCTGATAGCTATTATTTGTTTAAATCAACTTTATGCTAACAAATGAAGGCGTCGGCAAATGATGGATTATTTACTGACATTAAACCAAAGTCACGTTATGATTGACGCCTTATGCATAACAAAAAACCTGAAAGACCTGATTATTCAGAACTTGTAAGGGCCACTTTAGAGAATGACAAAGTCTTACTTAATAAGATTCTTGAAAGTATTTCCGATACGTCAATACACTATTTGTTGTATCATATGAACAGCTCAAGAGCTGATGCTGAAGATTGTACTCAGCAGGCTATTCTGGATACCCTTGAAAAAATTAAAGCCTTAAAGATCAAAGATCCGGAAAGAATCATCCCTTACATTAAAACCTGTTGCAGAAATAATTATTTTCGTAAAGTTCGATATAACAATAAATTAATTTCCAATGATCACTTTTCTTATTTATCAGAACCCCCAAATCAATTAGAGGATATTATGAAATCTGAAGAATCTGAGATTCTAAAAACTTGCTTAGAATCTCTAAATGATAATTACAGAGAATTTTTAACTTATTTTATCACATTCCCCGGGGTAGACGCATCACAAGTCGCGAAACATTTTAATATGAGCGTAATTAGCGTATGGAGCAAAAAACACCGTATCATTAAAAAGTTAGCACAATGTATTCAAAATAAAATGAGTAAATGAGCAAGGAATTACTCTTTCAGGTGTCTATTTATTAAAAAATCTCCCCTACTTACACAACCTATTATTTTGGAACAAAAAAAACATATAGAAGAACGTATCGAACTTTATTTGGCTGACAGGCTTACACTGGATGAAATTGAGGACCTATGGTTAGATATCATGAAACAGCCTGAATATCTCGACCATTTAAAAATTAATATAGCCCTTAAGGAACTTTATAAAAATGAAGGTAATAAGAAAGCATCCAGTTATAATTATTATAAGCCTTGGTTATTTGCTGCAGCAGCAGCGCTTTTATTAGCATTTATTCTTAGTTTTTTCCTAAGTTTTTCATCTCCTGCCATTCTTACCCTTAATAAGATTGATTTGGTTGAGATTGAAAGTCCCTCAATGGTAAGATCAGGATCTGAGCAATTCAGTCAGGGGGATTCTTTGTTGAATCTAGCATTCAATTCCACTGTAATAGGTGATACAGACAAAGCCCTAATCCTATATAATAAGATCATAGAGGACCCTCAATATAACTTTTACTATGCCAAGGCACATTTGAACCAGGGCATCATTTACTTCAACCAGGAGAGATTTACTGAAGCCGCACAGGCTTTCAAAACTGCGATCATTTGGTCAAATAGTGATCAGAACATTGTAGAAAAATCATATTGGTATTTGGGAAAAACCTATGTAGGCCTAAAGGCTTTGCCAGAGGCCAGAGAATCAATCTTCAGGACATACCAAATGAATGGACATTACAGGTCTGAAGCGGAGCAAATGCTCATATCCCTGGATAGTATACTGGATTAATTTAAATAAGGCGTCAATAGTTTAAGGAACCGGCTTTCTTACCATTTAAGGCATGTTGAAGTAAAAGTTTTTGAACTACAACTTCTTCTTCCCCTTTTTTAATTTTACATTGACGATAAATACCATCGTTCTGCAACTCCCAGCGGTACCGGTTATCCTTGAATAGAAGATTAAGCAAATAATGCAGATAATGCTTCAATTCAGGATTATCAATAGGAACCAGCGATTCTACCCGTCCATCCAGATTTCGGCGCATCCAGTCTGCAGACCCAATATAATACAGGTCAGCTCCACTATTCATGAAGTAGTAAATTCTTGAATGTTCCAGAAATCGGCCTACTATCGAATTCACTCTAATATGATCACTTAGGTTTTTTATACCAGGCTTTAACAGACAAACTCCGCGGACAATCAGATCAATTCGAACCCCCGCAGATGATGCTTCATATAGCTTTTGAATCATATCAGGGTCTTCCAGGCTGTTCATTTTAGCGATAATTCTGGCCGGCCTGTTATTTTTAGCCTCATCTATTTCATGGTTGATGAGCTCATTGATTTTCAAACGCATGTAATCGGGGGCTACTAGTAGCTTTAAATATTTCTGTGCTGGAGCAAACCCTGTTAAGAAGTTAAATAGCCGCGTAATATCTTCTCCTAAATCCTCATTGCAACTGAACAAACCTACATCTTCATACAACTGAGCCGTGTAGGGGTGATAGTTACCTGTACCGAGATGTATGTATCGTTGTAAACGTTCTCCTTCCTGCCTCACCACTATAGTTGCCTTTGAGTGAATCTTCAAGCCCGGCAATCCATAACTTACGTGAACACCAGCTTTTTCAAGCTTTTGAGCCCATTCAATATTTCTCTCTTCATCAAAACGAGCTTTTAGTTCAATTAATACAGCTACCTGCTTTCCCTGATTGGCAGCTCTCATAAGAGAATGGAGCAGTGGCGAATCACTGGAGGTTCGATAAAGGGTTTGTTTAATAGCCAGTACCTTAGGGTCATTAGAGGCTTCTTCAATAAATCTTTGCACAGATGTAGCAAAGCTATGATATGGATGATGAACCATAAAATCGCCCCTTCGTATAATTTTAAAAATAGAAGGGGACTCTTCTTCCAAATCATGCTTGAATACAGGGTGTATAGCCGGAGGATGCTTTGTAAACCTGAGTTCATTAAAACCTTCGATATCATAGATTTGTATACTTTGAGCCAGGCCTATAAATCCATCCATTTCAAAGACATCATCTTTGGTAATCTTCATCTTCTTAAGCAAAACTGATTTAATATGCTCTGGAGTTTCTGCATCTATTTCAAGGCGCACAATTTCGGCAAATCTCCTTTCGCGCAATTCTTCTTCAATTACCTCAAGCAGATCGTCAGCCTCTTCTTCATTTCGCTCAACGTCAGCATTGCGAGTAACCCGGAATATATTAGCTGAAAGCACTTCTGCACCAGGAAATAATCTGTTTATGTTTTGTTTAATCACATCCTCGATAGCCACCAATATTAGACTACCCTTCTGGCTTTCAGCAACAAGCCAACGTGGGCGATTAGAGGGGATCTTAATTCTCGCGAATAGTTTTTCATTCGTTTTAGTATCTAACAACTCAATAGCCAGTGACCTGCTTTTATTCGATATCAGTGGAAATGGATGAGCCTGGTCGACGGCTAGCGGTGTAAGGATTGGGTATAGCTGATGATTGAAATAATCATCTATTACTTTTTGCTGCCCGGTCGTAAGTTCTAAATAAGTTTTGAACTGAATACCATTTTCGGCTAGTGCCGGTACGAGCTCTTCAAAGAAACATTTACGCAAAGTGGTGATCATAACCTTCACTTCAACCCGAATTTTATCAAGTTGCTCAGTTGGGGTCATTCTGTCAATGGATTGATAATTTACACCGGCCTGGATTTGGCGCTTAAGTCCACCCACTCTTTTTTGAAAGAACTCATCGAGGTTGCTGCATACAATACTCAGGAACTTAACACGCTCCAGGATAGGATTCCTTTCATCCAAAGCTTCAGATAGCACTCGTTCATTAAACTTAAGCCAACTTAATTCATAATTAAAGAATCGATTCGAATCGGCAGGTAAAGTTTGCCCTGTAGCAGATGTACCCAAACGTTCTGTTTGATTGTTTCTCTTTTTTTTGATGTTTTTTTGTCCGTCACCCGGCAAAGAAACTTCAAAAGGAGGATAATTTTCAGTACTCATTCGGATCTTCTTTTAAAATCACAATATCGTCTGTTTGTTATACTTGATTAGGAACGGTAAAATCAAGATTCTTATGCTTTGTAATCGTATCTTTACAATAAATATAGCAGATATACCAATAAAGGCTAATTCATAGGCCTTATATTTTAGTCTTACCCTGCAAAACATATGACGAATCCCCTGCTCAACTCTGGTGAAAAGGATATAGCTTTTGAACAATCCATCCGTCCGGACAAATTGGATGATTTTATAGGGCAAAGGAGAATACTTGATAACCTGACTGTATTTATTAAGGCTGCAAAAATGCGGAATGAGCCGCTGGATCATGTGATGCTATCAGGTCCTCCCGGTTTAGGAAAAACAACGCTGGCAAATATAATTGCCAGGGAAATGGGTGTGCAGGTCAAGCCAACTACAGGACCCGTGCTTGAAAAACCAGGTGACCTCGCAGGCATGCTCACCAACCTTGAAGACGGTGACGTTTTGTTTATAGATGAAATTCACCGACTCAACCCAATTATTGAAGAATATCTGTATTCTGCTATGGAAGATTACAAATTAGATATTGTAATTGATTCTGGACCTAATGCACGAAGTATACAGATTGAACTCAAGAAGTTCACTCTGATTGGTGCTACAACCAGAAAAGGTCTTCTTACAGCACCACTACGTGCTCGATTTGGTATTGACTTACGGCTCGATTATTATGAGACTGAACTGTTGCAGCAGATAGCCATAAGAAGCGCCGCTATCCTCGGTATGGGAATCACTGATAAAGGCGCTCACGAAATAGCACGCCGTAGCAGAGGCACCCCCCGGATCGTAAATCGATTACTGAGACGTACACGGGATTTTGCTGATGTCGATGGGAAAAAAACTATAGATGATAAGATTGCAGACAAAGCACTTAATGCTCTCGACGTTGATGCAAATGGTCTGGATGATATGGATATTCGAATTCTCAACGCCATCATTCAAAACTACAGCGGGGGGCCTGTAGGCCTGGGTACTCTGGCGGTGGCTGTTGGCGAAGAAAAAGGAACGATAGAAGAGGTTTACGAACCTTTTCTAATACAGGAAGGTTTTTTACAAAGGACTCCAAAAGGCAGGATTACAACCCGACGGGCTTATCAGTATTTAGGAATAACACCGCCTCAAGCATTGGGTCCTGGCTTATTTGAAGGTCTTGATGGTGGCTAATACCCTATCACATCAACCTGTCGAAGTTGTTCATTGCTATGTTTTGATAGGCTTTACTTTGTGCAAGTCTATCTTTTTCGTAACTTCCTGCGCTATTTTTTAATTATTATCCTGCAAACATATCTTATCAAATGAAAAGACTTTTCACCTCCGAATCTGTCTCTGAAGGACATCCGGATAAAGTTTCCGATCAAATTTCGGATGCCATCTTAGATGCCATGCTCACCCAGGACCCCAATTCCCGGGTGGCAGTTGAAACCCTGGTTACAACCGGGCTTGCCATGATTTCCGGAGAAGTGACGACTGAAGCCTATATTGACGTTCAGGAAGTAGTTCGTAAAGTAATCAAGGAAATCGGATATACTAAAGCCGCATATAGGTTTGATTCAGAATCATGTGGTGTGTTAGTCAGCATACATCAACAAAGTTTGGACATTGCCCGTGGTGTTGATCAAAAGGATATTATCGGTGCGGGTGACCAGGGAATGATGTTCGGTTATGCTTGCCGGGAGACCCCAACTTTTATGCCGATGACACTTCAATTGGCACATGACCTGGTCAGAGATTTGGCTGGGATACGTAAGAATACTGGTCTAATGCCCTATCTGAGGCCAGACAGTAAAAGTCAGGTCACTGTAGAATACGATACTTATGGTAAACCAAAACGTGTTGATACTGTTGTTCTCTCCACTCAACATGATGAAGATGTTTCACAGGAGCAAATAAAAGAAGACGTCAAGAAACACTTGCTTGACAGTGTAATACCATCTGAGCTAATTGACGCAAATACAATTCTTCATGTAAATCCAACGGGGAATTTTGTAATAGGTGGCCCACATGGAGATACAGGTCTAACTGGAAGGAAAATTATTGTAGATACTTATGGCGGGCGTGGAGCCCATGGTGGTGGAGCTTTTTCAGGTAAAGACGCGACTAAGGTTGATCGAAGCGCCGCTTATGCAGCACGTCATATCGCAAAAAATATAGTAGCCGCTGATCTTGCGGATGAATGTCTGGTACAGCTGGCTTATGCGATTGGGGTTGTGGAACCGGTATCAGTATTTGTGGATACATTTTCAACCGGAAAGGTTGATGATTTGAAACTTGCTGAGGTTGTTCAAAAAACCTTTGATTGTACTCCTCGGGGAATTATAAATAGATTTGACCTAACCAAGCCGATATTCCAGTCAACCGCAGCCTATGGACATTTTGGCCGTGATGAGTTCAACTGGGAAAAACTAGATTATATAGACAAGCTGCAAAATGCTTTTTAATATCAGGATTATTAAGTGGTAAAGCTTAATATTGCCCCTTATAGTTGTCAATCAATCGTGGTTATCATTAATGATAACCTTTTTTAAATCCATATGCCTTATAGACGCACATCGGAGGGATGTTCAGATATTTGAAGTTGGTCCATACTTCATCAAAATGCTTTTGAAGAGGCTTCTTCAGATGAGTCGAAGTTTGATAGGCTAAAAACATCCCTTGGTTTTTAGTAAGCAACTTCTTGCTCTCCAGAAGGATTTTATCTTTGGTATAAGCATTTAAAAATGAGAATGGTATACCGGATACAATGTAATCTGCCTTATCATGACCCAACCTTTTCATAATGTCACCCACATTTTCTGCACTATCCTGAAAAACAGACAAACGGGAATCTTTATTTTTTCTTAGATGGGCAACGAAATCATGATTGGTTTCAATTACAATAATTCTTGATCCAGCCGTCATTTTTTTTAAAAGATAGCGGGTGAACACACCGTTTCCGGGTCCATATTCTACGATGATCAAGTCCTTGGTAAAATCAATTGGTTCACAAACACTTCTGACCACCCGTTCGGAGGTGGGCGCAATAGAGGCAACATTCTTATCCTTTATAAAGGTTTTTATGTAATTCTTCATGATTCCATATTGAATATATACAAGCGATAATTAGAGCAGATAGTATTTGAACATGCAAAAGGTAGTAAATATTCCTTTTATTCAATAAAAAAGGTCTTATAGCCCTTTTTCCACTTCATCAATTTGGTCTCTTATTCTTGCGGCCTCCTCAAATTCCAGGTTTTTTGCAGCAGTTTGCATGGTGGTATTCAGATAATCGAGAAATTTCTGCTTATCCTTAAAGACAACTTCTTTCATAGCTGGGTTTGCTTTATAGCTTATTCCGTTTTCAGCAACTTTTACCAGTTCCAATGGCTGATCTTTTTCGTAATAATCTTTGTCGAAATCAATGCCTTCTTTAGAAATAAGTTGTGGGTCAACCAACGGTTTAAGCTCTTTCACAATGCTGGTGGGGGTAATCCCATGCTTTCTATTGTACTCTTTCTGTATTTCCCGACGTCGGTTAGTTTCCTTTATAACAGCAGCCATACTATCGGTCATTTTGTCGGCATAAAAGATTGTCTTACCTGCCACATGACGGGCTGTTCTTCCTGAAATCTGGAAGAGTGAAGTTTCTGAACGTAAAAATCCTTCTTTGTCGGCATCCAGAATGGCAGCAAGGCTGAGTTCAGGAATATCGATTCCTTCTCTAAGTAAGTTTATACCCACCAACACATCAAAATCGCCTCGCCTGTATCGGTACAACACTTCTACCCTTTGTAATGCATCAAGCTCGCTGTGCATATAAGCTGCTTTAATTCCAAGATTTTTCAGATAGGTTGATAACTCTTCGCTCATGCGTTTGGTCAGCGTCAGGCACAGTACCCTCTCTTTTTTAGGGATACGAATCCTTATTTCCTCAATGATATCATCTATCTGATTCTTCAACGGACGTACTTCAATCTCGGGTTCCATTAATCCGGTTGGGCGGATTATTTGTTCAACAAATGCACCTTCACTTTTTTCAAGTTCATAATTAGAGGGTGTCGCGCTTACAAATATGCATTTATTGATCATACTTTCCCATTCAGGAAAAGTAAGTGGGCGGTTATCCAGTGCTGATGGAAGGCGAAAACCATGCTCAACAAGATTAATTTTCCGGGAACGGTCACCCCCGTACATGGCACCAATTTGCGGCACTGTCTGGTGAGATTCATCAACAACCATCAGGTAATCTTCGGGAAAATAATCAATCAAACAATGAGGACGTTCATCAGGTTTCCGTCCACCCAAATATCGGGAATAGTTTTCTATACCGGCACAATATCCTATCTCCTGCATCATCTCAATATCAAAGAGCGTGCGCTGTTCAAGACGATGAGCTTCCAAATATTTTTCTTCCTGATGCAAAACGTCAAGTCTCCAGGCAAGTTCGTCCCGGATTTGGTCAATAGCTTGTTTTAGTCTAGGCTTAGAGGTTACATAATGTGAAGCCGGATAAATTGTAAATTCATTAACCTGCTCAATAATTTTACCAGTAATGGGATCAAATATGGCCATTTCTTCGATCTCATCCCCCCAAAAAGTAATGCGTAATGCTTTTTCCAAATAGGCGGGAATCAGATCAACTACATCACCTCGCACCCGAAAAGTGGAACGTTGGAATTCGATGTCATTTCTTACATAATGAAGCTCAACCAAATCATACAATAGCTTATTTCTGGGTATTTCAGTGCCGGTTTTTAAGCGAATAACCAATTTTTCATATTCGCTCGGAGAACCAATACCATAAATACAGCTCACAGATGATACAATAATGACATCTTTTCTACCAGAGAGTAAAGAACTTGTTGCTCGTAGACGAAGTCTTTGAATCTCATCGTTAATGGAAAGGTCTTTTTCAATGTATTTGTCTTGTGCCGTTATATAGGCTTCAGGCTGATAATAATCGTAATAAGAGATAAAAAATTCGACACAGTTCTCCGGGAAAAAGTCGCTTAACTCACGGTAAAGCTGTGCTGCAAGAGTTTTGTTATGGCTCATTACCAAGGTAGGCTTTTCATGTTGTTCAATAACGGAGGCAATGGTCCGTGTTTTCCCTGAACCTGTGATACCCAGTAAAGTTTGGAATTGATCGCCCCGGTTTAGCCCCTCCAGGAGTTCCTGAATGGCCGTGGGTTGATCGCCCGCAGGCTGAAAAGGTGATTCTAGTTTAAAAGAGGACATTATTGATTATTAGACCTAAGATCTTAAGTTTCTGCAAACAAATGGCTTGTTTTTCGATTATAGTGCATCTATTTAAAAACAGTTGCGCAAATTATTTATTTTGTCTATTGAATTCAAAATATTTACCACGAATACTTATCATACACCTTCCCTATTTAAAATTGCAGCTTAATACTTTTTTGTGATCAATAAATGAAATCATTAAACAAGCACCGAATCAGAATTGACCAAATAGACACGCAAATCCTTGAACTGCTTCGTGAAAGAAACGATGTTGTTAAGGATGTACGCGATACTAAAATACAAAATAAACTGCCCATCTTTGTAGCCGGGCGTGAATCCGAAAAAGTCGCTTCTTTTCGTGAGAAAGCCAAAGCCGTAGATCTGGATCCGGATTGGGCAGAAGATTTTTTGAGGATGATCATGAGCGCTTCAAGAGCCAGTCAATCAAACGCGGAATTTCCAAGAGCAACAATCGAACCAAAAACCTTTTTGTTTATTGGTGGGAAAGGTGGCATGGGCAAGCTATATGCCCGTATCGCAAAATCGAGCGGCCATGAAGTACGCATCCTGGATAAAGAAGACTGGGATAAAATAGATGACCTGACCAATAAAGTTGACGTTGTCGTGATCACAGTTCCTATAAAAATCACCAAGGATGTAATTTCCAAAATCGCACCTTATCTCGAGGAACAAACCATTTTAGCTGACTTTACAAGCAATAAGGCGCAGATACTTGATTGTATGATGGACACACACCATGGACCCGTCGTGGGATTACACCCAATGCATGGACCCGATGTAAATAATCTGTCAAAACAGCTTATGATGGTCTGCCCCGGCAGGAAAAAGGAAGACTATGACTGGCTTATACAACAATTTGGTTTATGGGGCTTGAGAGTTAAGCAAGTAGATCCCGAAAGTCATGATCATGCCATGAACCTGATTCAGGGTTTACGTCATTTTGTGGCATTGCTACACGGTTCATTTATGAAACAATTCGACCTGAAACCCGGTGAAATAACTGATTTCTCCAGCCCCATATACCGTGCTGAACTTATGATGACGGGAAGGATCTTTGCCCAGGATGCGGAACTCTATGCTGACATCGTTTTTGCTAATTTTGAACGCCGTACTCTGCTTATTGAATTCTTTGAGCATCATCAGAAGCTTGTAGAACTAGTTAAACAAGGTGATCGCCAGGGATTTATTGATGAATTTGAGGCTATTAGTGTCTTTTTTGGTGATTTCGCAGAACAGGCTCTTGAAGAAAGCAGTTACTTGATAAATAGGTTGGCTGATAGATTTGCAGAATAAGAATTAGAAAAAGCTAGCAAACTCTATTTGTGTTTTGCATGTTATGATTGACACGCTTCCTAATCATAATCTGGATTTTCATGTTTAGCCTGAATGGTATCACATTACTTGAGTACAAGAATATCAAAATAAGGCTGGATTATAGCTGGTTTATTCTTTTCTTTTTGGTAGTTGGGGTATTGGGACTTACTTTTTTTCCTGAACAGTATCCGGATGTTCCACAGTTTAATACCTGGTTATATAGTATTTTCGCAGCTATTTTATTCTTTTCTTCAATTTTATTGCATGAGCTTGGACATGCTATAGTAGCTCAAAAAAGAGGTATGAGAATCACTGAGATTATACTCTTTATTTTTGGCGGTGTTGCCAAAATGAAAGATGAGCCAGACAAACCGCGTACCGAGTTTGAAATAGCTATTGGCGGGCCCATAGTGAGTGCGCTATTGGCTACTTTATTTTTATTACTGGCGGAAGTACTTCAACCGGTTATAGATGAAGGGCTCCATGGGGTACTCTGGTATGTGGGCTACATTAATCTAATTCTCCTGTTTTTTAATATGATACCGGGATTCCCCCTTGATGGCGGGCGGGTTGCGAGGGCTGCCATTTGGAAGTATACGGGAAACCTCAGAAAATCGACTAGAATTGTGAGCCAAATTGGTCAGATATTTGCTTTTGTTCTAATGTTTTTAGGTGTTTTGAATATTTTTGGAGGAGCGGTAGTAGTTGGTATTTTTTGGATTTTCATCGGACTTTTTCTACAGCAATCTGCTAAAAGCGGATACCAATTAGTGGCACTCAGAGAAGGACTTTCTGGCGTACCTGTATCGGAACTTATGACGGCAGACCCTGTTTCTGTTGAACAAAACTTAACCTTATCTGAAGTGGTTGATGACTATTTTTTCAAAAACAGACATTCTTCATTCCCTGTGATAGACGAAGAAAGGCTGGTTGGACTGGTCGAAATAAATCAAATAAAAAATATCAAAAAAGGTTTATGGGGACATACCAGAGTCAGTGAAATTATGACTCCATTGAATGGTATAAAAACTATCAATCCTGATACCGATGCTTTCACTCTACTTACTGAAATGATAGACCATCAAAAAGGCAGGCTTTTGGTCACCAAAAATGATAGATTAATGGGTATCGTTTCAAGAAAGGATATTATACAATTTGCAGAATTCAAGCAAGAATTGCATCATTAACTACCACCCATTGTCATTAAACCACAAAGCTTAATGTCGATGTGTAAACGTGGGAAAAAAGCACTATTTTAATATCAATCCAGTTTAATTTTAAAAAACCAAACATCCCTCATGGCAAGAATTGAAGTTGTTATGCCCAAAATGGGCGAGTCCATCATGGAAGGAACCATTATAGAATGGTCAAAAAAAATAGGTGACAAAGTAGAAATGGATGAAACCCTTCTAGAAATCGCCACTGATAAGGTTGATTCAGAAGTGCCTGCCTCCGAGGCAGGGGTTTTGGTGGAGATATTAGCTGAAGCTGGAGATACAATAGAAGTTGGCAAGCCTATTGCCATAATTGAGACTGATGCAGAGGCTGCAAAAAGTGCTGCTGACGGAAAAGCAAAGGATAAAGTTAAGTCAGAACCTGGTGATGAGATTGCTGCCAGCCCTGATAAGGGTGAAGAAAAAGTAGAAAGTAATGCGATTCAGGATCATGATGATGCTGTAAAACAAAAACCCGAATATGTTGAAGGGGAAGCCGAGAGTGAAGAACAGGAGTATTCAGAGCCTCAACGCAAAGGTTCTGATGGTAAATTTTACTCTCCTCTTGTAAGATCCATTGCTAAAAAAGAGGGTATATCCCAGAATGAACTTGAATCTATTGAAGGTTCAGGCACTGAGGGTAGAGTTTCCAAAAAGGATGTTTTAGATTATCTCGAGCAGAGAACTTCAGGTAAACAGGAATCGAAAGCAAAGCAGGAAGAACCTGCGGCGAAAAGTACCGGAGCAAAAGAGCCAGACAAATCTAAAATTTCTGCAGGTGAGATTAAAGTTCATTGGCCTCAGGGAAATGTCGAGATTGTTAAAATGGACCGTATGCGCAAAGTGATTGCTGAACATATGGTACGATCCAAGCAAACATCCGCCCATGTAACAACATTCGGTGAAGCAGATGTGACAGAGCTGGTTAAATTTCGAAATGAGAAGAAAAATCTTTTCTTTGAAGAAAATGGATATAAGCTAACCTTTACCCCATTTTTCATAGAAGCTACCATTCAGGCGTTAAGGGAATATCCGTTGATGAATAGTTCCGTCGATGGTGATAATATAGTGCTCAAACGAGATATCAACTACGGGTTGGCTGTAGCTTTAGGTGAATCAGGAACCGGTGGACTTGTGGTACCGGTGATCAAAAACGCTGGAGAAATAAACCTTCGTGGTATCGCCCGTGCAACCCATGAATTAGCCAATAAAGCCCGCAATAAAAAATTATCTCCGGATGATCTTGTAGGCGGTACCTTTACCTTTACTAACTACGGAAGTGTGGGTAACCTGATGGGCACCCCTATTATCAATCAGCCGCAGGTAGCCATTTTCGGAGCCGGAGTTATCCAAAAACGTCCTGTTGTGATGGAAGTTAATGGCAACGATGTAATAGCTATCCGCCATATGGTGTACCTCAGCATGAGCTATGATCACAGAATCATTGACGGTGCCCTAGGTGGTGCATTTGTGCAGCGCGTTAAAGCGTTATTGGAAAACTTCGATACTAGTCGATCTTTGTAAGCTATTCACCGTTTTTTGAGGTTATCTCAAAAACCCAATGATAAAAAGTAGTATACAAGTTACACATAATATCCTTGAAGTTCGAAAGGCCATTCAGGGATTACGTAATGAAGGCCTTAGAGTTGGGTTCGTACCCACTATGGGAGCATTGCATGAAGGTCATATTTCTTTAATCAAAAAAGCCAAAGAATTAGCTGAAGAAGTCGTCGTTTCTATTTTCGTAAACCCAGCCCAGTTTGGTCCTAATGAAGATTATGCTTCCTACCCCCGGCCTTTTCAAAAAGATCTGGACCTTTGTGAAGAACAAGGAGTCTCCATAGTTTTCCATCCCGAAGTCAGTGAAATGTATTCCGGCGAGGAAATTATTAAGATTCAGGCTGGTGCTATGGCAGAAACACTTTGCGGCAGATCCAGGCCTGGACACTTTGATGGTGTGCTACAGGTCGTAAATAAATTATTTAATATTACACGACCCGATCTTGTAGTATTTGGCCAGAAGGATATCCAACAATTCTTCATCATTAAAGAAATGGTCGAGGAATTTAAAATGGATATAGACTTAGTGATGGCTCCAACGAAACGTGAACCAGATGGACTCGCCATCAGCAGCAGAAATATATACCTCACTGAATCACAGAGAAAAAATGCAAATAAACTATATGAGGTTTTAGGTGCAGTAAGTGAAGTTATTAAGAATGGTGGCAATGGCCTGCAAGAAGCTATTAATATGCACGTTGCAGAACTAAACAATATTACAGACTTCAAAACCGATTATATTAGTTGTGTAGAGCCACCAAAAATGCAGCACTCTTCGGAAATATTAGAAGGACGTACTTATATAATTGTCGGTGCAGTTTATGCCGGGCAAACACGTTTAATTGATAATTTGATTATACACACATAATCAAGCAAAGAGAATGACAGTAGAGATTTTTAAATCCAAATTACACCCATTAACGGTTACTGAAGCTGATCTTTATTATGAAGGCAGTATAACCATTGATGAAGAATTGCTTGAAGAGGCAAACTTATTGCCACATGAAAAAGTACAGGTAGTTAACATCAACAATGGATCACGGTTGGAGACCTATACAATAGCCGCTCCGAGAGGCAGTCGTGTTGTATGTATGAATGGGCCTGCTGCCAGATTGACTTCAGTGGGTGACCGTATCATTGTAATATCATATGCCAGCATGACCCCAGAAGAGGCCAAGGAGCATAGACCCCGCATTGTTATTCTCAACGATAAAAACGACCCTACTCAGGTATTGGAAGAATCCGCTTATGCCAGAAAATATGACTAGAGTGCAGTTCTATTATTGCTTGATCTCTAATTGCATATTATTGTCCGACTCTAAAGGGATCCACTTCTTTAAAGGTTCTGCATTAGCGGCAGTTATAAAGGTCTGACCTTTATGTTCTACAAGCATTTTGAGGAATACCTCCGTCTTATGTGGATCCAGGTCTCCAAATACATCGTCAAGTAAAAACAATGGCAAATCATCAAGTTTTTCAGTGAAGTATTTAAGTTGAGCAAGTTTAAGTGCAAGTGCAAACATACGATGTTGTCCCTGAGAGCCATATTTACGAATCTCCTGATCATCCAGATAGAAAACAAGATCGTCGCGGTGTGGCCCAATCAGCGTTTGTTCCCTTTCTAGTTCTCTATCAAATACGGACATCAGCCTCTCCTTGAAGCAAGCAGCAATTTGTTCAGTATCTGTAGATGGTTCACAGAACGACTTATATACAAAATGCGGATGATGGTTCATTCCTGAAATCAGCTGATACCCATCCTCCAGAAACTCACTGTATTCCTTTGTGACCGCATATCTTTTAGCAACAATGCGAGACCCTACTTCAATAAGTTGTTCGTTCCAAGGGTCGATATAGGCTATCAGATTAGATTTATTCAATCCGTGTGTACTAAGCAATCGGTTCCTTTGGCGAATAATCTTGCGATAGTCTATTAAATCCCTCAAATAGGATTTGGAAAGCTGGGAGATAAATGAATCTAAAAATGATCTCCTTTCAACAGGCCCCTCTGCTGTCAGCTTTTTATCATCGGGCGATAAAACCACCACAGGAACCATCCCAATAAGATCAGATAGCCTGTCGAGGGGGCTTTGGTTCACGGTAATTTTTTTCCCTTCACCGCGGTCATAGGTACAGCCAACTTCAAAAGATTTTCGTATACGGCCTTCAAACTCGCCTTTGATAGAAAAGCCGCTCTCTCCCTGCTTTACAACATATACATTTGATCCAGAAACAAAACTCCGGCTCATGCACAGGTAATGCATAGAATCAATGAGATTAGTTTTGCCTACTCCATTTGGTCCCGAAATAAGATTAATGTGGGGAGCAAAATCAAATGACACATGAGCATGATTACGAAATGCGTGTGCTTCCAGATGTTTGATATTCATTTATAGAGGTCAACCGCCAAAAGGCACATATAAAACATATACCTCAATTCGAAGTGACACCAATGTTAGACCTTCCGATCAT
Organism: Balneolales bacterium; assembly: GCA_040905745.1. Classification (GTDB taxonomy): domain Bacteria; phylum Bacteroidota; class Rhodothermia; order Balneolales; family Natronogracilivirgulaceae; genus JBBDMU01. Next base: position 61,579 of record JBBDQY010000001.1, read on the forward strand.
CACTGTCATGTTCATCAGAGTTGACCACAACTTCTTCCTGGGTCTCACCTTCTATGTTGTCATCAGCATTATCTTCCTTTTCCGTTTCATCCTCGCCTTCTGATTCAGCTTTGGGTTTTGCTTCATTAACAACAATAGTCCGATCGAGAAACTCGGTGTTGTTTAATGCCTCAATGGCAGCTGCAGCTGCTTCCTTGTCTGTCATTTCGACAAAACCAAAACCTTTGGATCTTCTTGTTTTTCGGTCTCGAACAATAAAGGCTTTTGTTACTTCCCCAAAATTTTCAAATAATTCTTGTAATTCGCTTCGCTTAGTTTTCCAAGCTAAATTTCCAATATAAATATCCATAATTGTAGTCCTTATCCTGTTTTATCAAAAACAAAAATATTAAGGTGCCTGTCTGGTAATTACTTATTACTAGTTTAAATTATCAGGTCACATTAACATTAATATAATAAGTTACGTCAAAAATCAAATGAACAGATTTTGAAAGACGTATCAGGAACTTGAATTATAAAAGGATAAGATTTTATTAAACCTTATCCCTTATAATCCTCAAGATTTATTTTTGTTCCTCTTGATCTTTTTTAGAAACCAAAAACATCACGGCCTAGAAATACAGCATCATCACCTAATTGTTCTTCAATTCGTAGGAGCTGGTTGTATTTCGCCAAACGGTCAGTCCTGCTAAGTGACCCTGTCTTAATTTGGCCGGCATTAGTAGCAACCGCGAGATCAGCAATGGTTGTATCCTCAGTTTCACCTGAACGGTGCGAGATTACCGCGGTATATCCATTTTTATGAGCCATTTCAATAGCGTCAAGAGTTTCAGTGAGCGTGCCTATTTGGTTAACCTTGATCAGAATAGAATTAGCTACACCTTTTTCAATTCCGTCAGCCAATCGTTCGGTATTGGTAACAAACAAATCATCACCAACGAGCTGGACTTTATCACCAATAGCATCCGTTAATGTTTTCCACCCATCCCAATCATCTTCATTCATACCATCTTCAATGGAGATAATTGGATATTTTTTTACCCAGCTCTGCCAATACTCTACCATTTCATCACTGTTACGTTTAGAACCATCACTCCATTTGAATTCATAAAGGCCTGTTTCTGAATTATAATATTCTGAAGCAGCAGGATCTAAAGCAAGTAAGATATCTTCTCCGGGAACATAACCTGCTTTTTCAATGGCCCTTAAAATCACTTCAATAGCTTCTTCATTGCTTTTAAGGTCAGGAGCAAAACCACCCTCATCCCCAACTGAAGTATTATAACCCTGATCTTTCAATACTTTTTTCAAATTATGGAAAACCTCAGCGCCCATTCTCAAAGCTTCTGAAAAGGATTCAGCACCCACGGGCATTATCATAAATTCCTGGGGATCCACATTATTATCAGCATGGGAACCGCCATTAATAATATTCATCATAGGCAATGGAAGCACTTTGGCATTTACCCCACCCAAATAGCGCCATAAGGGCATATTCATAACATTACTGGCGGCATCGGCTACAGCCATTGAAACCCCAAGTATAGCATTTGCCCCAAGTTTAGCTTTATTGGAAGTACCATCCAGATCAATAAGTAAATTGTCTATTCCTACCTGGTTGAAAACTTCAAGTCCTATAAGTTCGGGAGCAATAACATCCATTACATTTTCTATAGCTTTTGTTACCCCTTTACCCATATATACGTCAGAATCACTGTCTCTAAGTTCAACAGCTTCGTACTCTCCGGTAGAGGCTCCCGAGGGAACAGCAGCCCGCCCTATAATTCCATCTTCTAATATTACATCTACTTCAACAGTAGGGTTTCCCCTTGAATCTAATATTTGCCTTGCGTTAATATCTTCTATAAATGACATGATTTCTTACCTAAAATGAGTACTCTAATGAACGTATAAGATACATATAAAAGGAGTAAGTGAAAAGAAACATAAGGCTCTCCACTCTATAGATTAAGCAGGTAAGCAAATACGCTTTTAGTAGCATGTGAGGATAATTTTGGCAAGAAACCCTACCACATCCCTCCAAATACAAATGAGATTTTGGGGGATCCAAAATAGCTTTGCGGGTCAGACCCCGTTTCGCCGGCAACGGGTGTATTGGGTTCCATAATTTGTATCCCTTCTTCAAAATAATGGAAATAATAACCAAAGTTCACACTTTGAATCTTGCTAAAATTATCGCCAAAATCAACGCCCAAAGATAGATGCCCTGCTGTACCCCAAGTGAAGTATCCGTCGCCCCATCCTTGAAATATATCATTTGGAAATTGGTTTGGCTGCCTGTACCCAATACCTGTATCATTAAAATATGGATAAACAAAGGCAACAGTTGGACCTACTACTCCTTGCAAATATACACGAAAATTGTCATTTAGGGAACGTGGAAATATTCGATGTTTAACACCAAATAAAATGGGTGCATTTAATATTCGATTATACTTATTGGGAATAATTTGCTGGCCATACCAACTAAAAGTTTGTTCAGTCTCATCTTTCAGTGTAGACAGATGAAATTCAAAAATACCTTCTGTCATAGGACCTAATACACGGCGGTATTGTGCACCTAATCCAGCGCCATAATTATGAAGCTGAACACCGAATCCAATGCCGTTATTAAAATCCACATCAGAATACGTTTTAGGGGAGTCGATAGGGATAACGTCGGGTTCAATGCGTTCCTGTGCATTAACATTAGAGGCTGCAATTCCACTTGCAAAAAGTAATGTTAAATACAGGGTTAATATCGATTTGGCTTTATTTCTCATGTATTTATAAATAAATCAACAATTAATGACGTATATTTAATATATTATAATATTTCAAGTATTTTTACGTGTTTAACACCTGACTCCTTGAAGATCATTAAACTGAAGCTACGCCAGTCTCCTAATTTGGCAAACCAGTATTCTTCGATTAACGCTTAATATAACCTAAAGGTATGAGTACTACTAAAACCTACACAATTTTCGGCCCATCTGATACCCTGCAAAAACTGGGTGTCATGTTAACAAATGAAACCAAACCAAAGTATCTATACAGCTATAACTCATCAGAAAGCGAAGACCAGGTTTATGTAGGAGTTTATGAGGAACATCATATCCTTTTAAATACAAATATTTGTCTGACTTGTATATTAGAATATTCTAAAAAATCAACTAAAGTAGTTTTGTTATCTACCGGCGGGAAAACGGGTTTTAGTGGAGGTTTTACAGACGATGATCCATCTATTGTTACGAAAGTAACTGATTACATACTAGATTTTTCACGAAGATTCGGATTAACTATTCAAGAGAAACAGGAAGAGTCTAAAACAGAACAAAACGCATCCTGATTAATTTCGCCCATGGCTCAACCTCCTGAGAACTGGAGTGTAGTTAATATGCTGAACTGGGGCACTGACTACTTCAAAGAAAAAAATATTGTATCGCCCCGCCTGAGTATTGAATGGCTTCTAGCTGATGTATTAGGAATCAAACGTCTCGATTTATATATGCAGTTTGATCGTCCTCTTACAACAAAAGAGCTGGGTACGATCAAGCCTCTTATATTGAGGAGAGCCAAACATGAACCATTGCAATATATTACCGGTCAAGCGGAGTTTTTTAATACAATTATTAAGGTGACCCGTGATACTTTGATTCCAAGACCTGAAACGGAACAGCTGGTTGAAACTATCCTGGCAGAACACAATGTAAGTGATTCATTGCGAGTTTTAGATGTAGGTACGGGTTCAGGCTGCATTGCATTAGCTATTAAGAAGGAGCGCCCTACCTGGGAGGTTAACGCAATGGAAATTAGTCTTAAAGCACTTGAGGTTGCAAAATCCAATGCCGAGCTGAATAACCTTGACATATCTTTTATTCAGGGTGATTTATACAACTGGGAAAACTGCGGACTGACAAAGGGATACGATCTTGTAGTTTCCAATCCCCCCTATATTACTGAATCTGAACGAAACTCTATCGAAGAACAGGTAATTAACTATGAACCTGAACTAGCTCTCTTCACACAAGACATCAACTCTACGTATTCAGCTCTGATTGCTATGGGATTATATATCCTCAAGCCTAAAGGAAAAATCTACTTCGAAACCAATGAGAACTATAATAATGATGTTCTGGAGTTATTCAATTCAGCATACTGGACAGCGAAGCCTTTATCAGATTATAGCGGAAAAAAAAGATTTATCCGAGGACTTTTATCAGGTAACCATATCTAAGTAATTGCCAATTTACTTATTAGCTTGAAAAGCTAATAACAACCTTTCAAGCACCGGGCATAGCTGTTTATAACTTGTGGAAAAGTATTATTAAAACTATTTCACCTTTGCCTGAAGTATAGAGGCAATGAATTGGGGCTGTTGATACCACTACTTACAACTAAAGTACAGGGGCAGTATCTTGCTGATTTAATTGATCTTATGCTGTTGGCAGGAATGTGGATAAGTATGGCAAAAAATAAGGTTTTACTCATAATAATCTTTGACAACCGTACAGATTATTGGCATCTTTCATTTCGATAAAAACTTTGGCCTTCCCATTATGTGAATAACTTCCATTTACATGAACACGCCATTTAAAGTATAATTCCGAATATTATCTGTAAAAAATGTGAATAAATCTGCTACTGCCCTAACTGAGGAATCTCCGTTGCCCACCGAAACCGCTGATAATTTATGGAAAAAGTGTCTCGACATTATAAGCGATAATGTGACTTATCAAAAGTATAAGTCATGGTTTGAACCTATAAAACCTGTTAAAATTGAAGACAACAAGTTGACAATACAGGTACCGTCACAGTTTTGGTATGAGTGGCTGGAAGAACATTATTACACAATGCTGCGGTCAACAATTGCGGAAGTTATGGGACCTGAAGGCAAATTGGTTTATTCAGTTGTACTTGAAAAGTCTAATAATCACCTGCAAGATCGTTCTGTTCGTCTTCCTCAGCGCCCAGCACCTCCATCCCAACCTTATCAGGAGAACGACAGGCATAACCACTATAAACCGGGCCAAATTCATAATCCGTTTGTAATCCCGGGAATAAGGAAGACTAAAATTGAATCCAATTTAAACTCAAACTATGTATTTGAACGCTATATAGAAGGTGATTGTAATCGGCTTGCCCGTTCGGCGGCTATGGCAATAGCTGAAAGCCCTGGCAACAATTCATTTAACCCCCTCTTCCTGTATGGTGGAGTTGGGTATGGTAAAACCCACTTAATACAGAGCATCGGCAACAAAATAAAAAAAGACCATGGGGATGATATTTCGGTCCTTTATATTTCTTCTGAAAGCTTTACCAATGAATTTGTACACGCCATCCGCAATAACCGTGCCAGCGAGTTTCAGATGTTCTACCGAAATATCGACGTCCTGATTGTAGACGACATCCAGTTTTTTAGTGGTAAGGAAAAAACCCAGGAAGAATTTTTCCACATCTTTAATACCCTTCATCAAGACGGCAAGCAGATCATCCTTTCGAGCGATCGTGCACCTAAAGATGTCCCGGATATTGAAGAACGTTTGATTTCTCGTTTTAACTGGGGCCTTACTGCTGATCTGCAAATGCCGGATTATGAAACCCGTCATGCTATCCTTGAATATAAAGCCCTGGATAATGGGATAGAGTTCAGCCATGAAATTTTTGAATTCATAGCTCATAATTTTAAATCCAGCGTAAGGGATCTTGAGGGAGCAATCATCAAGCTATTGGCTACTTCATCGTTGCAAAATATTGATTATATCGACCTTCCTATGGCCAAACGTATTCTTAAAGATATGATCAAGGAAACAAAAGCTCATGTTTCTGTAGAGTCTATTCAAAACACAGTTTGCCAGTATTTTGGCATAGATGCCAATAAGGTTCGTGAAAAAACTCGTAAACAGGAAGTTGTAGAAGCCAGGCAGATTGCCATGTATCTGGCTAAAAACCTGACTAAGTCAAGCCTCAAAACAATTGGACTACATTTTGGCGGTCGTGATCATTCCACTGTCATTCACGCTATCAATTCCGTTGAAGACCGGTTAAAAACCAGTATTAAACACCAGCAAATTATTAATGATATTAAGCATCACATTGAATTGGCAAGCTTATAATCAGGGTGGGATGCCTTATAATGGATACCATAACTTTAAAAAACCTTTATTTTTTAGCTAAACATGGATATCATGATTTTGAAAGAGTAAAGGGGAATGAGTTCGAGGTAGATGTTATCTTTAGTCTATCATTAATACAACCAGGAGAAAGTGATGACTTATCACAGACCATCGATTATTCCGAGGTCTACGATATAGTACAGGGGATTATGATCGGTGAATCTGTGAAGCTTATAGAAGCTCTGGTAGATAAAATTGGTAACAGGTTAATTAAAGCCTATCCAACGGCAATTCGAATAAAAGTTAATGTAAGGAAACTCAACCCCCCCTTAAGTGGACCTTGCGCATATTCAGAGATCAGCAGAACATGGCAGAAATCATCATAGCATTGGGCTCCAACCTTGGAGACCGGCAACACCATATGAGTAACGGCAAGAATTTCTTGAAATCTTTATCAGATAACAAGTTTCTATCCTCACACCTTTATGAAACGGAACCTGTAGGGCCGGCGAAATTCGACTTTCTAAATGCCGTAGCCCGCATGGATACTTCCCTCTCTCCTCAAGAATTGTTGGAAAAACTGAAAGAATTTGAACAAGTGGAAGGCAGAGACAAGTTTTCACCGAAATGGACTGCACGGCTGCTCGACCTTGATATCATAGCATATGATAAAATTCAAATCCAATCTGGTAAATTGAAAATACCCCATCCAGAATACCATAAACGCCTTTTCGTTCTGGAACCTTTGTTTGAAATTTACCCTAATTGGATTGATCCAAAACTTAAAATGGGTATAAAGGAAATGATTCAGGCAGCTCCAAAATTAGAAGTTTCTAAAACTTCCATAATTTGGTAGCTTTATGGCTATGAATACCTTTGACTTTATAGCTATTGAGGGGGTAATTGGAGCAGGAAAATCTTCTCTGGCCAGAATACTGGCTAAAAGACACAATGCTAACCTGGTTCTTGAACAATTTGAGGAAAATCCTTTTCTACCTCAGTTTTATGCAGACCGGAATCGCTATGCTTTTCAAACTCAGCTTACTTTTTTAGCCAGTCGATTTCAACAGCAACAGGCATTACAGAATAAAGATTTCTTTCACGATTTTATTATCTCCGATTATCTGTTCGAGAAAGATCGCATCTTTGCACGATTGAACCTCTCAGGTGATGAGCTTTCGTTATATGATAAAGTGTACAGCATCATGAGCAATATTGCTGCAAAACCAGATTTGGTTATCTTTATCCAATCCTCAGTTAAGCGTTTGATGGAAAATATCGCGGTAAGAGGACGATCCTATGAAAAAGATATTACACAGGAATATCTGGAAGAGCTTAATGAGGCTTATAATCAATTTTTCTACCATTATGACAAATCGCCTTTGGTAGTCATCAATGCCAGCGAAATTGATTTTGTTAATGACGATACTCATCTCGAATATATTGAAGATCAAATATTCAATCAGCCTCTTCGTACTACTCATATGCATATAAAACCACGCTAAAGTATCTATTCTCAGTTTCTTGATTGTGCTATGAACGTTGGGACCCAATTGCTGGGTTATCAAAGATAAATAGTCATAATAAAAGCAGTTATGTATAAGGAAAAGTTCTTATCAACTCTACAACAGAAATTGGTTTATGAATCGGTAACACCATCTCATCTGGGCTTTAAATATGCAATATCTGAGATGCATATCATTCATAATCTTATAATGAGTTTGGATTTATCCAAGTTTTCTACAAAAAATTCGGATGAATTCAAACAATCACTTGATGAGTCAACTTCAGAACTTGTTAATACTCTATCAGCCGAAGAGAGAACCTGGGGGACTGCACGTACAGCCATAAACTTTTATTTAAGAGAGGCCTTATATAACCGATATCTTAGTGAGGTTAATGATCTCTTCTTATCAGAACACTTTTTCGAAACCCCGATCAATGATACTTCCGTTTTAACTTTGCGTAGACAGAAAAACGGCTCCACTTTACCTGAATGGTCCGGCCTATCCTTATTTACTCCTGAACAATCTGATACTTACCAGAATTTTGCTGCTGATCTAGCCAAAGATTTGGGTGTATCAAGGGTTCATTTAGAGCTTTTTTTATGGCCGGGGTGGAAAAGCTAACAACAGGTTGAAATAACATGCACAACTGCCATCCGAGGCTCAAGCATTCATCCTATTGTGCCATTAAGTTCGCAATATAACAGTCTCATCAAATTGCTTTCTGCAAATTAGTACTTTCCCAAAGGGGGATAAGTGGGTAATTAAGCATATAGTATGTAATTAATTCTTAGATAGTATTGTTATTAATCTGTATCATTTTGTAACAGATGAATTAAAAAATGAATCATTATTACCCTTCATGTCTGAAATAAGAATACCGTATCAGGAACTAGTTGATCAGTTAACAAGTATTCTACTTAAATATGATTTCTGTCCGGAAAGAGCGTCTTTATGTGCAACTCTTTTCTCTAAAGCCAATCTGGATGGAGTGCCATCTCATGGATTAAATCGTTTCCCGATTTTTTTAGAAATGATTAACCAAAAGTTAGTTGATGCGCAAGCAGAGCCTGAACTAGCAGGCTCATTTGGTTCATTTGAACGCTGGGATGGAAACCTTGGACCTGGTAACATTAATGCCCACCAGAGCATGGATAGGGCCATCCATTTGGCCAAGACGAAGGGAATTGGATGTGTAACCATCAAAAATACAAACCATTGGATGCGTGGGGGTAATTTTGGATGGCAAGCTATTGAAAAAGGATGCCTGGGTATTTGCTTTACGAACACGAAGCCTAATATGCCTGCTTGGGGAGGAAAAGAACCCAAACTAGGGAATAATCCTATTATTCTGGCTATTCCTCATAAACATAATCCCTTAGTGCTGGATATGGCTCTATCACAGTTTTCTTATGGCAAAATAAGCACTTATTTAAATAAGCAGGAAGCGATGCCATATGATGCAGGATTTGATCTAAGTGGAAATCTGACAAAAAACCCTGAAACTATTCTTTCAAATGAGATGGCATTACCCATTGGATTATGGAAAGGCGCGGGCTTATCTTTGATGCTGGATATGTTTGTGTCTGTTTTGTCTGATGGTAATTCAACCTTCGATATTGGGAAGCAGAAAACAGAGACTGCCGTTTCTCAATTCTTTATGTGTTTTTATTTACCCAAAATTGGTATTACCACTTATCCGGATGATAAAATTGATTTGATCTTACAAGACTTGAAATCATCCGCTTCTTTTGGAAAAAAATCCGTTAGGTTCCCCGGTGAAAACACCCTATCCCTGCGAATGAATAATCAAAAATATGGTGTTCCGGTTGATCCGGATATTTGGGAATCCATCTTAAAAAATTACTGAATCGGAATTAATGCATGCTACCTTTAGCAATATTTACTAACCTTTTTAAGGCCATTGCATATCCCAGATGAATGCCTTCATGGATAACTAGGAACTGTATAGCTTCATCAATTGATTTGATTTCAATACCAAAACTAGTTGTGTAATTATTATAGGTCCTGAATAACCCCGCTTTATAATCTCTTTCAAGCTGATCAATTGAATTGAGCATCTTCTTTTTGATAACCTGTATTTCCGGTCCGGTTACTTCCACTTCAGGATGAGTTCCCTTTCTATAAAGTGCCACAAACTCATTATCAATATATCCCTCTAATCCAGCATTTTTATAACAAAGAATCTGTATTGTAGTGATGGTATGAGCAGCATTCCAGATTATATTATTGTTATAGCAAGCAGGTATAATATTTAATTCTGTATCAGTTAAACTGTTCATAAGTGATAAAAAGTTTTTCCTGGACTGGCGGATTAGAACTATGGAATTGACCATTTTTTTAGATTAGGATTTATTTATTCGAAAGTATAGGGGATAATGCATTTCTTTTCATGACTCTGTAGTGCCAATTCGATTATTCGCATTGTATTCATAGCTTCTTCTGCCTTGACATGCAGCTTTTCCCTATGCAAAATAACATTGGCTATATTGTTGTAAAAATTCTCGTAAGCACCCGGCTGTGTTTGCAGAGATTCCTCAATATGTGTTCCCTGAAAGTCTGTATTTATCTTGCCCCATTTATCGATTAGTTCTTCTCCCCAATCAGCCCGGCCAGGTACCAATCCTTTTTTTAAGGCGTCTTCCTGAGGATCCAACCCATACTTTACATATGAGCCATTCATCCCATGTAATATGAATCGAGTTTGTGGTTCTCGAACCAACATACCGGCTTTAAGGGATACTTTTAGATTCGGATAAAAAAGAATCAATTCAAAGTTATCAATTACCTGTGCTGTATCTCTTTGTATCCTCAAATCAGCCATAACCATTTGTGGTAGTCCAAATAAAATCAACGCCTGATCTATTAGATGTGAGCCAAGGTCATATAAAATACCTGTACCAACTCCTTCTTTTTCACGCCATCCTTCCTTTCTCAAATTCCTGAACCTGTCAAAATGGGACTCGAATTCGACAAGCCGACCTAATTTTTTTTCAGCCAATAATTGCCTGACAGTCAAGAAATCACCATCCCAGCGGCGATTATGAAAAACACTCAATATTACATTTTGCCTCTTTGCCAAATCAATGAGGTCCCTTGCCTGTTTTGATGTGATAGCCATAGGTTTATCAACAACAACATGCTTGTTAGCAAGTATGGCCTGTTTGGCCAGGGGGAAATGCGTATCATTTGGTGTAGCAATGACAACCAGCGTTATTGTTTCATCTTCCAATAGTTCTTCAACGCTTCTTACTACTTCAACCCAGGGATATCTTGATTTCGATTTATCGTGATGGCGTTCTACTACTTTTTTCAGATGCAACTCAGGAGAAACCTGAATCAAGGGAGCATGAAAAACCTGAGCAGCTTTCCCAAAACCTATTAGTCCTACCTTAATATTTTCCATGTTTTCTTAATCTGCTATTGTATCCGCTCGAAATATGAATTAAAACAACTTTATTAGAATTAAGTAATGATTATGCTTTTTAATAAAGAAATTATTTTATTATATACTAAGTAATGCATTAATAGGCTGTGGATTATGGGGATGAAAAGCTTATTCGTTTTTTTGGACTTTGCTTAAGTTTTAATTAGGAATGTAAAAATAACAAGAACGAAAAGAGAACATGCACGATTAAATGGCTGGATTACCACAACAGAAGCCTTGTCGGTATTCTAAAATAGGCCTACATATCATTAATAATGGTCATATTAAGTACAGGTTAATAAACTCTGAAAACAAAAAAGAAAATAGCCTTTGTGATTGGCAAGTTTCCGGTAATTTCGGAAACTTTTGTTATCAATCAAATAGCCGCTCTGCTAGAACAGGGATATGATATTGACATATATGCCACCTGTAAGGGTAAACTAACGGTAGTACAGCCTGAAGTAGAGAAGTATGGCCTGCTAAACAAGACCCGCTTTAAACCTGGAGTACCGAATAATCATCTTATTCGATTTTTAAAAGCCTTTAAATTATTTTTGACAAATAAACCTGATTTAAAGACGATTAAACAAACTTTAAGTATCAATCGTTTGGGCAGGCAGGCTTTGAATCTGACTTTTTTTTACGAATCCGTACCCTTTTGGAATAGTCAAAGCTATGATGTCATCATCTGTCATTTCGGGCCAAATGGTAACCGGGCCCTAATGATGCGTGATTCAGGATTAATTAAAGGGCCAATTTTAACTATTTTCCACGGTTTTGATATTACACATTATGTCAAAATGTTTGGCATAGAAATATACAGGCCCCTTTTCGAGAAAGGTGATCTGTTTTTAACGATAAGTGAACTTTGGAAAAAGAAGCTTCTAAAGGCTGGAGTTTCCAGTAAACGAATTTTAGTGCATCGTGTGGGAGTGGAAACCCATAAATTTTCATATAACCCACCTGGTCCCCTCCAAGGTAAACCTGTTATTTCAGTTCTCTCAGTCGGTAGATTAGTGGAAAAAAAGGGATTTGAATATGGTATACGTGCTATCAATCAGCTTTGTCAAAGCGGATATCCGATCGTTTATCATATTTTCGGAGACGGACCCTTACGTGAACCGCTGAGGAATTTGATAAAACAAATGGATCTTGATGATAACATTATGATGCATGGAGAATGCACACATGAAGTCGTAAATAAGCACCTAAAAAAAGCAGATCTTGTCCTTGTTCCAAGTGTAACGGCAACCGACGGTGATATGGAAGGTATTCCTGTCATATTAATGGAAGCAATGGCATCAGGTGTTCCTGTTGTAGCCTCACGACATAGTGGCATTCCTGAACTTATAACAAACGGATATAATGGTTTTTTAGCAGAAGAACGCGATGTAAGCGATATTGCAAATATGATTGAACAGGTTATTAATTCAGATGACAACAATGAAATTTTAGGTCGGCAGGCAAGGCTAACTATTGAAAAATCTTTCGACGTTGTAAAACTTAATAGAAGATTAGAAAGCATCCTTACTCACATAGGAGAAAACCCAATTCCTGAGCAAAAATTTAAAGTATCAAAAAGCAGAAAAAAAGCTCTAACAGCTAAGGTATAAGTTACTTCTTAGATTATGTTGTCAATCCTAATGAAGAGGTAATTTTAACTGTATTTAACAAAGTTCGATGTACCGGACATTTACCAGCAATCTCCAAAAGCTTATCTTTTTGATCGTCAGTTAAATCACCCTTCAGGATAATTTCTTTTTCTATATAATCAAGATGTGCGTCTTTATCCTCACAGTCCTTACAGTCCTTAGCGTGGGTTTTATAATGACGTAATTCCAAATAGACATCCGCTAAAGGCCATTGTTTCCTTTCTGCATACATCCTCATCGTAATCGCACTGCAGGATCCTAGTGCCATGAGCAAATAATCATACGGATCTGGACCGGCGTCCTTGCCACCCATTGAAACCGGCTCGTCAGCTGTTAAATCATGGGGGCCAGCTGTCATCACTGTATTGAAATTCTGCTTGCCTTGATGGAAATGTACAATCTTCTGTGGTGTGTTATCAGACATTGTTTAACTGTTAGTTGGATATTACAGTAACTAAGAATAAAGGCGGTATTACTTGAATATACCCCTTACAATATCAATTTTTTCCCGGTCAGATAAAATCATTAGCTTATCATGCGGTTCTAATACTGTACCTCCTCTAGGTACCAAAAATTTCCCGCCACGGTTAATCAAAACGATTAAGACGTTATCAGGGAGATCCAGTTCAACGATTTTTTTATCGATAAGAGGAGAATTCTCAATAATTTCAATTTCTTTTAACACACTTTTGGTGTCAATGCTAGGCTCCAGTTCGATTGGGAATCGGGCTTTTAATTTTACAGGAGTGTCAACATGAAGCAGTCTGGCAACTAAGGGAATGGTAGTCCCCTGGATTACGATTGACGTAATAACAACAAAAAATACGATGCTAAACATGGTTTCAGCATTCTCCATTCCAGCCACAAGGGGGAAAGTGGCAAGGATAATGGGTACTGCACCGCGCAAGCCAACCCATGAGACCATCGTTTTAGCCCTGAAATTTAACTTTGTAAAAAACAAGGTAATATAAACACTGATGGGTCTGGCAATAAAAATAAGCACGGCTGCCAGTAATAATCCCGGGAGCCAGACCTTAGCTATAGCTGAAGGAAATACCAGCAATCCAAGAGCCAGAAACATAGTAATCTGCATAAGCCATGCTACTCCATCATTAAATTGCATCAGGCTTTTTTTATGAATTAAACTTGAATTCCCCATGATAAGCCCAATGATATAGACAGCCAGGAAACCATTCCCCCCAACCAGGTAGGTTGCAGAATAACCTATAGGTACAAAAGCCAGGACGAGAACAGGATATAACCCATCATACCCTAAATTGATATTATTTGTGATCCAGGTAAACACATTTCCGAAAACCAGACCAAATAATACTCCAAATATCATTTGTTGAAAAAATGTAGGAATTACTCCAATAAACCCTGCCCCATCATTTTGTAATAATCCAATCAAACTGACTGAAAGAAAAATGGCCATAGGGTCATTCGTCCCCGATTCAAGCTCAATTAATTCTTTAAGGTTATACTTTAATCCAATGCTTTTTGAACGCAGTACGGAAAATACTGCTGCTGCGTCAGTCGATGAAACCAGAGCACCTAATAGCATACCCTGGAGAATTGACAAATTAAGGACCAGATGAGCAAAAATACCAACAACAAAAGCACTTAATAAAACGGCAATGGTTGATAAGCCAATACCCATATAGAGTACCCGGCGTATTTTCACCCAATTGGTATCCATCCCACCAGAAAACAGAATATATATCAGGGCAATTATACCCAGGGTCTGAGCTACCTGAGGGTCATCAAAATAAATAAAATCCAATACCTCTGATCCTATCCCTATGCCAATACATAGAAATATCAACAAAGAGGGTATTCCATAATTATCTGAAGCTTTACTGGCAAATACACTGATCAATAATAATAAGGAGCCCAGCAACAGATATGTTTCAAATTCAAGCATTATTACTTTTGAATGACATTAATAATTTATCACCTTCCTGATAAGATATTGTCACCCCAGGCAAACATAAAGGGAGACGAATAACAACTTAGGGAACAAACTCGTCAGAATATACACTTTTCAAAAGGAACATTTTGCTTATTATAAAGATGGCCTTATACTTTGCGACTGTGAGAGCAAACCTCATTACGAACTGGCTAAATTTTAGTTTTATAATCTGATGGACATAATCTGGATCGGCTTTGCCTTTATTATCGGTGCGTTAATTTCACGCATTCACGTTCCACCGCTCGTTGGTTATTTACTGGCTGGTTTGGGATTGACCTTATTTGGTTATGAACCGGATGGTCTCTTGCATGAAATATCACATCTCGGTGTTGTTTTTTTATTATTTACTGTGGGCTTACATATTCGCTTTAAGAATATGGTGCAGGTTGAAGTATTGAGTGCTGGGATAACCCACATGCTTATTTCGACAGCTATCTTCCTGCCGGTTAGCCTATACTTCGGTTTTGATCTGCAGGCTGCTATTTTGATAAGTATCACCCTGGGATTTTCAAGTACGGTATTAGCTGCCAAAAATCTGGAGATGCGTAATGAACTTGGGTCGTATTATGGACGTGTCGCTATTGGTATACTTATCATACAAGATCTGGTTGCCATTGGATTGATGGCCTATTCTGGCGGTGGAGTACCATCTTCATGGTCCCTTTCTCTTTTAGCCCTCCCCCTCGTTCGTCCGGTTATCTCAAAAATTTTAGCTTTACTTGACCAGGATGAACTTGTACTTCTCATGGCTCTTGCACTAGCCATTGGGGGAGCCAGTCTATTTGAGTGGTTTAATTTAAGCGGTGAACTGGGAGCTTTGGTAACAGGCATGCTCTTAGCTAGTGACGAGCGCGCTGATTCACTGGGTAAAAAACTATGGGGTGTTAAAGAAGCTTTTCTTGTAGGATTCTTTATGGAAATTGGGCTGATCGGACTGCCAAACATGGCCGACATTTACTTCATAATGGTTTGCCTGATTATTTTGCCATTAAAGTCTGTATTGTACTTTTTTTTACTGACGTTGTTCAAGCTCAGGGCGAGGACTGCCTACCTGACGGCAATATCGCTTACTGCATATAGCGAATTTACTTTAATTGCCGGCGCTGTTGCCGTATCAACAGAAATTATACCCGCAGAAGCTTTGGTTGCGCTTGGTTTGCTCACTGCCATCTCCTTTGCCTTGAATGCTCCTTTGACTATACAAGAAGAGAAAATTTGGAAAAAACTGGAATGGTTTTTACTTCGTTGGGAACGAGATACCAAACATCCAGATCATCAGCCACTAACCTTAGGTTCATCAGAATTTCTCATTCTGGGCATGGGTAATGCCGGGAAAACTGCTTATGACGAACTTAAGAAAAATAATAAAAAGGTTGTTGGTATGGATATTGACCCCGATCGAATTCAGCGAAATCTGAATAAAGGACGACGCGTACTTTATGGTGATATTCAGAATACAGAAATGTGGCATAAACTTGATTTAAGTAAGGTCCAGGCTATCATTGTTGCTATGGGAAGCCCTGCAACGAAAATCAATGCTGTTCAGACTATCAGGGAAAATAATTATACTCAGGCAATTTTTGTACTTACGATGAGAGATGATGAGAGCCAGGGTATTCGTGAAGCAGGTGGGATACCCGTACCAATCCCCATAAAGGAAGTAGGATTCACCATGGCCGAGCTTAGCATGGAATATATTAAGACCAATGAAGTACCCTCCTTATAGCAAAGATTATATTCCCAGCTCAGGCTAAACTCAATAAGTTACCCAGGATAACTACCTGTAATGTAATTCTTCATGTCATTGATTTCAATTTCCTGCATGTCGATGATAGATTTTACCAAATCCCCAATGGAAATTACGCCCTGAACATTATTGGAGGCATCCAACACAGGAAGGTGCCGTATTTTCTTTTGAGTCATAATAGCCATGCAATTATCAATGGTATCAGAAGGAGAGACCCATAAAACATTAGTGGTCATTATTTCTTTAACCTGAGTTTGCTTTGAGGTGCGTCCTTTCAGAATCACCTTATTTCGATAATCACGTTCGGATATTATTCCAACCAAATCCCCTCTCTGCATTACCAGTAATGCTCCAACATTACGGTCAGCCATTTCGCTTATGGCCTCAAATACAGAGGCTTCAGGTGCAATATGGAAAACTTCACCATTCTTACTTGATAAGATTTCTTGAACAATCATAGAACCTCCAACCTGGTTAAGTTATACTAATTACCTTACACTATGTAACATATTTTTATATAATTAGCAATTGTAACCTCTTAGCAATAAATCTTTATATAACAGTGTCATCAACTGATACTTTCAGTTCCCCATTAATATCAGCCCTTTTCAATCAATTTCTGTAACAAACCTTTCGATACAATTCCGAGATAGCTTCGAAAAAGTATTCATAGTCTGAAAGGTAAATCTACTTTTGAAAAAAACAGCCTGATTAACTCCATGTACCAACTCCCAACCTGGGTTTAAACAAGTCCCATACCCGGGGGTTTTGCATGAAGCTTGTGTAAGACTTGCCTGGGACGAGGTCCTCAAAAAGGTTATATGATTTAGTTAAAGATTATGGGTTGAAGTCCTTATTTTTTCCTGGCAACCTACCGTTATTTTGAAAGTTAGGAAGTTGATTATTTCACCAATTTTGACCGTAAATTTAGTACCTAAAAAAGGGCAATAAAGAAAGATTACAGTTAAAGTTGAAATTGGTAATTGATCTTCTTCAAACATTTATAATTTCAAATACCAGGTATATTCTGCCTTAGCCATATCAATTGTGATTGCTGCGGAATTACCTTTCCCTATCCCGGCGATTGACCAATTAAATTCATGATCTGTTGCGTGAAGTACGCGGTCAGAAGTGCCTGTACGCATCATTGATAATGCAATTTCAGTACCTGGAAAATACCGCTCATCTAATACATTAATGTTAGAGGGTTCATAATAAATATCGAATTCAATCATACCATCTCGCACCTCCCGGGTATAATCATCTTTATAACTAACATCCCGATACAATTTAGCATTAGTTATTTTTTCGGGTGCAGCAAAATAGTATCCTAAGCCTTCAAACTTTGTAGAAATTGGTCCATGTAGACCTCTTTGTGCAAGTCCACCTCCAATAAGAGTATAATGATTACCTTCTTCACTGGCAGGCAAGTTGATAAACTTCAGGTTTATATGTGCTAAAGATTCAACTTTTGATTCTCCTTTAAAAAGTTGTTTATGAATATATTGATCATCAATCGTCATCCCCCAAACAATGGGTGTTGTACTGGAAAGATCAACCTTTAATAAATTGGAAGCATCATCACTACAGCTCAGGCTTTGTGTTAATACAGTCAACAAACATATTAAAATGAACACATAGTATGTGATTGACGTTTCTATCGCCATCAGGAGGTTTATTTACGGAGGATTGGTGAAGAGCCATTTGACACCCTAATATTATGCATTTTCAAGAAAACTGCCAGCTTTTCAAGAAAACTTTTCTATTAATAAGTTTAATATCATACAGGTTTAAAATTCCATGCCACCATAGACTGCTCTGGTGAATAATGAATAACAGGTTCTTGATCAGGCAATGAGATTCCAAGAGGCCTAGTCATGGTATTTTTATCAATCCTGACTGTAGCTTTCTTCAAAGCCCAGGGTCTATGATGGATGTTTCCAATTAAAAGTCTGTCTTTTTTATCTTTCGTATATAAAGCATAACGTTCAATTAACCAGTAATCTATTGTTTTAGGCTCAGCTTGAAATATTTCTCCTACTGGTTTGTAAATAGCCTTTAGGCATGCGCCGTCATATGCCACCTATCTGTCGCCAAATATAGCTGTACCAATACGTACCATTGTTGCTCCTTCTTTAATTGCAATATCCAAATCGTTGGTCATGCCCATAGAAAGATGGTGCATATTCACGTTTTCAGTTTCATAATATTTGTGACTATCCCTGAGCTCCCTCAGGAGTCGAAATTCTGGTCTGATGATTTCAGGATCGTCTACAAAGGAAGCCATACCCATTAACCCCTGAATTTTAATCCATTTATAATCCTGGATATATTTTATGACTTCTTTCAAATCCTGTGGCGAGAAACCACTTTTCTGATCTTCATTGCTGATATTAATTTGAATTAAAATATTTATTTTACGTTTTGCGGAAGCAGCTCTTTTTTCAACTTCTTTCAAATGTTTCAGCTTACCGATAGAATGAATCCAATTTACACGTTCTGCAAGGTACTTTATTTTATTGGTTTGAAGCGCTCCTATCATATGCCATTCAAGGTCAGCGCCAAAAGCATCCATTTTCGATACTAGTTCCTGAATCTTATTCTCACCGAAATGACGTTGTCCACATTCGACAGCTTCCTGGATGGATTGAATGGACTTAGTCTTACTAACTGCAATCAGTTTAATATCGTTTGGGTCACGGCCAACTTGGGAACAAATATTTTTAATCCTGTCTTCAATTATTTTTATGTTTGAGCAAATATCCATTTAACGATTGATTGTACAAGCTTTACAACTAACGCAAGAAACGTTGCTGGTTTTGGTATAAAATTAGGCTTTTAGTTTGAACAGAAAAAGTTTATTTTACGGGTCTAATTAATTTAAGGTAATCCTGATTAATTTAAGGTAATCCTGAACTTTCTCTGCATCAGAATGGTATTCCTGGATTTATTGACGCATCATGATGGTCACTTCGGTTTACCGCCTTGTTTGAAAAAAAGGCGGTTGGGGGGGCCCCCTTTGGAATGACATACCTTACTGCCGGTCATATTACCACTTTTTTTGAGAAGTGGGCACCTGAAAGCAACAAGTTAGATTACGATAATATCGGTCTACTTACCGGAAGTAAAACTAAAATCATCCATTCGGTATTGACTTGCCTGGATGTCACGAATGATGTTGTTGAAGAAGCAATTAGCCTAAATTGCGACATGATTATTGCCCATCACCCAGTGATATTCGATAAATTAAGCCGTATCAACCCCGATAATTTTTTAGGAAATCTGCTTTACAAAATAATATCACAAGATATTGCGGTACTGGCTGTTCATACAAATCTGGATGCGGCCATCAATGGTGTTTCTTTTGTAATGGCTCAACAGATCGGACTTAAAAACACTCGTTTTCTGGTTGAGGGTGATTCAGACCTCGAACCTCATGGATTCGGAGTAATTGGGGAGTATGAAGACAGCCTTTCAAAATCTAATTTTCTTGAAGCTATTAAGTCTAAACTGAAGTGTGAATCTATACGCTATTCAGGAAGTAAAGAAACGATAACTAAAGTGGCAGTATGTGGGGGTTCGGGATCCTCGTTGGCATCAAAGGCCATAGAAATGCAAGCAGATGCATATATCACCGCTGACATCAAGTATCATGATTTCTTTCTTGACAAACCTGACTTCATGCTCCTGGATGTTGGCCATTATGAAAGCGAGTCACCAGTCATCGATGTGATGCGCGATACTCTTAAGAAAGAATTTACAGAACTGACAGTAGAATCGACAAGTGTTAATACAAACCCAATACAAACTTATAAATGACTGCGGAAACAACTAATAAAACCGATCAAAACATCAGTGTGAAGAATATACTCCAGAATCTTGCCAACCTGCAGTTTATCGATTCCAGAATCGACGAACTTACACGCCTAAGGGGAAGCTTGCCTGAAGATATATTGGATACTGAACATGACCTTGCGAGACTGGATGCCCGGGTCAACAGGATAAAGGCAGAACAAAAAGAGATGAAACTTGAGCATGCTCAGCTTGTGACAGCCATTAAAGATTCTGAAGCCTTGGTCAAAAAGTATGAAGATCAACAACTAACGGTGCGTAACAATCGAGAATATGATGCTTTGACCAAGGAGATTGAGTCACAGAATCAAGCTATTGAAAATGCAAAAACTCGCATCGAAGAAATTGAACTTCTAACTGAGGATTTTGAAAAGAACCTGGCTGAACACGAAGCAAAACAAGGCCGGATTAAGGAAGAACTGGAAGAGAAGAAAAAAAATCTTGAGAATGTCGTTGAAAGTACAAAGAGTGAGGAAAAAGCGTTACAAAAGAAACGTGATAAAGCTGCGAGTGAGTTATCAGCACGCTATTTAAAAAGTTATGAACGCCTTAGAAAGGGTCTCACCAATAATATTGCTGTGGTTGCTATGGAAAAAGGATCAAGCATGGGTATGATGCTCCCGCCACAGGTTCAGGTTGATGTAAGACGTATGAATAAGGTTGTTATCGACGAGAATAGCGGCAGGATTGTCGTAGATCCGGAATTTTTCAAGGAAGCTAAAAAATCTTTTAGTTCTGAAAAATAAAAAGCAACAGTCTCTTATGAGATTCATATAATTTGGCTGAATGAATTCGTTTTAGAAAAAAGCAGGGTTTCCGGGTAATCGCTCCGTTTATACGGTGAGGAAAGTCCGAACACCCACAAGCACCGTGCTTCCTAACTGGAAGGCTTCGGCATGCCGGAGACAGACAGTGCCACAGAAATATACCGCTTCGTGATTTCACGGAGTAAGGGTGAAATGGTGAGGTAAGAGCTCACCGGTCATTCGGTGACGAATGGCGCTAGGTAAACCTCACGGGGTGCAAGGCCAAGTAAGGCAGTGTGCCGCTTGTCACAATACTGTCGGGTAGGCCGCAACAGTCCCTGGGCGACTATGGACGCAGATAAATGATTACCATTCCGGTTTTCCGGAATACAGAATTCGGCTTACAGGTTACCCTGCTTTTTTTTATTTATTCATTAGATATTCCATCATACCCACGTTTCATCGCATAGCCAATCAATTGTACCCTCAGTAAATTTCGACCTCGATGCAATCGAGAACGGATTGTGCCGATCGGAACATCTACCATGTTTGCTATTTCCTCATAAGTGAATCCTTCTACATCACAGAGTAAAACAACCGTGCGAAACTCTTCCGGCAACATGGATAATGCATTTGTTACATCATCATCCAACAGTTCCCGGAAAAGAAGGCTTTCCAAATCTGTTGTATCGGTTTGTTCGCTTTTTATGGATTCGTAATACGCTGATATATCATTGTAATCAACCTGATGAGGCTGCTTTGACTGTTTTCGATAATTGTTGATATATGAGTTCTTTAGTATTCGAAACAGCCAGGCTTTGGCGTTTGTGCCTTTCTCATAACTACTGAAAAATCTAAATGCTTTGACTATGGTATCCTGAACCAAATCTTCAGCATCGTTTGGATCAGATGTGAGCCGTAAGGCAAAGTTATAAATTGCGTCTAGGTGAGGGATAATCTCCTCTTTAAAATCATTCTGTTTCTGAACTTCCTCTCTTTTCAGTTCTGCCATTCTTATACCCATATTAATAGCATTAATTATTCGATGCATTCAGTTTAATATTACTTTTTACCACTGAATACACCTCCCCCTTGATTACACTTAAATATAGGTATATCTGATGGGACTGCTAATTAATATCATCATATAAACACTAAAAACTGTAAACACATTCAATATGTTCTAATCTAATCATGGGAGAATCTCAGCTCCAGATTAATAAAAGCATAAGATTGTACAGAGAGTGAGTCCAGGCGGCTATCCCAAAGCCCCTGTAGATGAATACAAGGTTCAATGCAATACCAAACAGAAATCGAAAGGTAAAAGAAGTTATGCTAAATACATCACCTAATGGCCCTATATAATGAACCGCACTAAATAACAGGGCCCCAATTATTACGGCATATGTGTGTCTAGTTGTACCTTGAATTCGAAGCTGTTTAAATAACCAAAGAAGGCCTCCTACAAGCATTACACGAAACACCAGTTCTTCGTATAGACCTGATCCTAATGAGAGTGTAAACTGTTGAAAACTGGTAGACAAGTGGCCTGAGTCAGACACAAAAGCAAACAGCCAAGTAACAAATCCCGAAATTAGCATGGCTAGCATAAAAGCATATAACAGGGATTCCAATATCATCCATAAGAAATATACAGGTTTTATATAAAAGGATCTATGTCTTTCACGGTAGAACACTATAAACCCCATCACAATAGCCACAATCAAAGTTATGAAAATAGTGTTTTGTCCCGTTAATGAAAATATTGATTTGATCCAAATATCAGTACTTAGCCTGACAGCCATTGAAGGATCCGGTTGGGTTATAAGGATCAAAACCTCATAAACCAATAGCAGGGGCATGCTAATGAGATAACTATACGTTAAGCTTTTACTATTCGGGACATAAGACATATCAGTTAATCAGGCAGTTCATCATAAATCTTAGCAGAGAACTCCTCCTTACCATTAAAGCCAAGTGCATTAAAAGAGGCTGCTGAGAGTTTCAGGAAGTTGCCTGTAACCCGATCATTAACTTGAACAAAAATTCCTCTGCCCGTGTCTGGATTTTCTATGTAAACGACTTTACCGAGACGTATTGAAGGATGCGCTCCGGTCAAATGATTTGGATTATATAAATCTCCACTAGTCGTTGAACTTCCTATTTGCTGTGGGTCATATACTGTAACTGCAATATTACCGGAAGATTCCAGTTCAGTGCTGACCCGGTATGGATTTTTACCTGACTGACGACTGGGTGTCAAGACGACTACTTCTTTACCACCTTTTAATTCATGTTTCGGATTTAGCATAGCAAATTCTTCCTCATCCATATCATACCTGGTTAACAGTCCTTCAAGTGTTTCATTTTCACCCATTTCATGTTTTACAAATGCTCCTTCCCTGATTGATGGAGCCAGGTCATTTCTCACATCTGCTTGATCCGGATTTTGACGAGTATTTGCCCCTCTTTGCGAATCTACTATAAGCCTTTGCCCTACATTCAATGTTGTGGATTCCAGATTGTTTGATTTTTGCAATGCAGTAATACTCATATTGTATTGTTGGGAGATTTTGTACAAGGTCTCTCCTCTTTCTACCTGATGGTAGGTTTGAGATGGCCGGGTCAGGGGAGCATTTTCCGTAGTTTGTGTAGTATTAATTTGAGTAACATTACTATCGGATGATTGATAAATATTCAAATGTTGGCCTACATCCAACAAATCGGTATTTAGATCATTCCAGCTTTTTATATCATTGACACTCACATCATATCTTCGTGATATCAAATATAAAGTTTCTCCGGCCATGACTTCATGAACTGCACCCTTACTTTTTATCGGACCATTTTCAGAATTTTGCTTAGAGGCGGGGTTTGATACGTATAATACCTGACCAATTGACAGAGTGTTTCCATTCAGATCATTCCATTGATGTAAATTATCAATACTGATATTATAACTTCGGGCAATCGCATATAGAGTCTCCCCTGATCGAACGGTATGTTTATCCTGTGCCAGGATAGGAACAACAGTTACTATAATTAAAATAACCGGGGTCAGAAAAAGTATAAGCTTTAATCGGTGCATTTTTTCCATAATGTATTATTCTGGTTCATGTTCTGCTAGTGCATCTTGTAATTCGCGGATTACTAGAGGGTCCTTTTCTTTTTGGGCTACATCAAGACCTTTCTTATAGGTAGCAATAGCCAGCTTTTCCTCATCCAAGGTTTCATAAAGTTTTCCCAAATGATAATATAGCCCTACATAATCAGGGTCACTTTTTTGCAGGTCTTCAAATAGGCCTAAAGCAATCTTATATTCTGAAATATTAACATGCTCCAAAGCTAAAGCAAATATTGTAAATGAATTTTCAGGATCATTTGCTAAAAACCCTTTAAGCAATTCAATACGTTTCAGATTATTCATATCTGCCCATTCATTTATTGGTGATATCGCTCTTCAATTTCCTCAATGGAATCCCCACCATATTTTTCAAGAAAAGCATTGGCAATAACGGGTGCTAGTATATTCTCGATTACAACAACTGCCCGTGGCAGTGCGCAAACATCTGATCGTTCATAGCGTGTATCTACTATTTGCTTTGAATCAATGTCGACGGTATCTATAGGTTTAAGCATCGTAGGAATTGGTTTCATTGCTCCTCGCACTATAATAGGCATACCTGTACTTATCCCCCCTTCTATACCCCCAGCTCTGTTGGTATTTCGTCTATAAGTATTTCCGTCCCAATTTATTTCATCGTGAACTTCATGGCCGCGCCTTTTACCGGCTTCGAAACCTAATCCAATTTCAATACCTTTCATAGCTTGAGTAGACATGATAGCATGAGCAATTTGTCCTTCTAATTTTCGATCCCATTGGGAGTAACTTCCCAAACCGGCAGGTACTCCGGTAATTACAATCTCATAAATTCCACCTAATGACGTTCCCTCTTTACGACGAACTTTAATCTCGTCAACCATTTGTTGAGAAAGCTCATCATCAAGGCATCTCACCTCAGATTCATCGGCTGCCTGAAATAATGTTTCAGCCCCGTTGTTGCTAAGAGGATCTGCCCGTTCTCTGATTTCATTCCAATCACTGTAACCCACACCACCGATTTGCAATACGTGACCACCTATTTCAATCCCAAAGTGCTTAAGGAAGATCCTTGCCGTAGCAGTGCAGGCTACTCGCATAGCTGTTTCACGAGCACTAGAACGTTCAATAACTGGCCTGACATCATCAAGGCGATATTTCTGTGTACCAACCAGATCAGCGTGACCCGGTCTGGGGACGGTAATTCGCTCAATTCCCTCACCACTACCTTCAGAAGCCATTACTTTTGGCCATTCCTGTGGATCATTTTCAAAAGCCCGGTTATGCAGTTTTAATGAAATTGGGCTACCCATTGTTTTACTGAATCGTACACCTGACAAAATCTCTGCAGCATCTTTTTCAAAAGCCATTCTCCCGCCACGTCCATAACCTTGCTGACGCCTGGCGAGGTGCCGTGCAATTTCTTCCTTTCTAAGTGTCAGTCCGGCAGGAATACCCTCTACTATTCCAATCAATTCAGGGCCGTGAGATTCACCGGCTGTGAGGTAACGTATCATAAATATTGTTTTAGATGTGTTATTTAACTTAAAGTCTAGTTTGGAGGCTAATATGTGTCAAGCCACCAATTTCACTATAAGAACTACGGCCTATATCGAAATGGAATCTTCTAATCTGGATACCAACGCCCATACTAAATCCAGCGAAATCAATACGGTTGCCAGTCTTTAGTTCCTGATGCAAAAGGTGATTATAGCCAAGACGGAGATGGAAGTTTTCCGAAAATAGCAACTCGCCGCCTATGATCATTCTTCTTAATATATTATCAATAAATTCTGGGTCTTCTTGGTCAGAATAAACAGGCATTACCCATTGATTAAGGGAGTGAGCTGTGAGCAGCAGCCTGAATGGCAAATATTCCAGGTCACGGGAAACACCGATGCGGATATCAATGGGTAATTGTTCTTTTCGTTCGTTAAAAGCACTTAGTTGTGTACCGGCATTATTCACCACAAGGCCTGCTACTGTTCGTTCGTTAAATGTATAAATAGCCCCAAAAGACAATGCCAATGCTGTAGAATTATAAATATCATATGCTGAGTGTATTATAGATAAGCTGGCGCCGTAATTCAGATTATCATTAAATGGCCGTGCCATTGTTGTGTTTAGTGCAATGTCAAAAGGTTGAAACGTACCCGTTTCTACCCCATCTGCAGTGGCTGATGTGATCTCTCCATAATCCACATAACGCACTCCAACACCCAAGGTACCAATATGTTCAATATGATAAGCCCCGCTGGCAAAACCCGTATTTACCTCTGCAATATCGTTTAAATATGATATCCCAAAATAATTGTGATCCTTTTTTTTTAGGTAAGCAGGATTCATTTGAAAATGAGTTACATCTGCCTCAGGCAGTGCAACATTCACACCACCTAAAGCTGCTGCCCGTGCAGAACTTGGAATATTCAAAAAACGGAAAGTAGCATTCGAATTGGTTTGAGCCTCTGCATTAGAGGCTACCACTAATACGATCACAAGCAGTAAGGGGATTCTGGTGAGCACGCTAAAATAAATATGGTATTATATTCTGAAGAACTAAAATAGGGAATTTTGAGGTAAAATTACGGTTCTGGAATAAGGTAAACGTTAAGCGCTTATATATAAATGATTAACGTTTATTGATAAGTTATGTGTATATTTGGTATTATTTCAGCCCCAGCTATGGAAAAATATATTGAGGGATAAGCTTACTTTGAAAAATTCACTACTTTAGTAAATGCGATTATTTATAGATCTGGGGCGTTATTGCAGACTCTTGTTTGTGGCCTTACGGTCTTCATCAGAATTTGGTTCATACCGCAAAAACCTGATTACTGAAATGATAAAAACGGGTTACGACTCGCTTCCAATTATTTTATTAGCTGGTTTTTTCACAGGAGCGGTGATGACGGTGCAAACGGCTTATCAGCTATTAGGTGGTTTTATACCCAGGTCAACCATAGGATCTATTGTTTCCCAATCACTCTTGATAGAATTGGCTGCTGTAATTAGTGCCCTGGTATTAGCCGGACGTGTTGGAGCACGAATAGCTACCGAGTTGGGTTCTATGGCAGTGAGTGAACAAGTGGATGCATTAGAATCAATGGGATTCAATTCTGTAACCTTCCTCGTTATTCCAAGAGTATTAGCCGGGATGGTTATGTTTCCAATAATTTATATCACTGCAGCCACAGCTGGAATTGGTGGAGGTATACTTGCGGGTTTCATTACTGGAACTTTACCACCTGCAGATTTTATTTTTGGAGCCAGGCAGGTTTTTTTTCCCTGGGATGTAACTTTTGGCTTGATAAAAGCGTTTGTTTTTGGTTATGTAATCACTTCCATTTCATGTTTTAAGGGTTATTACGCCACAGGAGGAGCTGAAGGAGTAGGGAAAGCTACAACACAAGCCACCGTATTAAGCTGTATATATGTGCTTTTAGCCGACTTAATTTTAGCAATTATTTTGCTTTAGGAAATAACATGATAGAAATAAAAAATCTTACCAAAAAGTTTGGCGATACTCTTATATGGGAGCATGTAAACCTAAAGGTCGATGATGGAGAAACTCTTGCTGTTATTGGGAAATCTGGGTCTGGGAAGTCTGTTCTTATGAAGCATTTTAATGCCTTAATGACTGCTAATGAAGGTCAGGTTTTAATTGAAGGTGAAAATATATTTGATATGTCCTATGCCCAGCTCAGAAACGTACGGCAGCGTTTCGGTGTCTTATTTCAAGGTGCTGCATTATTCGACTCCATCAGTGCTTTTGAAAATGTGGCTTTTCCGCTCAGATATTTCACTTCGTATTCTGAGAAAAAAATACGAAAACGTGTAATGGACTGCCTTGAACAAGTTAATCTGGAAGATATTGGTAATAAAACTACAGCGGCTTTATCGGGTGGTATGCGCAAGAGAGTAGGGCTGGCCCGTGCTATAGTACTTAGGCCTGATTATATTTTGTATGATGAACCTACATCAGGTCTTGACCCAGAAACCTCAGATGAGATCAATGATTTAATTATATTAATGGCAGAAGAACTAGATGTTCTGTCTGTTGTGGTCACCCATGATATGCACAGTGTTTTACGCGTTGCAGACAAAGTCGCATTTTTGGATGAACAAAAACTGAGTTGGTACGGAACTATTGAAGATATGGAGAAAAGCTCACATGATAGATTAAATAGCTTTATTACGGCAAGCGAATATCAAATCGGCAAGGAGATGTAAGTTGAAAAAATTAAACAATGAAATAAAAATTGGCCTGACCATATTATGTGCTGTCCTAATTGCAATTATTGGTTTCCGCTTTATGCAGGATATTCCCATTTTACGTCAAACTGATATGCTGTATACATCCTATGATCGTGTAAATGGGATATCTGTAGGCACTACTGTTCTAATGGCCGGTGTTCGGGTTGGAACTGTACGAGAAATCCGACTCGATGAAGGCGACAGTGTCAGGGTTGAATTAAATATCAGTTATCAACGAGGTATACCTAAAGGATCAATAGCTGCTATTGAATCAATCGACATGATTGGCAATAAAGCAATAACCATTAGAAAATCGGATGAAACCGAAACTTATCAGGATGGTGACTATATACCTGGAATATATGACACAGGTTTAATGGGTGAGGTTCGTGCGGTTGGAGATAAGATTGGTCCGCAAATTATTGAATCTACTGATAATTTAGCTTCTCTATTAACTGAGTTGGATCGAATAATGCAAGAAGGTGGTGGGCAAGATGTGGAACAATTTTTGCGCCACTTGAACCGGGTTACTCAAAGTATAGACAGGACCATAACTCAAAAAGACGAGGAATTGACCCAGGCAATGAACTCATTACAAAACATATTAGCCAGTGTGGACACTCTAAGTTCAGATCGTAAAGAGCAAATTGATGATATCCTGAATAATCTGGAAAGAACAAGCTCTGATTTGAATGAAATCACAATGGAACTTAAAGGTATAAGTTCTGAATTATCAGTCACCATGGCTACAATAAATAATGGCGAAGGTAGTCTGGGTATGTTTATTAACAACCCATCATTATATCAAAATGTTGACTCCCTTTCTTACAATATGAACCTCTTGATCAAAGAGATCAACGAAAACCCACGTGTCTTCCTAAAACATTTGAAGTTAATAGAATTATTTTAAAAGACTATCCCTTTTAAGGATGATCTTTATCAAAAGAATTCTTCAGCTTTATCGTTTTTAAATGTGAAGTAAAAGCTCTTCGTTTTGCTCTTAGCAGGTAATCGCAGTATCTTCACAAGTTAGTTTTAATTAGAAATTGTACACAAATTTAGCAAGCATAGGATATTTTTATGGGTTTGATGGAAAAGCTGAGAGGCGGCACCAAATATACAATTTGGGTTTTGATTATCTCATTTGGTCTATTATGGGTATTGGCTGATACACAGGTTTTTGATGCGGTTATGGTTGGTCCATCCGCGATGGGTGAGGTAAAAGGACACCCTATCAGTTACCAGGAGTTTAATGAGCGTGTAAATATGTACACCGAACAGTACCGAGAGAGAACCGGTGAGGCTCCAGGTATGGAAATACGGGCTATGTATGAAGAGTCTGTATGGGATGAACTTGTGCTAAACAAGGTTCTTCAGCAAAAGATGGACGACATTGGACTGACAGTTACCGACGAAGAATTAGTTGAAATGGTAACGGGTGATAATCCAGCACCTTTTATCCGCCAACAATTCGAACAAGAAGATGGAAGCATTGATCGTATCGCCCTTCGGAATGCCATAGAAGCACCTGAAAACCGTGAAGTCTGGATGATGGTTGAGCAGCAACTTCGGGAACAGCGCAGACAGGAAAAGCTTAGTAAATTTCTGGAATCATCCATGATGGTGAGTGATTATGAGATAGAACGTGAATATATGCGTTTGAATACACGCGCTGATTTTAGATATATACTATTCCCCTATTCTGAAGTTGATGAGTCTCAAATAGAGGTTACTGATTCTGAATTGCGTTCATATTACAATAATAATAAGGATAGGTTTCAACGAAATGAAAACTGGAGAATATCCTTTGTAGAATTCCCAAAAGTCCCATCACCTGAAGATACTCTTAAAACTATCAATGAGCTAGCATCTCTAAGGGATGCCTTTGAAGCTGCTGAGAATGATTCTCTGTTTCTCAGAGATCATTTATCTCAAACTCCATTCAATTCTGAATTTGTAGATCCCTCAGAAGTTGATTTAGAGCATCTGCCTGCCTTTGAAATTGCAGTGGGTGAGGTATCAGATCCATACTTATATAATGGTCAAGTCCATATGATCAAAAAACTTGATCAACAAAATGCTGACCAGACATACACAAGAGCTCGTCAAATTCAACTTAATTTTACGGAAGCCGATCGGGACCAAGTCGAAGAACAAGCTAATTATCTAATAGAGCAAGCCCGGGACGGAGAATCCTTCCAACTTCTGGCTCAAATGTACTCGCAGGATGCGGCAACTGTAAATAATGGTGGTGAGCTTGGTTACTTCAGCCGGCAGGATCAGTCGCAGCCTATTGCAGACGCAGCATTTCAGGCAGAACCAGGCTCTATCGTAGGCCCTATTGAATCTGAAAATAGTCTCTTTATACTAAAAATTGTTGATCGTACTAATCAGGCGATTCGTTTTGCTGATTTGAGCCAATTTGTCGAAGCAGATCCTATGGCTACTATAGAAGCTCTGGCTAGAGAAGCCGACGATTTCTCAGAATTTGCACAATTAGATGGATTTGAAGAAGAAGCTGAGCGGGGGGATTATGCAATTAATGAAGCCATAGCTACGGAGGGTAATCCTAATATTCCGGGCCTTGGTCAAAGCCAATTAATTATATCTGAACTTCGAAACATGAATCGTGGGGAAGTATCCGATGTGATAGAAACTGACGAAAGTTTTGTAGTTCTTAGGGTAGATCAAAGAACCCCAGAAGGGATACGTCCATTGGATGAAGTTAGATCTCAGGTAGAATCTGCAGTGAGAAGCCAAAAAAGAGAAGAAGTCTTAGTTAACCAGGTTAATGAAAAGCTTAGTCAGTATACCTCTTTTGGCGAGATTGCAGAAGCTGAAGATAAGGAGATTATTGAAATAGATAATATCCGGAAAAACGCCGTTAGCACACCAACATTAGGTCGTGAGCCAAAGGTAGTTGGAACTGTTTTTGGATTGGATAGTGGTGAACAATCAAGAGCTATCCAGGGTGAGAATGGTGTGTTTGTTGTATTTGTGGAGGAAATTAGGAATGCAGATATTGCGAATCTGAACGATGAAGAGCGTGAAGAAATTCGCGGTTATCTAAATCAGCAAAGGAATACCGACTTTTCTCAAATATGGGCGGAACGTCTAAAAGCAGATGTTGAGGTCAAAGACTACCGGCATCTTCGAAATGTTTCTCGTTAAGCACTTACAATATATAGAAATCCATTGATTCAGATTTAGGATCAATGGACTTTTTTTATCCCATTTCGCGTGATGATCAAACAATCAGAGCAGAACGATAGAAAGTGGATGAAAAAGGCCCTAAAGCTGGCTGTCAAAGGCCGTGGATATGCTTCCCCAAATCCATTAGTTGGCTGTGTAATCGTCAGTAAACAAGGCGAACAAATTGGCCAGGGTTTCCATGCAAAATATGGCGAATCTCATGCTGAAATCAATGCATTGAAATCAGTAAAAAATAAGGAACTTCTGGATGGGGCTACGGTCTATCTTAATCTGGAACCCTGCTCCCATCATGGAAAAACGCCTCCCTGCGCAGAAACTTTATGCTTGTTTCCGATCCATAGAGTAGTTTGTGCTATGACAGATCCCAATCCTAAGGTTCAGGGCCGCGGTTTTCAGCTTCTCAGAGAAAAAGGTATCAAAGTAGACGTTGGCATTTTAAAGAAAGAAGCTGAAGTTTTAAACGAATCGTTTACCTTTTATATGAGATTCGGCAAGCCCTTCGTCATCTTGAAAATTGCTCAAACACTTGATGGTTATCTTGCAGCTCAAGATGGTAATTCAAAATGGATTACCGATATAACTTCCCGTAAAAAGGTTCATCAATGGAGGAGCACTTATGATGCCGTTTTAATAGGTAGCAATACAGCGGTTACAGATAATCCTCATTTAACCGTCCGGCAGGTAAAAGGTAGACAACCTTATAGGGTTGTCATAGACGGTGACCTTACTTTACCTAAGAACCTGAATCTATTTACTGATCAGCATGAAGAAAAAACTATTGTCATAACTCACAATAAAGAAAAACATGAGAAAGAGGCTGATCCAATGCTTAGTCTCTTGCAAACAAATTATTTTCGTGGTAAAACTTTACTGGTATCTCAGGTTGGAGGTCATAGTGACCTTGATCAAGCCATAAAAAAGCTAGGGGAATTGCAAATAACATCAATCCTGGTGGAAGGTGGTGGTAATCTTACTACAACTCTAATTGAACAAAATCTTGTCGATAAAATACATGTATTCATTGCCCCTAAAATATTAGGTTCAGGGACTAAGGTCATTCAAGGACTGGGGATTGAAAGAATGGAAGAAGTTCTTCAGCTAAGGGATATATCATGGGAAAAATCAGGTAAGGATATTTTGTTTACAGGGTATTTTTAGTCATTAATAAATTTCTTCTTATGTTTAATGGAATAATTAAGAATTTAGGAACTGTAAAAAGTATTGAAGATCAGGGAGGACGCAAATTGCTTCAGGTCACCTGTGATTTTGTCAGCGATTTGACAGTTGACGAAAGCATAAGTATCAATGGAGTTTGCCAGACTGTAATTGGATTAGATGAGAATAATGCTTCCTTTGCAGTACAAGTTATCGAAGAAACCTTGAGTAAAACGGCACTTGGTGAACTTAAACAGGGAGAAATGATCAACTTAGAACGTTCGCTCAGGCTATCAGAGCGAATAAGCGGACATATAGTTCAAGGACACGTTGACACCGTTGGGATTATCAATTCTATTAATCGAGAAGAAGGAAGCTGGCTGTTTACAATCAGCTATCCAAAGGAATTTTCAAATCACATCGTTGGTCGCGGTAGCATAAGCATTGATGGAATAAGTTTAACCATAGCTCGTGAAAAGCAGAATGAATTTACCATAGGTATTATTCCCTACACCTTTGAAAACACCAACCTTAAGTTCAAGAAGACAAATGATCCGGTTAATCTCGAGTTTGATATATTCGGAAAATATACCATTAAGTATTTGGAGTCTTTAAAAGGCCTCGATTAGCAAAAGCAACAACTTTATATAAATATCCTGCCTTTAAAAGCTATCCGTTGTATTTGGATCCCATTTCACAAAAGCCTCTATAGCTTTGTATTCTGCAAGACCAAGATTATCATAAAGTTCTGCAGTTTCCCGATTTCGGTCATCAACACGCTGCCAGAATTCCCGGTTATCACTTCCAGGAAATAAAGGACGGTCTTTTTGAGATTGGTGCTTAAATATCGCTCGACGTTTTCTTAGCAATTCTTCAGGGCTAAATGGAACAGCCATTTCTATTTTGTCTATTTCCCACTCCTGCCAAGCCCCTCTGTATAACCATACATAACAATCGTTCATCCATTCTTCATCAAGACATTGTTTTATTGCAGTTGTAACGGCACTTAAACAAACTCTATGTGTACCATGAGGATCAGATAAATCACCCGCACTATAAATTTGATGAGGTTTAATTTTTTGGATCAGGTCTTTAGTGAGCTTAATATCCTCATTACTCAAAGGCATTTTACGAACACGACCAGTTTCGTAAAATGGCATGTCCATAAAATGAATATTTTCTTCTTTTACACCACAATAATGACAGGCGGACTTTGCTTCTCCACGTCGAATTAAAGCTTTTATTTTCTGAACCTCGGGAGAATCAACCTGTCCCGGCGCTTTATTTCTAAGATGATTAAGTATTTGCTGAAATAATTGCTTGGATTTATTTTCACCAAAATTAAAAGTTCTATTATAATCACCCACAAAATCAGCATAACGTATAGCGTCATCATCAAATACTGCGATACTTCCCGAGGTTTGATACGCTACGTGAACTTCATGGCCTTGATCAACCAAACGTATTAATGTAGCTCCCATTGAAATTACATCATCATCAGGGTGTGGGCTAAATATCAAAACACGCTTCGGATAGGGTTGAGCTCTTTCTGGCCGGTTACTGTCATCAGCTCCAGGCTTACCACCCGGCCATCCGGTTATAGTGTGCTGCAGAGCATTGAATATTTTTATGTTGATATTGTAACCAGGGCCATGTTCAGTAACTAACTCACCTAATCCATGCTCATTATAATCCTCGTCAGTAAGTTTCAGAATTGGTTTATTTACCTTCTGGCACAACCATACAACCGCAGAACGGGTAAGTTGGCCTGTCCATTTACATGAATCAACCAACCATGGAGTTTTATTTCTGATGAGATCACTACCTGCAGCTTCATCGAGTATGATATCAGCATTTTGATGGTTTTGCAGGAATGTTGCAGGAACATTGTCAGTAATAGTTCCCTCAACCGTTTTTGAAACAATAGGTGCTTTACCATCACCCCAGGCCATTAGATAAATTTTCTTTGCCTTTAATATAGTCCCCACACCCATTGTGATAGCACGGCGAGGTACGTTTTCTTCACCAAAGAAATCATTTGCCGCATCCAGCCGTGTAATTTTGTCTAGGGTAATAAGCCGTGTTTTTGAATCTTTAGTCGATCCTGGTTCATTAAAACCTATGTGACCTGTTCTGCCAATGCCCAATAATTGAATATCAATACCACCGGCTTCAGAAATCTTCTGTTCATATTGCCGACAATATTCAAATACTTCACTTCTGTCAATTGTTCCATCCGGGATATTGATATTTTCAGGGTCAATATCTATATGGTCAAACAAGTGCTCATTCATAAAACGAACATAACTTTGCAAAGAATCGGGTTGAATAGGATAGTATTCATCCAGATTAAATGTTACTACATTTTTAAAACTCAGCCCTTCTTCGCGATGAATTTTTACTAACTCATCATAAACTCTAGTTGGAGTTGATCCTGTTGCCAAACCCAAAACTACATTTCCACCAGTCTGATTACGGTCCCGAATAAGATCTGCAATAATATCGGCTACATATTTTGAAGCAATAGAAGCAGTCGGAAATATCTCCGTAGGTATTTTTTCAAACTGCTGATGTTCTTTTGTTACAATAGTTTTTTCCATGCTCAGGTGTCGTATTAGAATTAAAGAATAGTAAAAATTCTCTTATAACGGTTATCTGTCTAGTTTTGAAGGTGATTTTTCTAATATTACTGTCACATAACTCATCCTTTGTAACAAATGATTAATTGCATTCATTAATAACTTGATGGTAATCTAGTAATTAAGTATTCAGGATTTCCCTCAGCTTAATTACTAGCAGTCTGAATTAATTTTTTCACAGCGGAAACAACCATAATTTCTACCTGCCCTCTAGGGACGCTGGACTCTTCCACTATTTTTAAAGCTTGCTTAGACCAATCTTTGTCTGCTTTTTTATTTTCAGTTATATAAACCAGAGCTTCTATCCCTTTGGCTGACAACCTTGACAGATCATATGAGAGAGACTCGATTTCTTCTAAAATCGGGGAGAGTTCAATTATCATAACCAGGTCATCATGATTCCTTTCCCACGAGTTTAACTTTTTTCGGATGCTATCAGCTTTAACCCTGTCAGTACCACCCTCATCTAGAAAATCATCTACCAGTCTTCGGAAGTCTCTAGATACCCGTGCATCAGGACGAGCTGCATCTACAGTACGGGTTAATGGAGAATATGAGGTATACTTACGTTGTGCAGGACGGTTATATATTTTAACTGGTTCAACTACATCTATAAATTGTTTGACCGGCCCTATGTCATTGCCGTTCGCAAGCCTGCGTAACATCATTGGATAATTTTTTTTATGGGTTAACCCCAATTCTTCAAGCCTATAACTCATAACATCCAGTCGCCTATACATATCATCAATTCCTTCTACAACAGTAGGCGTTAGCAGCTCTTCTGGAATAGACCAGTCCCTGCTTGATGGCAAATTTATGGTTGGTACATTGGTTGACCAAAAAACTTCGGCAATAGCAGCCATGCGTGGCCATATTCTAGAATCAACGGTTTCCGGACTAACAAATTCCGACCACATAGTAGCCTCACCGCCAAGAATCATCTTTTTTTCTTCTTCGGTTAATGGACTATCGGGTGGTAAAGGGTTATTGACATAGTGAAAATCGGTGGGCTGACTTAGGTCAATGTAATAACCATTTGAAAGTATACTTTGATATCCTTGTTTTGCTGCATCAACCATTGATTGTCTGCCATGCCATGATTGAATTACAATATTGTTCGGCAAATCAGGATGTAAAATTTCTTCCCAGCCTACCATAATCTTGTTATTATTTTTCAAGATCTCCATAATTCGGCTATTAAAATAGGCTTGCAAAGCTTCGTTGTCCGGAATATTATTAGATTTCATGTAGGATTGTATATGGGGGGTTTCATTCCATTCTACACCACTAACTTCATCTCCGCCAATGTGGATATATTTATCGGGAAATAATTCAGCCATTTCACTCAAAAAAACCTGAAGGAAATCATAAACAACTTCACTTGTGGGATCTAAAGTCGGGTCGAAAATCCCAAAACCTCTTTCAATTTCATATTCCTTTTGGACGGTTGCCAATTCAGGATGACCTACAAGCCAACTTGTTGCATGGCCGGGGATGTCAAATTCTGGTACTACTCTAATTCCCCGATCATCAGCATAGTCTATAATATCCTTAATCTGTTCCTGAGAATAATAGAAGCCATCTGATCCTTTTTTATGCAAATCGGGAAAGGCTTTACTTTCGACTCTGAAACCCTGATCTTCCGTTAGGTGCCAATGAAAGACGTTAAGTTTAACAGCTGCCATTCCATCTAAATTACGTTTGATTACATCGACTGGCATAAAATGGCGGGCACCGTCAATCATTAGACCTCGCCATGTAAACCGTGGCTCATCATGGATTATAATAGAAGGTATGTAGTACCCTTCCTTATCTACCTCTATCAATTGAAGTATCGTTTCAAATCCATGTAATGCTCCCAGATCTGTTTCTGCTTTCAAAATAATTTTATCATCCGTTACTTCAAGATTATATGACTCATTTTCGCGAATCATTAACTCTCCCGGTCGCTTTATACTAACCAGTATTTCAGGAAATTCAGTCTGTTTTCCTTCGGTTATAAAATCCTGAGGCAGAAACAAACCCGTTCTACCGGATAATCTTCTAAGAAATCTGGACGCTTCAGGATATATTCGATCTGCAGGGTCACCTTCTACTGATACAGTAAGCGAAGATGTAACTCTGAAGTTTCCTTCTCCCATTTGTACTTGCCCATTGACGAGTGGCATCAATGTGAGTTCATTTACATCCTGGGCTGATAACTTAGAGAGTGAAATTGTTAATAATAAGATTGTTAAAATGTTTCTTAAAGTTTTTATCATTCAATTTTCTTGGTTAAAAATAATAATAAAGTAAAAGTCTATTTTACCATTAGATTCAAGATGCATCATCAAGAGAATACACTTGTCAATTAATAAGCAGGAACAATTACTATCTTCCTAAATTCTACAAGTCCATGATCTCCCTGAATCATAATAGGTCCTGGTTCATTTTCATTGCTATCCAGTGCACCACCCGTCATTCCTGGAATAGACTGATTAGATACAACTTCCACTCCATTTAATACAATGGTTACCATACGGCCTACCAATGTCACATCAAGAGTTTGCCATTCGTCAGCTTTTTTTGATGCATTAACACTCGGTGTAATATGACCGTAAATGCTACCAATTAATTGATCATAAGGTTTCTGCCCGTAATTATCAGCTATTTGTATTTCGTATCTGCCCCTAAGATACAATCCACTATTGCTTCTCTCAGGATATCTGAATTCCAGATGAATTTTAAAGTCATCAAATCTTTCAGTGGTAATTAAATTACCACCCACCTTACGATTAACCAAAACACCGTCAATCATCACAAATTGATTATTTTCTGGTATTATCCACTTAGTCAATTTAGGGTCCAGTAAATTTACCGGATTACCCCAGGATGGTGGTTCATCCCTTATCAGATCAGGTGCTCGCTCACCAGTCCAATTCAGTGTAACCTGTTCATACCTTTTTGTTCCCGACAATTGGTTGTTTTCCAGTTTAAATTCAAATTTCAAATTGTCGTCTATTCTCTTCCATTGAGGAGGAATAGAAAAAGAATATGCTTTGTTTTGTTCTGAATAATGAATTTCAGAAATTGGCCGGGCACTTCCTTCATAACCGACATAAGAACCAACCATGGTGTTTGGTCCTGACCTTTTAACTTCAAGCCATGCCGGAAAATTTCCATCTTCCGATTGAACGGTTAAATTCCATTTCCCTACTACCTCACGAGATGATTGAGCGGAGATTATTGTTGAAGATAATAAGAAGAAGGCAATAGTAGAAATAAGGTATTTATAGCACATAGCAATAGTTGTAGGCTTGTGGAGGAGCATTTATAAAATTTACTGATGGTAATCAATCTCTTCGAGATCCCATTCCATCGGGTATTCCCCTGTAATATCTAAAGCTTTCATGTGGTACACCATTACGAAGGTTCCTTTCAAAAACATTTCTTCGCATTCGTTCAACAAATCTATCACCGGCATCACCGGGTAGATCTTCCGGATTAGGTCCTGTATAATTGTTGAAACTTTCCCTTGAAAATTGACTTATATATTTTGTACGAGCTGTGGCTTTTTGTTCAGCATAATTCGAGATATCAACATGTACGTTTCTTGATTCTGAAGGACCACTATAGAACAAATATTCATTTACGCTGTGTGGTTCGAGGCCTTCCTGGTGAATTTGTCCGGGAAAGATCAAATGCCATTCTGCTGCCCTTGCGGCATCAGCGGCGAGGTAAGCAGATGCTCTATGATCTGATTTATGCCATCTCTGATAGCCCCATCCCGGATCAAATGATATCAATACATCAGGTTTAAACTTGCGGATATACCTGACTAATTGTTTAACAACCTCTTCTTTATCTGCAAATTCTACCATTCCATCTGTATAACCAAGATTGAAATACTGATCTTCACTTAACCCAAGTTCTGCCATAGCAGCAAGTTGTTCCTGACGGCGGATCTTTTCCAGCCTCATACGGGTCATTGTAGGATCAGCTGTACCAACATTCCCCGTAGTTAACAAAACAATATTAACATCATTACCATTTTCATGTAACATGGCTAAAGTACCATGAGCATGAGTATCGTCATCAGGATGAGCACCAATAAAAAGTATTGATCTACCTGTCCACTCTTCAATGGGTACTTCAGGTTGTGCTAAAAGAATTAGTGGTAATAAACAAAGTGTGAGAATTATTGAGATATTTTTCAATTTTTACCTTTCTTTTTTTAATAATAATTAGTTCAAATATTAATTCATTTTTAGTGCATTGTCTCGGGGAGCCAAGTATATCCGTTATAACTCTCGGATAAAAATATTCCGGAATTGAACGAGTGCAGGTGAGACCGACCATTCTCCATCAGTTTTTCGACCATGATGTTGAAATCCAATTGGGCCGCTGGCATCGATACCAGGCAAATGCGCATCTTCAATTACTGTTTGATCGTTCAAAACTACGGTGAGGCTGTCACCAATCATTGTAATTCTGAATGTGTTCCATTCCCCTATGTTATTATCGGCATTAACTACCGGTGTGACTCCAGCGACAACCTCAGGAGGCATACTGGAATCAGTGCGATAACCATATACCTCACCAGATCCAATCGGCCAATTCCAAATATTTACTTGTGATTTTGAAGATCCACGTAACAAAATACCTGAGTCTGAATCGGGTACTGATATCATTATGTCCTCACCGTTCTCATCAAGCTTGTGAGTACCATCCGGTTTTATAATTCGTCCATATTCGTTGATAAAAGGAGTTTCTTTTATTCGCCAATCAACCGTGATCTCAAAATCAGCGTATTCCTTTTCCGTCCAAAGACTTTTATTTCCTCGAGCTTCGCTTAAGGCATCATAATCAATTACACCGTCTACAACCTTCCAATGCCCATTGTCACCACTTGGAATTATCCAACCGGATAAGTCTTTCCCATTAAAGATTGACTCCAATTCATTGTTTTGTTTAGTTGTTTCTGTATTTGGTGTGCAACCGAAACTCATGAATGAGACAACGACGATTACTATTACTATTGATTTCATAATATTGTTTAGTTCATGGAGTATTAAAGAAGCTTCATAGCTTCAGGATCCCAATTAATAATTTTATTTTGTGTTTGGCTGAGGTTTGTAGCTAATGCCGGTGCTGCTGCCCTTAAACCAAATGTTCCATCCTGAAACACTTTCTTTCCAGTTCGCATCGATTCAAATAGATTAGCAAAATGATAATACCTGGTACCCTGTCCGCCTCGTGGTAGCCTATAAATAAGTTCTTCAGGGTCCATTACCTGTGGCCGTGATTCGGGATATTTTTCTTTATAATATTCTTCATATTCAAGTCTAATATCTTCACCAAAGTCATCAATGCTCATTCCAGGAGCATCCGGTAAAGTCGCTTTCTTTACTGTGATAGTACCTCCTCTTATAACCATTTCACCTTCAGAACCAATGTAACGTGTATGAGAGCCCCCTCCTGAGCCATCAACAAAATTGACACGCATGGTCAAATTAAAAGCAGGGTGAGTTTCTGTTTCGGGATAATCATACATGCCAATCATGATATCTGCAACATCTCTTTCATCATGCCAATGACGTAATCCACCCATTGCAACAATTTGTCTTGGACCTTTAGACCGGGTAACTTGATGTACACCCGTAAACATATGCACAAATAAATCTCCGGCTACTCCGGTTCCATAATCTTTATAATTTCTCCATCTGAAAAATCTTTTAGGATCGAAAGGTATTTTCGGCAGATCCTTTAAATAAGTATCCCAATCAATATTATTTTCCGAAGCGCTAGGCGGTATAGAATATTGCCAGGCACCTAATGCTGAAAAACGGTCATTATAAGTTTCAACAAGGTTTAGTTTTCCAATAGCCCCTTCTGCTAATAGTTCACTTGCTTTATCTTGTAACAATGAACTTGAAATTTGACTACCAATAATTAAAGGCATGCCAGAACTTTTTTCAGCATCTATAACTGCCTGGCCTTCTTCTATATGCTGAACCATTGGTTTTTCAAGGTAAACTGCTTTACCGCTATTCAATGCATCAATAGCAATAGTATCATGCCAATGGTCAGTTGTAGCTACAATAACAGCATCAACATCAGAGCGAGTAAGAATCTCTCTATAATCTCTTGTCGTAAAGATATCTTGCCCCCAAAGTTCTTTACATCTTTCAAGACGCGCGTCATATAAATCACAGGCTGCTACTAATTTGACACCTTCAATCTCTAGTGCTGTCCTGGTATCACCCTGCCCCATACCTCCTGCCCCGATCACAGCAATTTGTATGTTATCATTCTTCGAATAATTTTTCAGTGCTTTAGGTTCAAGATCGATAAAAGTACTTTTCCCTCTTCCACTAGAATTTATGTATGGGAAGCCTGTAAAAGCAGCGGAAGCAACTCCAACCTTTTTTAGAAAAGATTTTCGCGAATAGCCCTTATTATTTGATTTATCCATGATTATGTCTCGTTTTTCATTATTACAATTATATCTAGCCTGGAGTAAAGTAATGCTTACATCAAAACTATTTTAAACTATTGTTTACTTAATTATCAATTATTTCTACGATTAACCATCCAAACATTCTGAATTCATTGAAAGATAGAAAGGTAAAAAAGTGTCTTATAAATGGCAGGCGGCATATCCGCCTGCCATAATTTATTGTTATTACTTAATCAGCATCATTTTTTCAACTGCTGTGAAATTAGCAGTTTCAAGACGATACAGATACATTCCTGATGCCATGTTAGTTGCATCGAAAGTAACCGTATGTACTCCACTTTGAAGATGACCATCAGTTAATACAGCAACCTGACGTCCAAGAACATCATAGACTGTCAATTTCACTGCCGTTGCCTGGGGCAAGGTGAAGTTGATCATGGTTGTTGGGTTGAAGGGGTTTGGATAATTTTTGCTCAAAGCATAAGATCCAGGAAGTTCTTTTCTATTGTCAATTCCTGTAGTTGTAACCTTAAACAAATCTACAAAGTCAAAGTTAGTCTGACCATCAACTGATCGAATTTCGACTTCATTAGATCCTTCCTCAAACTGTAGCCCCAATATATCCACTGTAGTCCATAAACTATCAACTCCGGTAAAGTTTACAGTCGAGGCAAGGGTTCCATTCACATAAACTTCCTGTGACATTTCAGTAGTAGGCAAAAAGTAAGTAACCGTTAATGCATGCTCGCCGGCGGTCATATCATTAAAATTAAATGATAAACTTCCGCCGCTTTTCATTTCAACGTATTTACTTTCACTGGCACATAAACTGCCTTCACAACTCAGAGAAATTCCTTCCAGCGTAGCCTGGTCAGCCAATTTCGAAACTAATGTTTCCTCCCCATCCAAAATTGAAACTGAACCAAATCTGGTATATCCCCAGTTCGGAGTAATTCTCACCGTGTTTGTACCCGCATCTAATGCAACATCCTCAGTAACCAAATCATACCAATCGGTAGGGGCATCTTCTATAGGTGCAAATTGTCCTAAATCAACACCATTAACTACCAGGTTATTTGCACGATTTGATCCAGCATAAGTACTAATGCTAACATCATAAGTACCTGCCGTTTCAATATCAATTTCCCATTCAACATAGCCAGTTCCTTGCATATTGGCGCTAAATTGATCTTGCGCGTCAACTATCGCAATTTCATTTTCTGATCCTGAAAGTGTTCCGTTTTCAGCTTCAACATTGGCAATAAAATCTACCGTAGTTTCAGAACTAAACTGCTTGATATCCTCGGCAATTTGATCTTCTTCTTGTTTCCAGCTTTCATATTCATCAGGGAACCAATTCAAGTTACCCAAAGGATAATCTCCAAAGGCTGCCGTTTGAAGTTGAGCATTATTATAGGAGAAGTCTTCCATCAATGGCCATATCTCAGTATTTTCAGGATCTGACGCTCCCCAGGCACCTTCCCAGTCGTCATAGAAGTATCTAACAATCTCCTCACCACTCCCCCGCATCGATTCAATATAAGCAATCATCTCGGTAGTTAGGTCAGGATTATTAGCAAAACCGGGGTCTTCACCCTCTATATGATTTTGATAAATCATATTTTCATAATTATCAAAATAACCCTGAGTTCGCTCATTGACAAATGGCTGTCCTCGTACAAAAGAATCCGCTGAAACCTCATAATAATAGTTTTCGAAGGCAGGATCTAGCCATTGAGCATTGTTCGAAACCTTGATTTTTCGTTGTGCATCCAAACCCTGTCTATTTAATGGACCGATGTTAAACTGGCCGCCATAATATAGATCAGGTTGGTCCAGACGTTGCTGTGTAAAGTTAGTTTCGTCTTCGCCATGCCAGTAGGTATTAACAAACAGGTTATTTGTCACATA
This sequence comes from Balneolales bacterium, assembly GCA_040905745.1. Classification (GTDB taxonomy): domain Bacteria; phylum Bacteroidota; class Rhodothermia; order Balneolales; family Natronogracilivirgulaceae; genus JBBDMU01. Next base: position 105,328 of record JBBDQY010000001.1, read on the forward strand.
ACCGTCTATCATGGTTGAGCCTAATATTGGATTACGTCCAATATTAACAAAGGTATTATGATTTAACCAGAAAAGTTCAGCATCACCACCTTCTACTTGAACTCCCAAACCACCTATATTATAAAAGTTATTATGTTCAATAACTAATTCCTTGGTATCGGCCCAAACGGACAAAATTCGTCCACCATATAGCTGAGCGCTACTTAAGAAGTTTCGAAATGTAGAGTTTCTTACATGAATGGTACTATTTTTACCATAAAATGCAATAATACCCCACTGAGCATATTCAAATACGACATTATCAATCTCAATATGAGCTTCATCGGCATCAAAACGAATCGTCTCATAATTTTCATTACCGAGATTTGTTCGTCCAATGATATAAAGATTTTTTAGAGTAACATCACCATTTGCTACAAGAAGTTTCTGATCCTGACCACCCTCATCATAATGGTAACCTCTAATAATAGGAGGATGATCTGCATCAGTGTAAGGACCTGGTTCACCCACGATTCTTAAGGGGAAACCATTATTTTCAATCCTATCCGTTTGAATATAATAACCACCTTTTCTGAGCATATATACCCTGTCCAAATTGGCTCTTTCACCATTGGCAAGAGTGTCACCCCGCACCGCATCACGTATTGCATTATTAATAGGACCTTCTTCATCCATCCATTCAATGTACATTATATCTTCTTCATCTTGAGCCAAAGCTTTTGATGGCCCGACTATGGCAATCATCAGCAATGCCATAATCAGATAGTATTTTAGGAAATTCATATTTATACCTTTTATGATTAGTTTAGTTGTTTAGTTGTTTGTTTTTGCTCATTTAAGAGTTCTGTTTGTGTTAAAATCTATAGCGAATACCCAAGTCCATTGTGAATCCATAATATTCAGAACGGGTTGGGTAGGCCCCTATAGATGATTGATACCGCCTGTCGGCACGTTGATTTATATTATTCAGGTTCATATACAGCTGGAAGTTTTGGAATAATCTTTGCCTTACTAATGCATCAATTCTGAAATAGTCTTCGGTAAAGTGATCCGTTTCAGGCACATTACCTAAGCTCGACAGTGTATTAGCTTGATACAGGAAAGATAACCTTGTCGAAAATCCCTTATAATCATATCCTACCGTTAAATTCATAATATGTGCAGGTTGATCCGGCATTCTCCCCACACGTGATGTGTCGACAAACTCTATTTTAGTAAATGGCCTAACCGGAATAGGTACCGTCCTGGTTTGATATCTTGGGTATTCAGTTTCAGAGACTATCCTTGTGTAATTCACATTAAGTACTAAGCCTTTAAGTACTGAGGGCAAATACCAGAAGTTGGTTTGCCAATCCAATTCTACTCCCTTAAATACAGCTTCGTAAGGATTATTTATGCTAGTTGAAATGATTGGTATGCCTTGCAAGTTAGGTAACACCAGGTTAGGCATTACTGTCTGACCCGGCAAATAGTCAAAACTGGTATTCCAAATCAAATCATCAATGGATTTATAGAAACCAGATACCGTAAAGAGGCCAACAACATTTTGATAGACAGACAGTGATGCATCGTAATTCGTAGCCTGTGCAGGTTTCAGATCCTGATTACCCGTGTTGACAGCATTCCCCCAAGCGTTTATAGTATATCTTGGTGAATACTGGTTATAATTTGGCCGTGTGAGTGACTCTGTATAAGCTAACCTAAGCGACAGCCATTCGAGAGGTTTTAATTGCAAATGGATCATAGGCAAAATGAAAGAACTGCCTCTGGAAGCGCTTGTATCATTTAGGACCGTTTGTAAACCCATATTTCGATAGGCATAAGCATTATATCTTGAATATTCCTGCTCATATCGAACACCTGGCATAAAGGTAATCTTGCTGCCAATATTCACTTCAGACATAATATATCCGGCACCAAGACTTTCAATTCCATCATAATCACTTCCACGCATGTTAGGAGGACTTGTTTCAAAGTAATTAGCATCCTGAATTGCTTGCATAGCTCCCATTAGAAGATCAACATCTGCGATATATCCTATAGGATATTGGCCATCAAGTAAAGTTGAACGACCGTATTCATTATCCAGGAATGGATCCATTTTTATTCTCATTTGGCCTGTTTCCAATCCTAAATCCGGAAGGCCCAGTGCAATAATATCTCTTGGTTGCATCGAACCTCCATGATATACGTTAGCTGATGCGGAACCCTGATCATTCATACGACGTAGGCCATGGAATTTACCCCCAGCCTTTACATGACCATTAATCAGGTTACTAAGTATAAATGGAGCTTTTACATTACCCTGAATTGTTACCTGTTCTTCCAGAGCATAATTATCAGAAATACCTAAGTCATAAAAATCTGTATTATCTAAGTCGTTTCTTGCTGCATTTGGAATATGGGTAGGACCTAAAGCAGATACACTATCCAGATCACTAGAAAATGCAGATTCTTCCCGAAAACCCCATGAATAATTATTAGGCCTATCATTTCGGGCCCAAGTGTATGAAGCGCCAACATCATAACTTAAAAAACCGAAGTCTTGATCAGCAGCCAACCCTGACGTTAATATTCCACGTGTACTTTCGTTGGATGAAATATTGTAATTACGGATGGTTTCATCCAGAAAATAACTGTTGGTACGATATATCTGATCTGAAGTAATTTGATTTACAAAAACATTCCCAACTACTTTTCCATTTGGAATACTATAATCTAATACCATACTACCACCCAGACGGTTACGCCTTTGGAAGTTCTCATTTACATTTATCGACGTTGGGATTATGTCAACCCGCCCATCTTCTAACTCCTCGCCACGCCGATAACTGCCACTATAGGTATCTGAACTTCGATCATAATTGTCGTTGTTAAAACTTACAATTGCACCGAACCGATCATCAAAAAAACGATTGCTAATTGTTCCGCTCAGACTATTGTTACCGTAATAATCCTGAACATGATTATATCCGCCTTGAATTTGAGCATCAACCTTAAGCCCAGTTGGAGCCTGCCTTAATCTTAAATCTATTGTACCACCAATAGCGTCAGCATCTTTATCTGCTGTTAATGCTTTCGTAACATCAATACCATCAAGCATGTTAGATGGTATTAAAGAAAGGTCAACGCTCCTGTCGCTATCACTAGAGGGTAACTTTACACCGTTTACTGTCACAGCATTATATTTTGGAGACAATCCTCGAATGGCAACCTTAGATGCCTCGCCAGAACTTCGTAGAATAGAAACTCCAGGTAACCGGCCAATTGATTCTGCAGCATTTACATCAGGCAAATCACGAATACGGTCTCTGGATACAACATTAGATATTGTGTTTGATCGTAATTGTTCGTTTATAGCCGCCACCTGACCTTGAGCCTGAGCGGTAATAATAATCTCATCACCATCATAACCGGCATAATCAAGCTCAATTTGAAGATGGGTTGTCTCTCTGGCTATAATATTGACATCAACTTCAGTCTTCCTATAACCTATATAAGAAACCACCAATATGTGATTTCCTACAGACAGGTTTCTCAGGGTAAATTCTCCATCGAAATCAGTGGCCTGGCCCGTGTTCGTGCCTTTTATTTGCACTGTTGCACCGTGGAGGAAATCACCGTTCTGACCATCCATAACTACTCCGGTAACTTCCCCTGTTTGTGCTAAAGCACTTGTGCTCATTATAGCTAACAATACAACTAAAGTTATACTGTATGCTATGTATTTCGTTTTTATCATATCATTTGATTGTAATAATCCAATACAATGAATTATAGAGAAGAGTATATTTTTTATCATAACTATTATTATTATTTACTTATCAACCGACCATAATAAGATCATGTTGAATTATTTGAATAGGGTCAGCTGCCTTTATTTAAAAACCAACACCATAAATATTCTGTTTTAACATTGTTTAAAATCTCTTTATCTAAGTACAGATTAAAAATTCTTAAATACAAGGCTTCAAAATTTTTGGAAACGATTCCATTCCAAATTATTTTCAAATTTTAAGACAATTCACCTCATTTTACTCTAAATATTCTCCATAATGGTGGGCATGGAGAATTTTTTTGATACTCTTGAAAGCAAATCAAATTTACCTACGTACAATCTCAAATAAAAAACAACTCATGCTGATAGGGCGGTAATCAAAGTGAGGAAAGCAGATAATATTGTTTGCGGAGTAACTTAAAGACAAACTGCCAGAGAAGGCTTGGCTGGTCAAGATTCTAGTGAGAATATTAGAACTGAAGATCAAATGTACAGACTTCTACTTCCAGTAAAGTAAGAACGCTATTGTTTTCTCTATGCGTTAAATTTGCTACAGCTTTCCCGAATAACCAATGTTGGGGTTAGATTTTCATGAATAGTTTCATTTTTATTGTCTTTAATCTGATTTATCAGAAGTTGTGCCAGGCGCTTACCCTTTCCGTAAATAGGCTGCTTGATGGTAGTTAAAGGTGGAATAGTATATTGTGATATCGGCAAATCATCAAAACCTATTATTGATATCGTTTCAGGTACCTTAACTTTAGCTTCATGTAGGGCTAGTAATGCACCCATCGCCAAAGTGTCACTCGCACAAAACACAGCAGATATATTAACTCCCTTGGCTAACCATCTTTGAATGGTTTTAAATCCAAACTTCTGTGAATAATCGCCAATAGCTATATATTTTTTATTTACTCTTATACCCGCATCGTTTAAGGCCTTCTTGTAACCATTAAGCCGCTCAACAGATTCTTGCATATCTAAATTTGCAAACATAGCACCAATCTTTCTATGACCTAAACTGATCAAATAGGATGTTGCTTTGTAGCTACCAGAAAAATTATCTACATCAATTGATGATACGTTAGGAAACTTTGGGTTATGGCCTTCTATAACAGTGGGAATTTCCCGCTCATCAAGTGCATCCATTGCAATATCAGTACTTTCTTGTGTTAATAAAATTACACCATCAAGCCGGTGAGCGTTGAGTATAAATTTATGAAGATCACTTTTTATTAATGGTGAGATAAAAGAGAGTCTGACAAAATATCCCTGACGGATACATTCATCGAATATACCAAGATGTATAAGTGTCCAGAATCCACTTCCCAGTTCTTCTGTTCTTCTTCTGGTAGTGAATAACCCAATCTCGTATGTATTTTTTGTTGCCAGACTTCTGGCGACTGAATTCGGAAGATATTTGTATTTTTCAACTACTCTCAGTACCCTTTTTTTAGCAGAATCACTTACACCAGGATGATTATTCAATACCCTTGAAACAACCGAACGAGAAACATGAGCTAGTTTTGCGACTTCATCAATAGTAAGATTTACCATATATGATATTTAGAAATCCTGATCTGATTCATGTAAGTATTTTATGTCAGTCATCAATTTATAATATAGCAATAAAATCAATTAGTACAAGGCTTTAGTATATATCTTCATCCAACATAATAGCAACTAGCCTACGAACGAATGCATTTGGTCGTTCAGGTGAATCAGGGTCTTCTAATGACATATTAACGATTACTGGCTTGATTCGGTTAATTTGTTTTTTGTCAAGTTTTGTAATCACATTCATTGCAGCTATTCCTATATAAGCTCCGTTTTTATCTGGTGGTGCTAATTCAACTAGTTTATCAACAGCAATAGTAATGTCATCCTTTGTCCCATAATTGATCATAACTGAAGCAGCTTCTACCTGTACACTGGAATTTTTATCATCTAATGAACTACGAATATGATCCTTTGCTTTATTATAAGCTTCTTTCCCAAGTACATTAATTCCTAAAGCAGCCCAATAACGTATTGCAGGATCCTCATCATCAAATGCTGCAATGATACTTGGTAAAGCTTCAAAATCACGACTTGTAGCTATCTCTGCAAAATCAAAAATACGGCCTATTGGGTAAAGATCAATATCCTGAGCCATTTCATATATACTTTGATTACCTGCTCTTCTGTGCATTTCAGCTTCTGGTAAAAAGCCTGTATCCCGTATACTTAAGACGTGGTTTTTATGAGCCTGCCGCAATTCTAACAATGCTTCTCTATGGAGTTTGTTAGTTACAAGATTAATAGTTTCGTCGGGATCATTTAGAAGATCATATAATTCCTCTGTAGGTTTAGGCTCCCAAAAATATGACTGTAGCGGTTTAAGCTGACCCTGGTTGTATAAATCCTGCCAGACCTGAGTGGTTTTGGTCACGAACATATAGGGCAAAAATTGACCGTAAATTAAATGTGGCATATAGTTACGGATGTATACATAGCGCTCATTTCTCACTGACCGAACCATATCAATCCTTTCATCCATTCGATCTCTAAAGCCATAAAGATATTCTCCAGCATCGCCCTTCTTTTGTCCCATGAATGGAATACCTTGCATCCAATCAGGAGGGTCAACATTGATCATGCTCAATAACGTCGGTGCAAAATCAATAAAGGAAACCGGTAAATTTGTGCTGCCACCTGTTTTATAACCTTCTGGAGCTAAATGCAGATATTTTTTAGGAACGTGTATAAATAGAGGTACCTGAAGTCCACGATTAAGTGGCCATCGCTTAATACCAGGCATGCCACTACCATGATCAGAATAAAAGAAAACGATTGTCTCCTCTTCAAGACCGTCTTTTTCTAATTGGTTAAGTATTTCACCGACCCTCTTATCAATATTAGTGATACCGTGATAATATTGTGCCCAATCGCGGCGAACTTCTGGTGTATTTGGGTGATAAGGGGGGATTGGTGCAAAATCAGGGTTATGATGCGGCAGTTCTGTACGGTTTCTTAGAGCATATTCATGGCTCTCGGTAAAATTAAATACGGCAAAAAAGGGCTGTCCTTCCTTACGGTTTCTATAATGTGCATCCTCCGATGATTGATCCCAAACTTTCTCATGTCCGGTAACATTATAATCTTCTTTTGAATTATTGGTTGTGTAATATCCAGCTTTTCTTAAGAAAATTGGAAATTCTTTTAGGTACTCCGGAAGTTTTACATCACTACGCATATGCTGCCCCCCCGTACTCGATGAATAAACGCCGGTTATAAGGGTTGTACGTGCAGGAGCGCAAACTGGTGCATTTGACCATACCCTGTCAAACCTGAGCGATTGCTCAGCAAAAGCATCAAGAACTGGCGTATGCGCATATTGATCTCCATAGGCACCCAGATGAGGACCATGGTCTTCTGTTGTTATCCAAAGAATATTTGGTCGATCATTATTATTTTCATTAGTAAGTGGGATAATGAATAAGCCCATTATAAGATAAAAAAGCACGATGATATTTTTTTAGATTTAAAAGTTATTTCTTCTTCAGTTTGATCCTTATACAGGAATAAAGGCATCGGTAGTGTTTTCGTAATAAATTGGAATCCCTGGTAATTTGGGTTTTAGCCAACCTACAAGGTATTCCATTCCTGGCGCTTCACTGGGTGCATGACCAAGTATAATCAGTCCCTTTTTCATTCCGGCATAAGCAGCATCTCGCACATATTCACTCGTTTCCCATTCAGCTACTTCACCCACAACGAGTACTTCAATATCATCATCTCTAAGCATTCCCATTTGAGATCTTGGACCCCATGAACCCGGGAGAAGTCCTATTTTAGTGCATTCTTGATTGGGGTTACCGATAATAAATGGCCTCTTTAAGTTTAAGGTCTCTTTAAAATAACCGGCCAGATTTTTAAGTGAGATCTTGGGAACATTACATATACCTGTATTTCTTCTGGTGATCTTCAGGTATTTCTCCCACCCAATCGATTCAAGAAAACCCTGTAGTATGCCATCAGGTTTATGTCTGTGCCAGTAATCGTGGTATCTCCAAACTGTTATATTATTTTTCTCAAGCAGTTCACGTTTAAATTGATAAACCTTATCACCTTCTAACCAATCCACCTCGTCAAGATGATTATAAAACGTTGGTTCATGAGTGATTATAAAATTAGCACCAAGGTCGGCTGTTTTCTGTATAATATCAGCCGTTGCCAAAAAAGTAGATACTATTCCAGTGCACCGTTGTGAAGGATCACCAATTTTTAAAGTATCAACTGTTCTACGCAGGGGTTCTCCTTCAATGGCCTCTGTCATTAGATTTATGATTTCCTGAATCGTCGTATTATTATTCTGACCTTTATTACCTTCCAAATAAATGGTCTGGAAACCTATTAAGGTTCCACTTAATGATAAACCCGATATGTGTATAAAATCTTTTCGGCTAATTTTACTCATAATTATAGATGCTGCTGGATATGTCATCACCAATGGGTGAATAAAGGATGCTAGTACATTTCATAATCTTATGATCACACCATTGAATTACATGAGAAATAACTTAGTGAGTGAGATTAATGATAAACTTTTCCTGTATCAAATTCCTAAGTGTAGTTTTATGAATGGATTGCATCATATTTTTGATACTTAAGCAACTTCATTAATCTAATTAAAATGATCTTAATATATGCTATCCAGCTCAATTTGGAACCGCTCCCGTTTTTTTTATTTGAAATAATTATGGAGCTTAGATAGAGGAATTTTCTTTTTAACACCAAAGTATCTCAAAGAGATCAAAAAAAATATTATGAATAAAAAATATAGATGTGATGAACATATGAAAGACATGTGGTGTAAAGTAACTATTAAGGCAATTAAAGCACTAGTGTCAAAAAAATCCAGCCTTCTAATGATATGCCTGTTGTCATTAATGAATTTTATCATTCCGAATAACTTATTCGCTAATGATGATCGTGTTGCTATTATTAATTCCAGCTTAATTATAAATACACTTGAGAGAAATCCCATTTCCCTTGATGGCAAATGGGATATTATCATAGATCCCTATAAAACAGGTTTTTTTGATTACCATAATGCTCCTAACCCAGATGGTTATTTCATGAATAAACGTAATGAAGCGCCGGGTGATGCATATGAATATGATTTTGAACTCAGTTACCAATTAGATGTGCCGGGAGACTGGAACACCCAAATGAATGAATTACATTGGTATGAGGGCACCATGTGGTACAAGAAGGATTTTCATTGGAAACCAAAATCTGACAAGCGTGTATTTATTTATTTTGGCGCCATAAATTATGACGCACAGGTCTGGGTAAATGGTAAAAAAGTTGGTCAGCACATCGGAGGGTTTACACCTTTTAATTTTGAAGTGACCGATGTTTTGAAAGATGGGGATAACTTTGTAGTAGTTATGGCTGATAATCATAGGCTACTTGAAGGGGTTCCTTCAATCAATACGGACTGGTTCAATTATGGTGGCATCACACGATCTGTAAAACTAATTGAAACGTCGGAATCCTTTATACAGGATTATTTTGTACAGTTGGCCCCGGGCCATAAAAACAAGATCGAAGGGTGGGTTCGGATAAACGGAGCTAAACCAGAGCAGGATGTCAATATCCGGATTCCTGATGCCGGTATTGATTTACAAGTCAGAACGGACCATGAGGGTTTCACTCGATTTTCTGTCAACGCCGAGCTTGAACTTTGGTTCACAGACAACCCTCATCGCTATAAAGTTGAGATTGTTTCTGAGACGGATCAAATTTCTGAACAAATCGGTTTTCGAACAATTGAAACCCGTGGACACGACATCCTTCTTAATGGTGAGCCTATATTTTTACGAGGTGTAAATATCCATGAGGAAGCACCATATAGGTCAGGGCGTGCTAACAACAGGGATGATGCCCGAATATTTATGGATTGGGTTGAGGAATTGGGAGGCAATTTTGTACGCCTGTCACATTACCCCCACAATGAGTTTACAATTCTTGAAGCCGAAAAGCGGGGAATACTGATATGGTCTGAAATGCCTATTTATTGGAGGCTTCAATGGGATAACGAGAATACAATAGCTAACGCATTGAACCAGCTATCTGAGATGATTCACAGAGATAAAAATCGGGCCGCTGTTATATTATGGTCAATGTCAAACGAAGTGCCACACAGCGATGAACGAATGGCATTTCTAAAAGGCATGATAAAACTTACCAGAACCCTGGATCCAACAAGGTTGTTGACTGCGGCTCTTCAAGCTCGAATTCCCACCAATCGTCCGAATACATGGATGATAGATGATCCCGTAGGGGAGTTTCTTGATGTACTGAGCATTAATCAATATATAGGGTGGTATGGCGGTGGGCCGCGCCCATTAGATCATATAAAATGGGAATCAGCCTATAAAAAACCATTAATCATGAGTGAATTCGGTGGTGGTGCGCTTCAGGGGTGGCATGCCGATAAAGATCAACGCTGGTCGGAAGAATATCAAGAGTATCATTATCAGAATACCCTTGCTATGTTTGACCAAATTGATTTCTTAAGAGGTACTGTTCCTTGGATCTTAATGGATTTCCGATCACCACGCAGACCGTTGCCCCGTGTAAAAGATGGCTTTAACCGTAAAGGACTCATATCAGATCAAGGTATTCGAAAAAAAGCATTTTATATAATGCAGGATTATTATCGTCGCCATATTGAAAATTTGAAAAAGTAAAGATTTTGATAATTGCTTTGTCCGAATATGGACAAAGCAATTATTCAATCCGTCTCTGGATAAAAGTTATCCGCATCAGTGCCATTTATTTAACAAGTAACAAAAGACAGATCGGATTCAATTTGTATTCTGTTCTAATACTGGGGCAATATAAATAATCATGTTTATTAAATCTATTATTACGTCTGACAACTTTTGGTACCGTTTCCAAAAGTTAGTAACAAGCATTATGGATAAATATTTTTGTACTCTTCATAAGGATAAAAATAAATGAAATGATAACGAAGTCATATTATGCTAATAATCATATTAATATGATTATTAGCATAAAGACGAAAAAACTAATATATAGCAGTTTAATACACTTTTTTAGCAATTCCATACTAAACAATAAGGTAATTTTACAATACTGCCATCATTAGTATTAAAAAGATAACTACCAAAAAAACAATTTTTTCATATCTCAATGTATAAATCTTAATAATAGATAATTCTTATTCTATTATTAAAGATAATTATATGCTTTACAAAAACATTGACGTGTTGAAGAATATAATATTTCTAAAATGAAAGAAGTAGTAGCGGGAGTAGATTTAGGTGGAACATCTACTAAACTTGGGTTAATTACCAGGAAGGGGCAATTATTATGTAAAACTTCCATAGATACAGACTCAACTAAAGGTTATGAATATTTTTTTGACAGAGTCTCAAGTGAATTTAGTGAACTTCTGTCACCTTTCAATGGTGACGTTACGATAAAGGGTATTGGTATTGGGGCTCCTGATGCTAATTCAATAGATGGGAAAATATATTATGCATCCAATTTAGCCTGGACCGGTATAATACCTATTGTTGATCTGATCGAGTCTAAAACTAATTTGCCTGTTACCCTTATGAATGATGCCAATGCAGCAGCTATAGGCGAGAAATTATTTGGGGTTGCGACTGCCATGAATGATTTTATAGCCATAACATTAGGTACCGGGCTAGGTAGTGGAATAGTAATCCATGGAGAAATTGTATTGGGGCATAATTCCCATGCCGGTGAATTAGGGCATACAACAGCTTTTTATAATGGAAGGATTTGCGGTTGTGGGAAAAGAGGGTGTTTGGAATCCTATGTTTCTGCTACTGGAATTGTTCGATCACTGTGGGAGCTACTTGAATCCACCAATCATAAAAGTATTTTACGAGAGCTTGCACCATCTGATGTGAGTGCAAAAATGATTACTGAAGCTGCTCGTAGAGGTGATGAATTAGCACTTGAAGTATTCGATTATACTGCAAAAATATTAGGTATCAAACTAGCAGAATTTGTAGCATTCTCCAATCCTGAAGCAATAATTTTCTCCGGTGGTTTAACTAATGCCGGTGACATATTACTGAAACCTACCAAAAAGTATATGGAAGAAAATCTGATGGAGGTTTATAAGGATAAAGTAAAGATCATTAAATCCGGACTTGTACTTGAAGATGTTGGAATATTGGGTGCCGCAGCTTCAATCTGGAATAAAATAGACAGTGACTCTTCTAATAAGGATTTACAGAAGTTGACTCCAATTAAAAATACATAAATGTGACTTTCTAATAAGCTATTATTGCCTGGTTTTACAAAAAATACCTCTATAACGAATGATCTTATTCTGAACAATAAACATCATCACAATTATATACAACTATTATGAAAAAAATATTAACCAACGTTCTGCTATGTTTCCTCATGGCTTGCATTCCTGTATTTGCCGGTGCACAAAATACAAATCGCATCGAAATTGCTGGTAAACAACTTTTTCTAAACGGTGGAAATATAGCCTGGGTAGACTTTGCTGAAGATATCGGTCCGGGAAACACTCAATTTGACTTGTTTGAGGAGATGTTCAAAGAGGTAAATGAACATGGTGGAAATACAATGCGCCTTTGGCTGCATACCAATGGACAATATACGCCTGAATTTAAGGGTTCAGATGTGGTGGGACCAGGTGAAGGAGCCATTGATGACCTTAAAACCATCCTGGATCTTGCTCATAAATATGATGTTAGCCTGATGTTGTGCCTTTGGAGTTTTGATATGCTCAGAATATATGAAGACAGACCCCATCTTCATGAACGAACTTTTGATTTATTATCTCAACAATCAAAAACAAATCTTTATATAAAAAATAGCCTGATCCCTATGGTTAAGGCTTTAAAAGGGCACCCTGCTATTGGGGCATGGGAAATATTTAATGAGCCCGAAGGTATGAGTGAGGAATTTGGGTGGGATGGGTTTTTACATGTGCCTATGTCAAATATTCAACGGTTTGTCAATCAAACAGCCTCTGCAATTAAAAATACTGACCCTGATGTATTGGTTACCAATGGCGCATGGAGTTTCATGGCATTAAGTGATAATGTTGACGAACCTAATGCCAAAAATTACTACAGCGATAAAGAGCTCATTGAAAAAGGTGGTAAAGAGAACGGAACATTAGATTTTTATACGGTTCATTTCTACCCTCGTCATTTTGGTGAAAATTTATCTCCTTTTCATAATTCACCAGGCCATTGGGGTTTAGATAAACCTATTGTAGTCGCAGAATTTTACACCCAGGATACTCATGGTATACCTCATGAATATCTCTATAACAATCTATACGATCAGGGTTATGCCGGTGCATTGGTTTGGCAATGGAAAAATCGTAACCACCGTAGCTATCATCATATTTATTGGCCACGCGCTCTGTCCAGTATGAAAAAACTTAAGGAATTACATCCAGACGATATCATATTAAAATATTAATGCCTCCTGTTTAATTCAGCTTTTGGGTGGCTAAATCACTTCTTACTTCTAAATCAAATTAGGTATTACTATGAAATATCTTAGCAGAGCATTTTTTCTATTTACCTTGATCTACCTTTTACCGGGTATCACTTTTTCACAAGCAAATCGAATCAAAGTTGCCGATAAAAACTTATTCCTTAATGGAGCAAATGTGGCTTGGGTAAATTTTGCCCGGGATATTGGTCCGGGTAATACCTCGTTAAGTTCTTTTGATTCCATGTTTAAAGAACTTAACGAAAATGGCGGAAACACCATGAGGCTATGGCTACATACGAATGGATCCAGTACACCGGAATGGGACGGAATGGATGTTATAGGCCCTGGGGATGGAGCTATAGAAGATCTTAAAGCTATATTGGATATCGCACATTTTTATGATGTCAGCTTGATGTTGTGTCTCTGGAGTTTTGATATGTTATCGAGCAATCAATCTCAACCACATTTGCCTCAACGTGCCCGGGGCATTTTAGCTGATCCGGCTAAAACCGAATTATATCTACAAAATAGCCTCATCCCAATGGTCGATTCTTTAAAAGGTCATCCAGCTATAGGCTCCTGGGAAATCTTCAATGAAGCAGAAGGTATGAGTGAAGAATTTGGATGGAGTGGCCAAAGACCTCATGTACCGATGACAGACATCCAGCGCTTTATAAACAAAGCGGCGGCGGCCATAAAAAATACGGATCCAAATGCATTGGTAACTAATGGCGCCTGGAGCTTTCTGGCATTAAGTGATAATGTAACTGGGACGAATGCTAAAAACTACTATAGTGATGAGGAACTCATTGGTCAAGGAGGGGAAGAAAATGGCATTTTGGATTTTTACACCGTTCATTATTATCCTCAGCATTTTGGAGTTGATCTTTCCCCCTATCACAATGACGTAGGTCATTGGGGCTTAGATAAACCTGTTGTTGTTGCTGAATTTTTTATGGAGGATGCTTTCGGGGTTTCATACCAGGATATTTACCAAACACTCTTTCAACGAGGCTATGCCGGAGCTTTTGTCTGGCAATGGGCTAATCGAAATAGTTCAAACACGAGATATGGACTGTCCTGGCCTCGTGCGCTTGTAAGTATGAATGATTTAAAAAATGCATATCCAAGTGAAATTCTTCTTGAGTATCCTGGCCTGCGGCTAGGAGGTTTTTTTGCATCTAAAGAAGGTATTGAAGATGGTGATACTGTAACTCTTACCTGGAATGTTCGCGGAGCTGAAACATTAACGCTTAATGGTGAACCTGTAGACGAATTAGATTCTCTGGATGTAAGCCCATCAGTAACTACCACCTATACTTTGATAGCCATTGATTCAGATAATAATAGTGAAGAGCGTGAAATAACAATAACCGTGCTTGACCCTCAACAAGTAAACAGGGCAATTAATAAACCTGTATATGCTTCATCTTCAAATTACCCCGCCATTAATGTAAATGATGGGGATCCAAACACACGATGGGCCAGCCGATCAGAGGATGACGAATGGATTTATATTGACCTGCAAGCTTCTTACGATGTACATGAAGTTGTTTTGGTTTGGGAGGCTGCGTTTGGTGGAAATTATAATATAGATGCCTCCATCGATGGCATTTCCTGGGATACCATACACGAAGAGCGAAATGGCACGGGTAACACCGAAACTATCCTTTTCGATACCCCCGAGCCTGCACGTTTCATTCGCATGAGAGGCTTAAATAGAGGCACCCAATGGGGGTATTCTTTGTGGGAATTTAAGGTATTAGGTGTGATCTCCGATATACAGCCTCCCCAGGTGAATATAAAGTCCCCTATACTTAATGCTTTTTTAGAAGTTGAAAATTCTATCTTAATAGAAGCCGACGTAATAAAAGGTAGCAAAGATATTAATCAAGTTGATTTCTATTTGGATGACCAACTAATCCATAGCATGGATGATGCTCCCTACCGCTTTACCTGGGATGAGTTAGAAATTGGGTCATATTTACTTTCAGCTATTGTTACTGATGATGATTTTAGTATTACCTCAGCTAGCAGGAATATTATTATTGGCCCTGAAGCTGAAAGCATTCGCTTTGAAGCGGAAGAAGCAATATTAACCGGTGATACTGAAATCAGTAATCATAGTTCCACCAGCGGTGGCAGCTATATTGCTATTGAAGGCAATGGTGATGGGGAAAATACACTTACATTTGAAAATATAATTATAAATAATGCCGGTAATTATGGATTACGCATTGGTTACCAGTTAAGGCATGGTAACAAGGCTCAACACATCTTAATCAATAATGAGCTGATTGAAGATGTCCAATTTGAAGGTACTGCTAATCAATGGTTAATATATGATATGGGTATTGAACTCCAAAGTGGCTCGAACACTATTTCAATTATCGATAGCTGGGGCTGGATGGATATTGATTATATTGAAATCCGTGGTCATAATTTGGTTACAAGTGTAGCTGATGATTTACATCCTCAGAAATATCAACTACACCAGAATTATCCAAATCCTTTTAATCCAAGCACGGCAATTCAGTTCCAACTTCCCGAATATAGTATGGTTAAACTTATAGTATTCGATCTGCTGGGACGAGAAGTGACAACTTTGATAGACGAAAACATGGCTCCGGGATATCATGAAGCATATTTTAATGCTTCATCACTTTCTTCGGGTATATATCTTTATCAAATTCAAACCAAAAACTTTGTTCAAACTCGTCAAATGATGCTTATTAAATAAAAATCATCTATGCAGATTGACATTAAATTTTAAATTCATGAAAAAAGAGATTTCAATCCTTTCTCTTCCAATAATGATTGATCATTCATTATTGCACCCGGCAATGACCGATGAGATGGTCATTGCCGGATGTCAACTTGCAATGAAATATCATGTGGCTACCGTTTGCATTAAACCTTATCATATACCTCTTGCAAAAAAAATAGTGCAGGATTCGGATGTGGCTATTTGCCCAGTTATCGCTTTTCCCCATGGTAACAGTACAACTCCCATTAAAATAGCTGAAGCTAAAGCCGCAGTATTAGCAGGAGGGAGTGAAATTGATATGGTTACAAATATCGGAAAGGTGTTAAGTGGAGATTGGAACTATATATCCGAGGAGATTAAGGCTATCAATGATGCTGTTACAGATAATGGAGCTATTCTTAAAGTGATATTTGAAAATGATTATCTTGAAGACGCTCATATCATCAGATTATGTGAAATATGTTCTGAGCATCAGGTTGCATTTGCCAAAACATCCTCGGGATATGGCTTTGTAAAGCAAGAAAATGGCATGTATTCTTATAATGGGGCAACTATGCATCATCTTAGTCTTATGAAAAAGCATTTAGAACCATCTGTACATATAAAAGCTGCAGGTGGTATACGTACTTTGGATGATTTGCTACGCGTACGTGAACTGGGTGTATCACGAATAGGTGCTTCTGCTACGGAAGCCATACTGGAAGAAGCCAAAGAGAGAAACATCATCTAGCATATACACTATTCTAATCGTATTTTGAATTAATAAAAAAGGGAGACTTGTTCTCCCTTTTTTTATTAATTCATTCATTGAAAAATCGGAAGGCCCTCCGTTTCTCAAAATTTGTAGTACTTTTATTCTTCTGATTAACTTTATTTGCCAGAAAGACTGGAAGTAATATGTAAAGATGTAAAGTTGATTAAATTAAAGCTGTGATAGTATTTCATAATTGAATGCTTGATACTGTAGAGTACAAAAGCGTCAGCATCTCTATATCCTTCTAGATTTTTATACAATCTTTTTCGGGCATCAATAACACCGTCTGAAGTCCAAATATAGCGGCTGCATGTCCTCATTAGCCATAATTGCCGTTCCTGGTTAAGATGATCAAAGTCTTTGCCGGTTTCATCAGCAGATAACCATTTTTGCCATCGGTTGCTTCCGATTACGGCTTCTTTTAATGCTTTCTCAAGCCCTGAATCCTTACCTACTTTTTGCTCGAGTTCAACAAGCTTCATTAAAGCAATAAACTCTTCTTCCGTATACTCCGGACCAACATTAGCCCCACCCATTCCGCTTAACGGATAATCTTCAGGATTGTCCACATAGTCAGAATAATGCCCTTTGATTAATGCACCATAAGGTCTCACTTGCTCTGTAAGTTGTTTAGCAACCTCGGGATCAAACAGCGTTGTGTGTAAATCGGTACCTACTTTTCCAACAACAAAACATGGCCAGGCGTCTTCCAGGTTTCGAGCTTTTAATCCTTCATTGAGACCGGTAAGAAAATCCCTGAAACTATCCATGTTTGCCAGCCCACCGTGTACTTCTTCAGTTCCAACTTCATAGCTGATGGGAGGTAAGTTTTTCCCTTTTCTATAATTTTCTGCATGCTCAATCATTTCCAGAGTTCGGTCTACAACCAGGTCAATGGGGATGGGGTCTGCATTCCCTAATGTTTTATCAACTGTTGGATCAATGTGCAGCAAGGCGTAATCAGCATCTATACAAGCCTCCAATGATTTCTTGACAGCATCCATAGTTTCTTCATAACTAAGGTTAAGCGTAGAATGCTTGTCTTTAAGCCAGGGGCCACCATGATCAAGACAAGGAAGGATGAGTGAAGTTAATCCAATGCGATCTGCTTCTTTTTGAAGAAAGTCATTGAGCCCTTGTGGAGTCCATCCCGTATAACCACCATCAATATCAACCTGATTTAAGGTAGCTGCAAACAGAATAGGTGCATTAGCTTCCTTTGCAGCTAATAGTGCAGCCCGTGTAACAGATTCAGAATTAGGACAAACAGCCAGCAACGTCTTTTTATATTCATTTTGGATAATTAACTGATGAATTAACTGCTTAATAATAGGTTTTTGCATGATAGGTACTATTAGATACTGGAGACTTTAAAAAAATAGAATTTACGGTGAAAAATAAGATTATGATTTAATCAGGATATTACAACCCTAGGAGTTTCTACCATTCAACACGGTCGTAGAGCCTGACCCCTTTTACCGTACGGCTATATAATTCATTTAGGCCTGAAGCGGGGTCATCTACATTGATGCCTCTTCTGTAAGCAGAAAATAAACCAAATAATTGACCAAAAAGAACCTGAACGTTAACTTGATACATTTTGGGGATATTGAATATTCCATTTGGATCATAGGTAATATACTTTACAGAATCCTCTCCCTCGCCATTCTGACCATCTTGACTAGGACTATGTGCACTAACTACTACGGTTTTGGTACCTAGTTCATGAAACTGTTTTCGGAATTGAAAAAGAACATCCTTTTCATAACGCAGGGTAAAATTATCAGCAGATAAAAAGAAACAGACCATCGTGTTGGGTCCCACAGCGGAAATAGGGCCATGCCGGAAGGCCATCGTATCTTCTCCCTTAGCAATAACCTGTCCAACAGTAAGCTCCTGTACCTTTAGGGCTGATTCAGCAGCAGCCCCAAAGAGTTCATTATTCCCGAGATAAAATGCACGGGTCAAAGTCGGAGATGCCAGATCATGTATTAAATTGGAATAATTTTTGAGTAGATATTCTCCAGCCTTAGAGATTCGTTCGATCATATCCTGAAAATTATCCATATCATCCAGATGAGCTAAAGCCTGGCCGGCTATAACCATATTACTAAATGAGCTGGTCATGGCAAGGCCTTTGTCATTAGTAGTCTCGTCCAGTACAATGGAAAAAACTTTATCTCCATACTTATTTGCCATGGCTGCCAATTCACCATCTTTATTGCACGTGATCACAATGTGATGGGTAACATTAGGAAAATGCTTCAAAGCCATTTTTAACACAGCAATACTTTCAGGGCTGTTCCCAGACCGGGCAAAATGAATCATTATATGATTACTATCCTCAGTAAAATAAGCCTCAGGGTTAGAAGTAATTCGGGTAGTTGGCCAATTGTTACAATTTGTTTTAAGGGTTATTCTTAATAAATCGACTAATGAAAGCCCAACATAATCAGAAGTACCTGCTCCTGTTAAAATTAAATTGGGTTTGTTTTCTGAAAAAAGCCCGGCTTTCTCAAAAAACTTCTTAAGTTTTTGTGCATGACCTGCCATCATGGCAGCGGTCTTCCGCCATAAATAAGGTTGCTGAGCAATTTCAATGGGGGTATGCCATTCACCATCTTCTTTGCCGGGAAATAACAATTTCGATAACTGGGTTTTTTCCGCATACTCCTGACGGAGATATGTATCAAGTGAGGAAGTCGGTATCATAAACTAAATCTAAAAAAATTAATTAAATAAATAATATTAGTTAAGCTCAGCTTAACTAATATTATTTTTCAGGTATTTATTCATCTTATTTTTGAAACTGGAGAATTTTTCAATGTCCATAAAAGCAGAGGTTCCGCCAGAACCTAAAGTTGAATATGCACTTGCCAAAATCCCATAATTCAGACATTCGATAAGTGGTTTCCCTTTTATGTACATATTAAGGAACCCGGCATTAAAGCTGTCTCCAGCTCCTACAGCATCAATTGGGTCAACTGGAAGACCAGGTATACTATACTTCATCGAACCTTGTTGAGCACGTATACCTTCTGCTCCGCAAGTAACGATAACGGTTCCGGCATAGTCTGAAAGTGACTCCATTGCTAATTCAAGGTCATTTTCACCACTGATGAATAAAGCCTCTTTATCGTTTGGTAAGAACACATCAACATAAGACAAAACTTCATATACATCTTTCCCCCATTTCTCTTCGGGATCCCAGTTTGTATCTAGTGATGTGGTTAGGCCAAATTCCTTAGCTTTTTTAAAAAGTTCTTTACATGATGGCTTTATCCCAGTTTGAAGATAATATGAAGAGAGATGCAAATGTTTAGCCTGCTTTAGATATTGCCAGGGAATATCCTCCAATACAAGGTGTTCCATAGCTCCCGGATACGTAACCATTCCACGATCATTATGGTACGTATATATGGCTGTCACTCCGGTTGCTACTCCCACAGTATCAATAATTTGACCAGTGTCTACACCACTTTTTTGCAGACTATTCACGGCATAACTTCCGAAAGGGTCTACTCCAACCCTCCCAACAAAACCAACATGCAATCCAAGCATTGAGGCATTTGATGCTAATATCGCCGATGAACTTCCAAGGGTAAGTGTCATGGACTGTGCTATACGCTCTTTCCCAATTTCAGGCAATTGATTAACCTTATCCAGAATCAAATCTATATTTAGTTCCCCAACTACGACAAGTTCTGGAGAAGAGTTTTTATTTATCAATTTTTCACCATTACCATTTTGCATTTCATTTTATATGAGCAGTATAAATTCTGCCTTTACTTTTTTTAAAATAAAGATTCTAGCATAGAAAAACAATGAAATTCGTGCATAAGATTAGCATATGAAAGAATATGAAAAAGAGCGATAAGTGCATCACACTACTACACAGAACTATATTTCTGTAAAGAAAATTAGCAAACAATTTTTAGGTGAAATAGTATTTATCACAATTTAATGTTCTAACCCTAATTGGGGAATTATTACCAATAAACTATATCCCAGTAAAACTACAATCATAGCCATATTTAAGATAAATCCAGAACGGGCCATTTCAGGTACAGTAAAAAATCCACTTCCATAAACGATAGCGTTGGGAGGTGTTGCGACCGGGAGCATGAAAGCGCAACTTATTGCTAATACGGCAGGAAGAACAAACAGAACCGGATTATATCCTATTCCAACTGCAACCGATGCAAGAATAGGCAGAAAAGCTGCCGCTGAAGCAGTATTGCTTGTAATTTCTGTAAGAAATATCAACATACTTATTATAATCAGCAACAAAAGAACTATAGGCAAAACATGTAGCACTTCGACAGATCTGCCAATCCATTCAGCTAACCCTGTTTCCATTATAGCATTAGCCAGGCTTAATCCACCACCAAACAGAATCAGGATACCCCAGGGCAAATCGGACATTTTTCCCCAATCAAGTAGGAATTCACCTTTCACTTTACCGGATGGTATAATAAAAAGCATAATTGCAGCAGTCATGGCAATACTGGTGTCAGAAACTCCGGATATGATCTCTGAAATTAATGGTCTTAATATCCAGGCTGCAGCTGTTAATGAAAAAATAACAGCCACTCGTTTTTCCGGTATCGTTATTGATCCTATTTTTTTAAGCTCTCCGTCAATAATCTCCTGCCCACCGGGTAACTCCTTTATATGGACTGGAAAGGTTATTTTCGTAAGTACAAGAAATGCAATTGGTATAGAAATGATAACCAACGGTACTCCGAATGCCATCCATTGATTAAAACCAATTTCTATATTATAGGTTTCAGCAAGAAACGCAACCAGCAATGCGTTGGGTGGTGTTCCAATTATGGTTCCTAAACCACCTATATTGCACGCATAAGCAATGCTAATAACCAATGCCGCACCAAATGCTTTTTGCTCATCAGTATGATCAACTTGGTCCCCTGAGAGCTGTATTATCGACATCGCTATAGGAAGCATCATCAGAGATGTAGCTGTATTACTGACCCACATGCTTAGAAAAGCGCATGTGATCATAAAACCTAGAATAATTTTTGTTGGTTGACTTCCTATTAAATTCACCAAATTAAGAGCAATTCGCCGATGTAGATTCCAACTTTGCATAGCTATGGCAATTATAAACCCACCCATAAATAAAAAAATAAGTGGGTTTGCATAAGGCGGGGCAGCATCATTAATCGACATGATATCCAGATGTGGTAATAAGACTAATGGCAATAAAGCAGTTACAAAAATTGGAAGAGCTTCAGTGATCCACCATGTTGCCATTAATATGGCAATCCCCGTGGTCAACCAACCTTCCGGAGACAGGCCACTTGGTGCCGGCACAATATAAATAAATACAAATAATACAGGACCTAAAACCAAGCCAAACTTTTGCCTGTAACTATAACTAGTGGTTCCCTCAGACATAGTTTCTGTTTTAGGATCTTTTTCGTGAATAGTATTACCCATGCTTAGCCATTTTCAAATACCTGAATCAGTAAATTTGATTTTTGATATCATAACTAAACAAAAGTACAAGAGCAATTTTATAATTATCTTAGTCCGGCAAAAAAAATAACTGTAAAATATTGTCAAGCGGTGATAATATAATCACACTCATAAAGATCAGACACATCTTGATGATGGAAGTTACCTGGTTGCTTGGTTGATTATGTGAGCCCAGTTCTGAATGTGTTCTTTCAAAAATTTAACATGTCTATTCAGCTCTTCATATCAGGGTGATAAACTTTATTGATCAGCCTCTACACTGGCTTTATACATGTCCCATGCCCGCGGGATTTGTATAGGGCTTTAGTAGGACTTGCCTAGGACGAGGTCCTAAAAAAAAGGGGTCAATCTTGAGCAAAAATCATCATCTGACAGACTACATTACTACCCATATTTTCAAGTAGTCTAGTTAAGTATTTTGCGATTTTAGACCCCTCATTTAATTTCTGTTCGTACCATGATTTACAAACTATGGTAGTTTATACAGGCTTTTTTTTTAAATATATATAAGGTGATTTCTTTAAGACACTTAAACTCAATGAAGTTCATGTTTTACAAATTGTATTGCATATAAAGGTTGAAAAATGTACTATATCATTAAGTGAAAAAATCTATAATAGTTAGCAATTAATTGAAAGATCAGATTGTTGAATAAAGGTTAAATTGAAAGTTTTTACCTTAAATGACCCATTACAAGTATGCTATTACAATAGTCTTACCCCTTCTAATTAAATCCCCACTAAAACAAAGCTTTTATAAGCATGAAGAATAATCGAAGAGATTTCATTAAAAGTTCAAGTATTGCTGCCGCTGGAATGTTTGTGGGCGGAAAGGGCAATTCAGGTCCGAATAATCCATTTCCTACCACTCACCGTCAAAGCTATAATATGCATGGGCATGCCGCTCCTGCATTGAATACTGTGAGGGTTGGCATGTTTGGTGTAGGCAACCGTGGTTCAGGTTCAGTTCGTCGCCTGGCTAGTATTGATGGTGTAGAAATTAAAGCAATTTGTGATTTGGAAGAAGACCGGGTTCAATCTGCCATTGAATCAATCTCTGCTACACATATTCCTGATGCCTACTCTGGTGGTAAAGATGAATGGAAAAAGGTCTGTGAAAGGGATGACATTGATCTAATCGCTATAGCAACACCATGGCATCTGCATACACCAATGGCTGTCTATGCTATGGAAAATGGCAAACATGCCTATACAGAATTACCGGCTGCCGGAACAATTGAAGAGTGCTGGCAATTGGTTGAAACCTCTGAACGAACACGCCGTCATTGTGTTCAAATGTCTAGTTCTTGTCATAGCGGTATCCAGGCGGTTTTGTTAAACATGGCTAGACAAGGGTTTTTTGGTGAGCTCATTCATGCTGAAGGGGCTTATATCCATGACCTATTAAGAAATTATAACTTCACCAAAACTAAATACCATAATATGTGGCGGTTGAATGAAAATATAGACCGTCATGGCAACCTCTATCCTCAACATGGCTTTGTCCCTATTTTACAAATGATGGATCTTAATTGTGGTGACAAAATGGAGTCATTGGTCTCAGTGTCCAGTAATGATTTTATTATGGGAGAGACCGCTAAGAAATTGGCCGAAGAGGATGAGTATTGGAATCCTTATGTTGGAAGGGATTATCGGGGTAATATGAATACTAGTATTATAAAGACTCACAAAGGACGTAGTATAGTATTGCAGCATGACGTCAGCTCCCCTCGTCCGAGACCATCACTACCCCTTATTAGCGGGACCAAAGGGATATACTCTTCCCGACAATTTGCTTACAACCACGATGGATGGGTCTCCGATGAAGAGTTTGATCGATTGGTTGAAGAATATACACCTGAAATCACCAAAATATTCCGTCAACTTCTTGAGCAATCTTCTACAGAACGTGCCGGACATTCTTATGCGAGAGTAAATGCAACAGATTGGCGACTGATTGATTGCCTAAGGAATGGTTTACCTGTAGAGATGGATGTATATGACGCTGCTCTTTCTAGTTCAATCACACCCTTAAGTGAATGGTCTGTTGCTAATAAATCTAAATCCGTTGTGGCACCTGATTTTACCGTTGGAGCATGGGAAACCAATAAACCTGGAATGGATGTCTCTCTACAGGCTGGTGGTACAACTAAACTCGTTTAATTAAACAAATAAAAACATTAAGAACTCTATACAGATGAAAAAAAACAGAAGAGATTTTCTAAAGATGACCGGCATGGCCGGATACGGATTAACCGGCCTGGGCTTTCTGGGTTTCAATAAAGCAAAAGCTAAAGAAGTTGATAACCTGGCTGTAGCGGAAGCCAATGGAGACCTTAGGCTACTTGACTGGGAGCCGGTAAGTCAAATGGTCGTGAAGCAAACTATCGTTAAAAAACCAAAATACCCTGTAATTGATATTCATAATCACTTGAGTGATCTTTCTAAAATGGAAGAATACCTCGAAACTATGGATGAAGCAGGCGTCTGGAAAACCGTGAGTCTCAATGGGCGTTCTGCTGATGATTTTTATAAAGAACATCTCCAAGCTACACAACGTGTTTCCAGTGAGAGGTTGATTGTATTTTTTACACCAGATTTCAGCAAAATTGATGAACCAAACTTTGGGGAAAATGAAGCTAATAAACTTGAAGATGCTGTCCAGCTTGGATGTCGGGGGATGAAGATCTATAAATCCCTAGGTTTAACAAATAAGGATAGTACTGGAAATATTGTGCCCGTTGATGATCCCAGGATCGATCCGATTTGGGCTAAATGTGGAGAATTAGGAATCCCGGTATTAATGCATGTTTCAGACCCTAAAGCTTTCTTTACACCGGTTGATCGTTTCAATGAAAGATATGATGAGTTGGGCGAGCGTCCTCACTGGGCATTTCATGGGGATGAATTTCCAGATAAAGAAGAAATACTTGATCAACGAAACAGGGTAATTGAAAAACACCCCGGAACAACCTTTATTGCGACTCATATGGCCAACCTGCCAGAAGAACTTGGCAGAGTTTCTATGTGGCTTAAGCAATACCCGAATATGTATGTTGATATTAATGCCCGCATAAGCGAACTGGGTCGCCAGCCTTATACATGTCGGCGATTTATGATTCAGCATCAGGATCGCATCCTGTTTGGTACAGATACACGTCCTAATGTTGAAGCTTATCAGGTTTATTACCGCTTTCTGGAAACTGATGATGAGTACATTACGGCAGATCCAAGCCACCACCGTCAGGGACGCTGGAAAATATATGGCGTTTTTCTTCCTGATGAGGTTCTGGAAAAGATCTATAACAAGAACGCCTTGAAAATCTTTGCACAGTATAAAGGCTAATCATTTAGTACGTATACGAAATCAGGAAAGACTTATGAGTAAATATGATCGCAGAGAATTTTTAAAAATATCCGGCCTTGCCGGTATGGGTACAGGTTTAATTTCAGGATGCGCTAGTGATGCCGATTACAATCCTTTCCCGGTCAAACATAATCAGAAGTTCAATATGCATGGATATGCCGCTCCTGCATTAGAGACGGTTCGTCTAGGAATTATTGGATTAGGAAGCCGGGGAACAGGCACTATGAAGAGATTTACACGCATAGAGGGTGTCGAAATCAAAGCGTTATGTGATTTAATTCCTGAAAAGGTAGACTCAGCCGTGGAATGGATTAAGGGATCTTCATCTGACAATCCGGCTTCCTATTCAGGTAATGAAAATGAATGGAAAAAATTATGTG
Source organism: Balneolales bacterium (assembly GCA_040905745.1). Classification (GTDB taxonomy): domain Bacteria; phylum Bacteroidota; class Rhodothermia; order Balneolales; family Natronogracilivirgulaceae; genus JBBDMU01. The sequence goes on from JBBDQY010000001.1 coordinate 131,412, forward strand.
AACGTGATGACCTGGACTTAATCATTATTAACACCCCTTGGCATTTACATACTCCACAGGCTGTATACGCCATGGAAAATGGCAAACATGCCGGAGTTGAGGTGCCTGCCGCTGTTACTATTGAAGAATGCTGGCAACTGGTTGAAACTTCTGAACGAACACGTCAGCATTGTATGATGCTGGCCAACCCTTGTTATGGTGATTTCCAGTTAACTGTTCTGAATATGGCAAGGCAGGGGTTTTTTGGAGATATCATACATGGCGAAGGTGCCTATATTCATGACCTTCTAAAAACTCATTTATTCAATAAAAATCAATACGAAGCCATGTGGAGGCTGAAACAAAATATTGACAGAAATGGAAATTTATATCCCACCCATGGGTTAGGCACAATCTGCCAGGTTATGGATATTAATTATGGTGATAATATGGATTACCTGGTATCTATGTCGTCAAAAGATTTTACAATGGGGGAAACCGCAAGAGAACTTGCTGAAACTGATCCGTTCTTTGAACCATATATTGACGCTAACTTTCGTGGCAATATGAATACCAGCATCATTCGCACTCATAACGGACGCACCATCATGCTTCAACATGATGTAACCTCACCGCGGCCCGGCGTACGATTTGACCTCATCAGTGGCACAAAAGGCATTGCCGTAGCTCGGCCTGAACGTTTTGCAACCAGCCACGATGGTTGGTTGGCTGATGATGAATATCAGAATATAACAGAAGCCCATAAACCTGAGATCCTTAAAAGAATGGGTGAAATGTCAAAAGAAGTAGGTGGACATGGTGGCATTGATGCCTTAATGACTTGGCGCTTAATAGATTGCTTACGATCGGGGCTTGCTTTGGATATGGATGTTTATGACGCCGCTCTTTGGAGTTCTATTTCACCACTTAGTGAATGGTCTGTTGCCAACCATTCTAATTCAGTAGAAGTGCCTGATTTTACATCCGGTGCATGGAAAACCAATGAGAGAGGTATGGATATTGAATTCCAGAATGGAGCAGGAACTACAAACATTATCTAGACATTAGTGCAGGATATCATCTAACGGCCAAAGTCATCCTGTAATCTCACGATATCGTCTTCATTTGATGGGTTAGAGGAGTCCGTATGCTGCCATATTTCTGCAATTATTCCCCATTCATCCAGACCGATAAGTCGATGACATTGACCCTGCTTAAGATTAATCACCGTTCCAACATCCAAAGTACGTAATGGAGTTTCTTCTTCGGTATCACTGACGACAACCCCTGCTTTGCCTAAAACTACTTTCCAAATCTCAGATCGACGATGGTGGTATTGCCAGGAAAGACGCTTTTCAGGAGCAACCAATAGTATCTTAGGGCTCAGTTTGTCAAAGCCTCTAAAATCATCAAGACTAAGATGGGGGAAAAAAATTGATATGAATTTTTTAGACTGACCTTCATCTATATAAAAAAAACCTCCCCACGGGCGTGTATCATCCCTTTTGGTTAATATAAATTCTTGATTTTCTAGCCAGTTCTGTACTTCACGGAATACTTCAAGTTTATTAATATTTGATGGGAAGTTCATAAAGGATATTTAGGGTCAACGTATGTTTTTCAATTAATTTTATAATTTAAACTTTAACAAGTTATCTTCACCAACGCCTTCAATTGCCTGTTCAAGTGCATAATTGCTGTCAAATAATACGATAGGATTTCCATCAATGTCATGAGTGACGTGGGTAGAATAACTATTCTCCAACTTCTTGATGATCTCGGGTTTATCAGGTAACCAGCGTGCAGCCATATAGGATGTGGACGAAAGTGAAATGTCCACTTTATATTCAGCCATCATTCGATGTTGCACCACCTCGAACTGCAACACACCTACCGTACCCAAAAGAAGTTCATTGCCTACACCTCCGGGCACCTCAAAAACATTGACTACTCCTTCTTCAGAAAGTTGCTGAAGTCCTTCCCGTAACTGCTTGCGTTTAAAAGGATCATTGGAATTAGCCTTTCGAAAATGTTCAGGCATAAACAACGGTATTACGTCATAATTAACACTATTACGTTGATAGAGAGTGCTGCCTATACGAAAATTACCCGGATTAAACAGAGCGACGATATCTCCCGGATAGGCGGTTTCCAGTAAATTTCTTTCATCCCCCATCAGGCTGTGGGGTGTACTCATTCTTATTTTTTTATTATTACCATGCATCTGAACTTCCATACCCCGTTTGAAAATTCCCGAAGCAATTCGCACAAATGCTGTGCAATCACGATGTTCGGGGTTCATATTAGCCTGCATCTTGAAGATAAACCCACTAAATTCCTCATTTAAATCTACTTTTTTGCCATGTTCTTCTGTATATGGCTGAGGGCTTGGGGCCAAGTTTTTAAAATAACCCAGGAAAACATCCAGACCAAAATTACTTAATGCAGAACCAAAAAACACAGGAGTCGCTTCGCCAACACTGAACTTTTTGGCATCCATGTTCTCAAATTCATCAGCTATCAGTGCAATTTCTTCTTCATATTCTACCTTTGCATTCTCGGAAAGCGAGCTTTTCTTTAATCCCTCTTTAAGTAATTGAATATCAGCACCTGCTTTTTGGGCACCGTGCTTTGTTTTGGTATATAAATGAAGTTCTTTTCCAATAAGATCATAAACACCTTGAAAATCAGTTCCGTATCCAAGAGGCCAGGTAGCCGGAACAGCATCAATATTAAATTTGCTTTCAATATTGCTAAGAACTTCCAACGGTTCCATTCCGGGCCGATCACATTTGTTCACGAAAGTGATCACGGGAATCTTTCTAAGACGGCAAACCTCAAAAAGCTTTTCTGTTTGCTCTTCAACCCCTTTAGCTGAATCAATCACCATAAGAGCACAATCGGCAGCAATGAGTGTGCGAAAAGTATCTTCAGAGAAATCCTTGTGCCCAGGGGTATCCAGCAAATTATATTTGATACCATCCTGCTCGAAGCGTAAAACAGAAGACGTTACCGAGATGCCACGTTCCTGCTCTATGGCCATCCAGTCTGATGCCGCGTGTCTTGCAGCCTTACGTTGTTTTATAGAGCCCGCTTCGTGAAGTGCACCGCCATATAGCAGGAGTTTTTCAGTAAGGGTGGTCTTCCCGGCATCGGGGTGAGAAATAATGGCAAAGGTTCGTCGCTTTTTGCTCTCTTCAAGGATATCAAGCGATTCAGCCGTTTGGGTATCAGACATTTTAGCAATTAAAATAATATTATCAGGCACTCATGATAATTTACGAATAACCTGCATTATTATTTGTTCAAAACCCCGTTCTGACCTTAAACTTGATTACATAAGGTGTATATAGGCTTATTGCAACAAAGCATTGTAGTACCCTAAGATTTAGCATCAGTTAGCATAAAATCTTAGGGATTCAGTCCTTCGGGTACAATACCAATTTCAATACCCAGTATTGCCGTAAATAGAAAATATGTAAGAATAGTAACAAGCAAGGTAAAGAACAGGTTAAGCACAAAGCCAGCTTTTGCCATTTCAGGTATGGTCATTACACCACTTCCATATATAATAGCATTGGGAGGTGTAGCAACAGGTAACATAAAAGCACAACTGGCAACAATAGCTACAGGCACAGCCAATAACAGAGGATCTTGCCCAAGGGTGATCGCAACTGAACCCATAATGGGCAGGAATGCCGCAGCCGTGGCTGAGTTACTAGCAAGTTCAGTGAACATGATAATTACAAAGGAAATTACCAAAATAACCAATATGATATGCAGACTGCTCATTACTACAAAATACCCTCCAATCCATTCGGCCAGTCCCGTTCTATGTATGGCACCCGCCAAAGTCAATCCACCTCCAAAAAGGATAAGTACCCCCCAGGGTAGTCTCTCTGCTGCTTTCCAATTTAAGAGAAAGATACTTTTACTGATATCTACCGGAATCATGAATAATAATACCGCTCCAAATATGGCAATACCTGCATCTGATAAGCCAGGTATATATGACACTAATATGGGTCTGCCTATCCAAAGCAATGCAACAACGACAAATATGACAGCCACCATATATTCAGGCCGGGACATATTTCCCAATCCTTTTAGTTCTTTCCTAATATATTCTTTTCCCCCCGGTAAAGATTGTATAGTAACAGGAAATGTAATATTTACCAGGCTATAGAAAATTACAGGCATACCTAATATTACTATAGGCAAGCCGATCATCATCCATTTAGCAAATGAAATTTCAATGCCATAATTTTCATTTACAAAACCGATCATCAATGCATTTGTAGGTGTCCCAATAACTGTGCCTAAACCACCAACACTGCTTGAAAAGGCTACAGCCAACATTAATGCAATACCAAAGTTTTTATACTGGGCCATATCACTTTGACTATGTCGATCCATTTTGGTCAATTCTATCACAGACAGGGCGATTGGAAGCATCATCAAAGTTGCGGCTGTATTACTGACCCACATGCTCATAAAAGCGGTGGATACCATAAATCCCATGATAATACTTCTTGGCTTTGACCCAATTACATCAATAATGTTTAGCGCGATCCGTTTATGCAATCCCCATTCCTGCATAGCAATTGCAATAATAAACCCACCCAGAAATAGAAATATCATCGGATTTGCATACGGAGTGGTTGTGGCGCTAATGTCGGCAATACCTAGTATGGGAAATAGAATAAGAGGAATTAGTGCCGTAGCTGAAATTGGAATGGCTTCAGTGAACCACCATATCGCCATTAACAATGCTACAGCCGCAGTTCGCCAGCCTTCCAGGCTTAAACCTTCTGGCGCGCTGGAAAGGATCATTAATACGAATAAGGCCATACCTCCAAATAATCCTGCCCAGGTACTCATACCTACTGGCTCATTTGAACCTGATGGGGTATTTGGCTGATGAGTTTGTTTGATATTTGCTGAAGCTTCATTCATATTTCTTTGTTTTTCTAAACATTAACTACGCAATCAGGATGATGATAGTAATTTATTTTATGAATATTTAGTTTTTTTAAGAATTTATCAGTTTCAGGGAACTTAACATTCACTGATTCCTCTTGTTACTCTAGATCCTTATTTAACTAAATTATTTAGTAAGTAATTAAGGATTGAGGCAAAATGTTAAGGGATAGCATAATTTTACCAATATATTTTTTTTAAACCTTATCCATTAGGTCATATCTCATAGCACAAATATACCAGTTTAAAATTGTCATAAGCAATTTTTACACCTTTTATATGAAGTTTTGCCATGTCCTAGACCGTAACAAGCAAACACGCTAATTTTCTTTTTAGTTAGTTATTCTATTAAACAAATAAATTATTTGTGCTATATTTATAAAAGTATCAAGGTTAATTCGAAATCATATCTCCCCGTGTATGGTACTATCAATCATTAATTTACGTTAGGTAAAATGACAAACACACCTACAGATCGGAATGAATATTCTGAATGTGATACTGTTGTAATTGGGGCGGGACAAGCAGGGTTATCGATTAGTTATTTTTTAAAAAAACAGTTAAATGACCATGTAATACTAGAGCGATATCGTATTGGCTCCAAATGGCATAACCGTTGGGATTCATTTACCCTCGTCACGCCTAATGTGATGAATAATTTACCGGATTATCCATCACCCGGCCATCCTAATGAATATCTGAAAAGAGATGTCGTCATAAATTACCTTGAAAGCTTCGCTCAAATTTTTGAACCTCCTTTACGTCTGGGGTTAACAGCTACCTCTGTCAAACCCAATCCTCCTGAAGAGTCTTTCTTCGTTGAAACTACTGACGGGTCTTATCATTGTCAAAATGTGGTTATAGCTACCGGTACTTTTCAACAGCCATATATTCCAGCATGTTCATCGGGATTGCCTTCAGAAATTATACAATTGCATTCTGATCAATACCGCAACCCCTCTCAGTTACCGGATGGTTCCATTCTTGTAGTCGGATCCGGTCAGTCTGGCGCACAAATTGCTGATGAATTGCATGAAGCAGGAAAGAAGATATATCTTTCTGTTAGTGGTGCTGTTCGAATTCCAAGAAGATACAGAGGACGGGATATCATGGAATGGCTCAAATTAGCTGGAATATTTGAACGAACCATTGAGCAGCTTGAATCTCCTTCAGAGCGCTTTAATCCCAATCCCCATATTAGTGGGAAGAACGGGGGTAAAACCATCAATATTAGGCGCTTTGGCCGTGATGGCATGATGCTAACCGGCAAAGTTAAAAATATTCAGAATGGCAGCATCCAATTTGCAAATGACCTTAACCATAACCTGGATAAAGCAGATTCATTTGCCGGTCAGCTTTGCCAGAATATTGATCACTTAATTGAAAAATTGGATATTCCTGCCCCACCTGCTCAAGATTCAGAATTGGCTTTCGATACTTGGATCCCTCCTCAAATAAATCATCTCCAATTAAAAGAAGCTGGAATTTCCTCTGTAATTTGGGCTACCGGTTATCGATATGACTATAGTTTTGTCATGGCTGATGTTTTTGATCAGGACGGTTACCCCATTCAACAAAAAGGAGTCACTTCGTACCCGGGTCTATATTTTGTAGGAATGCACTGGCTCCATAAACAAAAATCAGGATTGCTTTATGGGGTTTCTGAAGACGCACAAAATATAGCCGAACACATCTTAAAGAGAAACAAAAAAAGGCAATCCAATTAAACTGAAGTTTCTATTAACATTGAAACCTATTAACAGATTTTGCCTGTTTTTGGATCAAAATAACAGGCGTCACCACTAATTGAACGTTGCCAGTCGAGTTCACTTTCAAGGGTAGTAAGCCATTCATCAACTTGTTCGTTTCCTTCTATAATCTGCCCACTTTCCTCTATGTAAGGAGTTTTTTCGTGGTTGTCGCCTGAATGATCTACAGTTTCATAGGCCAATACCATATTAATCAGCTTTTCTTCCAGCATATCAGACTTGGGATCGTCTTTTTTCCTATGGAGTTTTATCATTATATACTTTCTACCTAATTAAAAAGGCATTAACGTGTATGATCATCAAACATTCTAAAACACACTAGAATCAGGAATATTAGAGCAGAGGTTAGCTATTTAAATATTTTCGAACCTTAATGTAGTTATCATGCAATCGTATTTTTAATTTTTTATAGTAAGCAATCGTATATTGCTTACTAGTTAAAGCAGCCTCTTGAGAGACCTCTACTAATTCTATTGATTTTTTACGGATATTTCTTGGATTAAAAGCTCCAGCTCCGTGTAATCCATGGATAATTGACCCAACAATCAATGCACCCAGAATGATAGTTAGAATGATCATCCCATCCATCAGATACTGTTCGATGAGGGCTTCTTCCGTAGTGACTTGGATTTGTATCATAAGATCGTCTCTCAGGGTTTAATTACAATCCTCTATTTAAAATAATATGATTAATCTAAAAACATAGGTTTTGTATGAATTTCTAATATTAGTATATGTTTATATTATTTTTTCTGTTACCTTCATTCCAATTGCAAGTATAAAAGTCAGGGATTGATTAAATTTCAACAGATTCTCGTTCATTAAATTCAATCACATTATGGAGTATAGGAACATTGGAATATCAGATCTTAAATTATCCGCTATTACATTTGGAGCCTGGGCTGCAGGGGGGTGGATGTGGGGCGGCAACGATCAGAAGGAGGCTGTTGAGGCTATAAAAACTTCTTACGACCATGGTGTAACTTCCATAGATACTGCACCTGTATACGGCCAGGGGGCCAGCGAGCAGATCGTTGGAGAGGCTATCAAAGATTTGCCTAGGGATAAAGTTCAGATTTGTACAAAATTTGGTATGCGTTGGAATATACCTAAAGGCACACATTACCTTAAAAGCAATGATAATCAGGGGAATGAAATTGATATTTATAAGTACGCCAGTAAGGAAAGCATTATTGAGGAATGTGAAACCAGCCTGCGCAATCTCGGCACAGATTACATTGACCTATATCAAATCCATTGGCCTGATATAACAACTCCAATACAAGAGAGTATGGAAGCAGTAGCCCAACTTATAAAAGAGGGTAAAGTTCGCCATGCAGGTGTTTGTAATTATAATGTTGAACAAATGATCGAGGCTGATAAATATATTAACCTCCTATCCAATCAAGTTCCATATAGTATGGTTAAACGTCGTATTGAACGGGATGTGATACCTTATTGTAGTGAAAATCGAAAATCCATCCTGGCATATAGCCCACTTGAAAGAGGACTGCTCACTGGAAAGATGAATCCTGGTCATCAATTTGCAGAAGGTGATCATAGAGCCGGTATTTATTTTTTTAGTGATGAAAACCTGAAACGTACCAGAGCTATGCTTGATAAAATACAGCCAATAGCAGATGATAAAAATGCCACATTTGCCCAACTGGTAATCAGATGGACCTTGGAGCAGCCGGGTATTACTATTGCATTGGTAGGTGCCAGGAATGGACATCAGGCTCTTCAAAATGCGAAAGCAATTGAAGTTAAGCTTAGTAATGAAGAGATGGAATATATTACAGAACAGGTAACTCAAGTAGAAATGGTAAAATAAAGCAACCCATACTGATATGTTATGGTTGCACAGAAGGTGATTAATAATTACGTCTAAATTTAAACACTCTGATTTTCCAGTAACCGAGTTTATAATAGATAAAGGCAACAGTAGCTGCAATCAGGTTTGAAATGGGGAATGCCCACCAGATACCTGCATAGCCTAATGTTGTTTTATACGCTAAAATATATGCCAAAGGAAAACGAATAATCCACAGGCTTAGGATTGATATTAACATAGAAGCTGAAGTAAACCCGGCACCGTTAAAAACACCATTTAAAATTTGCTGAACACCTAAAAATCCGAATGCGGGAGCCATAATCCTGATAAAAAAAGCTCCATCCTGAATCACTCTGGGTTCATCGGGTACAAAAAACGCCGTAAGCTGTTCTGCAAATATAAATAATATGACGCCAACACCACTGAGGCCCCAAAATGCAATATTGCTACTGAGATTTCCTATTTTTTCAGCTCTCTTAATTTTATTCGCGCCTATATTCTGTCCTACCAAGGCTGTAGTGGCAATAGACAATCCCAGGGTAGGAATGATTACCAAACTTAGTAATCTCGCACCAATGCCATAGGCTGCTACAACTTCACTGCCAAAACTGGTTACTATGATAACCATCATCGTCATGCCTGCTGCCCGGGTAGACTGTTCAAGACTAGCAGGTATGCCCATTTCAAACATCCTTTTAGTCCAGGCCAGATTAAAGTTCATGTATGACCATCTGATTTTTATACCGCTTTTGCCCTTCCAAAGTATATACATAGCGGCAAAAGCTGAAAGACCCTGAGTTATCACACTAGCTATAGCAGCCCCTTTCACCCCATAACCCGGTATAATACCGTACCCATAGATAAATAACGGGTCCAGCACCAGATTTAAAAAGACAGTAACTAAAATGATATACAAGGGAAGCATTACATTACCAATTCCCCTCATCAGGGATTGGAATACAAAGAAGATGAATAAAAAAACAAAGCCCAGTGAGGATACTTTAAAATATGCCACTGAATCTGCCAGAACTTCCTGATCTGCCCCAATAATCCGCATTAATGGTTCTGCGGAGAGATAACCTATCATTGCAAGAAAAATAGAGATGAAAAAAATGACAATGACAGTTTGAGAAGAACTAAAATCTACTCCTCTCTGATCTTCCGCTCCTTTATATTGCGATACAATGACCGTCCCGGCAAGGGTAAGTCCAAGCCCCAAAGAAAGGATCAGGAATAAGATGGGGAAACTTAGGCTGACCGCTGCCACGGCATTAGCCCCCAATCTTCCAAGCCAAAAAGTATCAATAAGTTGATAGGCTGTATGCAAGATATTAGCCAGAATAATAGGAATAGCAACAACAACCAGTGAATGGAATATCTTGCCCTCGGTATGTTTTTTAGATTTTTTTTTGTTCACTTACTGCTTCAATCGTATATTTATCAGTTTATTTTGATCATAATGACAATAAGCCGCCCAGATTATGATTTCCTAAAAAACACTATGTTGATAAGGTTTAATGAACCAATAAAGAGGTAATAACATTTCCGTTAAACCAAGATTTTATCAGGGTTGCAAGCATAAAGAAGGGTAGAGTGCTTGCCCTATGGATTCTGATTGTCATTAAACTTAAGTAATATGTAAGAGTATGAAAACCGAAAAACAGAAGATGCTAGACGGCGAACTGTATAATCCCTATGATGCTGTATTGTCTGCGGAACGTTTGCGGTGCCGGGAATTGTGCAGACTTTTCAATGATTCCCGGGAAGACCAGGAGATAGAGAGAAAACGAATACTGTCCGATCTTTTCGGGGAACAAGAGGATGTTATGATCCAACCTCCCTTCTTCTGTGATTATGGTTCTAATATTACTCTTGGTTTAAATGTGTTTTTCAATTTCAACTGTGTTTTACTGGATGTAATGAAAATTAAAATAGGTGATAATGGTCTTTTTGGTCCGGCCGTTCATATTTATACTGCAACTCATCCTTTAAGTGCTGTCAAACGTCGATTGGGTCTTGAGTTGGCTTCACCGGTGTCTATTGGCTCTGATGTTTGGGTGGGTGGTAATTCGGTCATTTGCCCTGGAGTTACTATTGGAGATCGTTCAGTAATCGGTGCAGGGAGCATCGTCACAAAAGATATTCCGGCCGATGTTTTTGCTGCCGGGAATCCATGCAAAATTATCCGGACAATCCAGGAATAAGAACCTGGCAAATTAAAAAAGTGACGCTAATTCCTGATAACTAAGTTCATGAAAGTTATCTATTACTTTGTCACAATCAGAAAGCTCTTCAGGTGTATGAGTTGTTGTGACTCCAATAACTTTAGCACCAGCCCTAATGGCTGATTCTACACCTGACAATGAGTCTTCAAATACAATACATTTTTTTGCAGGGAATCCAATAGCCTCAGCAGCTTTTAAATAGATTTCAGGCTCAGGTTTACCTTCTTTCACGTGTGAAGAATCTAATATGACATCAAAATAATCTCTGATCGATAAGGCAGAAAGAACAAAATCAGCATTTTCGACCGGTGCTGATGTAGCAACAGCTAATTTAACTTCGTTGTCAAAAAGCATATTTAAAAAGATTTTCAATCCTGGGACCATTGCTTCCACAGGATTAAAGATTTCCCGAAAAACTTTTTCCTTTTCATTAGCCATTTCATTTATGGTATGCACAGGCAGATCACCAAATACATCAGGAATCCATTCCTTGTTAGTCCTGCCGAATACCTCATTATGCAGAAACTCATCAGTAATCTCTTTGTCATGCTTTTCAAAAAAAGCTTTGAGGGCTTTTTTATGCGTAGGATTACTATGAACCAAGACCCCGTCCATATCAAAAATGACGCCAAAGCGATTTTGCATGTAATTGCTAGAATTAATTAGTATTTCGGGTATTTACCGAAACTATTATAAATTTAATGTTGAGTGGCGCCATGCTCATTGATTTACCATTGTATCGACCAATCCAAGAAGTCTTTGCAGTTTTACGGCCTTATCTGTTTCATTATTTTTTTCATAACCATGAATCAGGTTTCGAATTGACCTAGTAAGCATTTCGTGATGACTGGCCGAATTGAAATGTTCGGCTGTTGGTTTTATCCCTCCTTTTTTTAGAAAAGTCAGGCATTGATCTACACTGATCACATTGCCTTTATTATAAGGGTCAATATATATTTTTTTACCTGATACATCATATTTTAGCAGGAAATGCATAGGCATATTCACTCCTTCAAAAGGAAGTTTTAGCCTATGGGCCATAAATAATACCAACAAAGCCAAATTGAGCGGAATGCCTTTTTTACGATCTAAAACTTTATGCATAAAAAAATTGGTGGGGTTAGAAAATTCATCCATTGACCCTGAGAATTTCTTCTTTTTGTAGATATGATGGATTAGTATATTCATTTTTTCAACGGGATCCACTGTCAATTGAATATCTGTCTCAATTTCCGATGCCATACGGTCAATTTTCCTTTTGTAAACCTCTGTTCTCAAAGTAGGGTTTTCAAATCGGGATAACAGAAAAATACCTTTCTCCAAATCGTTTAATGTATCTACGCCCTTTTCAAGGTAATTGGCAAACTCCTGTTCAAGACTTCCAAAAGTGATCAAATGGATGAGATCCTGGAATCTCACTTTAAGTTCGTCATCCTTAGATTTGCTCTGTACTTCATCAAGGAGTGGCACACTTCGCTCACCCAGTTCTTTTAGACGTTCTTCCACTTTGGTACGTACATAAACATCTGTGTCTTCGTACAAATAAACTAAAGCTTCAATTTCACTGCGTGATGCTGATAGGCCGTCCCTCTTTTTCTTATCCAAGCTCATGATGTCCAGATTGCTTATTTTAATTCTCTACTTACCTTTTATGTAACCTGCATTCGATTTAGATCTCCTTTCAATCAAACAAAGTTACCGTTTCACCATGAATATAAATATAACTTCTGAAACGAACAGGCTAAATGCAGTAATTGTTCATACGCCGGGAAAAGAAGTCTCTCTTGTAAATCCTGCTACTAAGGATGAGCTTTTATTTGATGATATAATTTATGAAGCTGATGCCCGCAAGGAGCATTTAGGAATGCTGGAGATCTTTAAAGCAGCCATGCCTCACCGCGATGGTGTACTAGAAATTACTGATCTGCTCGCCAATTGTTTGAAAGATGATCAGGCAAGGGTTTTTCTGGTTAATAAGCTTATTGAGCATCATCCAGAGCTTAATTTACATACTATAAAGGATGAACTTGAAAAACTTGACGGTCCAGCTTTATTGGAATTTGTGATAACTGGTACCACCAGTGCCTTATCTGGTTTCACTTTGAACCCATCACCGAACCTGTTGTTCACCCGTGATCTGGCAGCCGTCATTCCAAATGGTATTATTATATCACGTACTGCAAAAAAAGCGCGCCTGCGTGAATCATTATTGCTTGAGACTCTGGTAAAGTTTCATTCCATGTTTTCTTCGGTCAAAAACAATTCAATTTACATAGGGCTGGAAGACAGCGTCGAAGGGGGTGACATTCTTGTGGTATCTCACGATTTAGTAATGATTGGGATGAGTGAACGCACTTCATTCAGCGGCATTATGTTCGTAGCCGATGCTTTGCTTGATCGCGGCATTAAAAATGTCATGATTGTTGATATTGCTAAACAACGTTCCTCTATGCATCTTGACACAATCTTTACCTTTTGTGGACCTTATGAATGTATAGTTTACCCGCCCGCGATCATTGACAGAAAAAATAATGTAGTTATCTTATCAAAGAAAGGAGGAGAGTTAATCACTAAAACGATGAAAGATGTTCGATTTGCTCTTGAGACTATTTTTGATCATGAATTTAATTTCATAAAATGCGGCGGTGAAGAACTAACCAACCAACATCGAGAACAATGGACTGACGGCGCAAACGTTTTTGCACTCGCACCCGGAATTATCGTAGGTTATGGGAGAAACTCTCACACCTTTAATGAATTGAGCAAACATGGTTATAAGGTGTTAAATCAGTATGATTTCATTAAAGAGTACAATGATAAACTTTACGAGCATGGAGTTAAATTAGCCATAACATTTGAGGGTGCAGAATTATGCCGGGGTAGAGGCGGAGCGCGATGTATGACCATGCCAATTTCCCGGGATTAAAAAATTAGTATTAAATCTAATAAAACTTATTAAAAACCAAAGGGTTAAACCCCCACGGCAAAAACAAGATCATTGAAAGAAGAAAATCAGTACGAGATACTAAATTATCAAGACCTCAAGCCACTACCACAACCAGAGCGTCCTGATCGTAAAACCAAACTAAAGCATCTGTTCCTATTTCTTTTAACCTTCATTTCCGTATCCGGAATGGGAGCGTTATTTGTAGGCCAATCCGCCAATATTAACAGCTACCTGGATATCGTTTTGTGGGAAGGGGTATTATTTGCAGTGCTCTTGCTTGGTTTTCTGGGGGTACATGAGTTTGGACATTATTTTGCCTCAGCCTACCACAAAATCTCGACGTCATTACCGTATTTCATCCCATTGCCGTTTCTGTCACCAATTGGAACACTTGGTGCTGTAATACGGATAAAAGACCGGATTGACGATAGTAAAAAACTATTTGATGTAGGTATAGCCGGCCCCTTAGCGGGTTTTGTGGTTGCGCTGGTGGTTTTGTTGATTGGTTTTTTTACTTTGCCTGAACCGGGTGAATACATGCGAAATTTCGACAGTCATGAAAATCTGGTATCCTATATTGATCAGAATCAGGCTTTTCCCGATCAGCCACTTGCGGAAGATGGCAATGGAGATGTGTTAGTAGTGGGCAATACCTTGCTATACGATTTCCTGGCATCTTTTTTTGACAATGTTCCTCCAATGTGGGAAATGTATCATTATCCTTTCCTGTTTGCTGGGTGGCTGGGCCTGTTTTTTACCGCGCTTAACCTTATGCCTGTTGGCCAGCTTGATGGAGGCCATATTTTATACTCTTTAATAGGGTATAAAAAACACCTTCTTTTTGCACGGGTGTTTTTTGTAATTATCGTAACTTTGGCGGGTGCTAGCCTGGTACCTTTGTTACATTCTATCCTTGTTCAATACGACAATCCATTTGCAACAATCTCCTGGGGGATATGGGCCTTTGTACTATTCTGGATGCTTCGAAAAGCTTTTCGCGGAAACATATTCTGGTCGATTACCGCCAGCGTTATCTCACTGGTCATTTCTGCCATACTTATTTATGGCATCTTCGGTACTAGTGGTACCGATCGGTTTATGCCCTGGGTTTTCTGGTCACTATTTGTATTATTTCTCGTAGGTATAGAACATCCACCTGTCTTGCGTGAACAAGAACTTAGCCCAGGTAGAAAAATACTTGGATGGCTTAGTATTGTGATTTTTATTTTGTGCATTAGTGCTAATCCCTTTTACTTACAATAATCTGTATTATCTTCTCCGTTCAATTCGTAATTTATTTACCCATGTCTAATTTATTTCTTCCAATCATTCTAACTTTATTAGTCTTTATAGGCTGTACGAAACAAAATCAGGAACCGGCAACGTTAACTGATAAAGTTCAACAGCTAAATATGGACGACCAATACGAACAAGCACTCGAAATTTTACACGAGGAAGACCAGGATGAAAATACGGTTCATCAGCTGCTGATTGCTACCCATTTAAATTATGCGCTGTATCTTACTCATGAATCGGATATGGCGATGACGGAACGCATGCCATCCGCCCTCAGACATTTTCGCAGAGTATTAGAGCTGGATCCTAATAATGCAAGAGCGAGGGCTGAGGCCGCTCAAATAGAATCTATTTATCGTAGTTTAGGCCGTGATATACCGGAAGGAGTTGCTTCATAATTGGCACGCAAAAAAGATAAAAGTACCAAAGAAAAAAAACCTATAAGCATTCAGAACCGAAAGGCTCGACATGATTATTTTATCGAGGATTCTTTTGAAGTCGGTATCGTATTAAAAGGTACTGAAGTAAAATCCATTCGTTTAGGGAATGCCAGTTTTACGGATACATTTGCCTATATCCAAAAAGGTGAAATCTGGTTGAAGGATTTTTACATTAAGGAATTTGATCAGGGATCTTATAATAACCATGAGCCACGAAGAATTCGTAAACTGTTACTCAAACGAGACGAAATACGAAAAATTGACAGAGCTATCAGTCAAAAAGGGGTTACACTGGTTCCCCTTAAACTCTACTTTACACGGGGAAGAGCTAAAATAGAGCTTGGACTAGGCCGCGGCAAAAAGCAATATGATAAAAGAGCTTCAATTGCTGAGAAAGACCTGAAAAGGGAAATGGATCGGAATATCAAAGGCAAGTATAAACTTTGAAAGACAGGATTTGACTATGAGGATATGATACCTTTTGGCTATCTGTTAAAATATCACGGGGTCACGGCTTTCATAAATTAAAGCATACTGACGAGAAAACTCTTCAATGGAGATTGGTGTTGTGTTATCAGAGGTCCTTTTGACTCGTTCAAAAACCCGGCCTTCGTTGACAGCTCTAATAAAATCCACCTGAGCATCTGCAACACTCTCACTCATGCCTGAACGAACCAGGGCAGAACGTGCATTTTCATACATTATTTGCGAATAGATCAAATCCCGGTTTCCAATAGCTTTGCCTAATACATCAGCTACCTCATTGAAGGATAAATCACGCTCACCCAAAACATAGCGTACAAATTTACCATCAAAATCCAGGTCCAGCAAATGCTGTACTATTACCTTCGCTACGTCTCGTTTGGCAGTAATAGGGAATTTCAGCCTGGGGTTGAAAGACATCATTATTTTACCTGCAGATTTCACCATATCAATGGTGCGAAAAAGGTTCTCCATAAAATAAGTAGCCCGAACATGCAGTAGATTAAGCTGTTCTATCTGGTTTAAACGCTGTTCCATATAATATAAACCCTGAACAATTCCTACTCTATCAGGTAGATGAGCACCTACAGAACTCAGAGTAACTACATGAGTGATATCACTTTGCAGAATTGCCTCGATATAGTTATCAACTAATGTTTTTTGTAACTGATATATATCTCCGGATACCGGGTCTGTAGGAATCATGATATATGCTATCTTCGCTCTTTTAAAAGCTCTTACGACAAAATCTTTGTCTAACAGATTACCTGGCATTATTTCTGCACCATGTTCTTCAAAATCCCATAATCGTTTTTCATTTCTTGCAATGACTCTAATATTATTTCCCTGGTTCAGAAGTATGTTTGAGATAATTCTTCCAGTTTTTCCAGTAGCACCAGTAATGACGTACATAATTGATATTATTTAATCTATTCATAAAATATTCCATAGAGACGAAATACACTGATTGATAAGCATTAAGCCTCCGACCAGCATTATAAACGCATGAGAAATTTGTATAATCTTGATAAAATCTCTTTTTCTATCCTTCAGGATTAGTATTTTCTAACCTAGACCTAACACATTTTAACAAGCTACCATCTTGATTTCACCTCTGATTTTTCTTCTTTCACTAACTTCATTTCTGTTAACCCCAAATCAGGATAAGCCTTCGGGTTTCGCAGATGATTCTTTATATTTAAATGTCATAATTCCCGACGCGGAGATTATCCCGGTTTCTGGAAGCAGACAGCGCGTTGCTGCAAACACAAGACCAGGTTCACGTGCCTTTATTGATGGCACGGAAGTCAAAGTATATCCTAATGGAGTATTTGTAGGTATGATTTATCCGCAAATCGGTGAAAATATATATCGTATAACCGTAGTTTCCTCCCAGGGTGATTCACTGCATCAAGACCTAAAATTCAACCGGGCATTGCCTGATTCAACATCTCCCCGTGATCCACTTGTAATTGAAAAAGCTGGTATAGAACCTGCCGAAGATTTATGGTTGGATGAGGATGATATCCTGGAAGTACGTTTTAAGGGAAGCCCTGGATATAAGGCAACTTTTAGTGTGAAAGGTGTAATAAACGACCTTGAAATGCGTGAGCTGCCACCCGATGATGCAGATGGACTGGAAGGAATATACGTGGGCAGATACCGTGTAAAATCCGGTGATTATGCTGTGGATGTCCCTGTTGAGTTTCAATTACAAAAAAGTTTCTGGGTAAAGGAAAATGTCTCTACATCATCAAAAATCAGCATTACACCACGAGATTTTCCTCGCGTTGTTGAGACGAAGGGCAGCAGACCCTACCTGAATGCAGGGCATGGAAGTGATCGGCTTGGTGGCGCCAAACTGGGGTATATTGATGAAGGTATACGACTAAAGGTTACAGGTAAAATTGGAAACCTATACCGGGTTAAGTTATCTAACTCTATGACAGGATGGCTTCCAACTCATTTTGGTGAATTATTGCCAGACTCAACGCCATATCCAACAGCTTTTGCCGGTTCGATATCTGCCACTGGAGGACTCACAAATGATATCATCACCATATCACTTGGTCAGCGCTTACCTTACATTAGTCGTCAACTAAACAATCCCACACGTATTGAAATTGACATATTTGGTGCCAAATCAAATACAAACTGGATTACACATCATCTGGCAGCCAAAGGAATTGAAAACGTAACCTGGGAACAGGTTGAAGCCGAGCAATATCGTTTAACCATTGAGCTTAATTATGATAACCACTGGGGTTATGAGATTGGCTACAGTATTGGAACCAGCCTTCGCATAAGCGTAAACCGCCCTCCAATTATTGATTACAACAAAATATTGGAAGGGTTAACTATAGTAATAGATCCTGGCCATGGTGGGGCAAACAGAGGGGCACTTGGTGCTAGTGGAGTAGTTGAAAAAGAGATTACCCTGTCTGTTTCTCAGAAAGTTGAAACTCTGCTTAAAGAACGAGGGGCAGAGGTCGTGATGACCCGAACTGATGATAGTAACATCGCAATGCATCAGCGTGTTGATATGGTAAAATCATCTGGGGCACATGCTTTGGTGAGTATACACGCTAATTCAATTGGTGTAACCACCAACCCTGACAATGTACGTGGTACCAGCACATACTACCGTCATATTGGTTCTCAGCATCTGGCTAACTCAATGTATTCAAGTATGCTGGAATTAGGTTTCAGGGAATTCGGTGTAATTGGCAGTTTCAACTTTTCACTTAACGCTTTAACAGAGATGCCCAATGTATTAGTAGAAATGGGGTTTCTATCTCACCCTGAAGAGGAAATGAATCTGCTCGATGAGGAATTTCAATTTAAGATTGCAAAAAAGATTGTTGAAGGACTTGAAAATTATTTTAGCACTTATGGGGAGGTCCGTGAGCCTGAGTATCTCGAAGCAGGCGGTTAAACCATACTTTACAATGAGACACCCAATTGTTAAGTACCATTTTAAACACCTTCCTCCTCATTTACTTCTTCCTCATCTGATAATTCGGGTTTGGGGAAAGATATCTTCACACACGTACCCTTGGTATCTTTTTTATCGAGAATGACCATTTCAGCCTGTAGCTGTCTTACGAGGATATCAACAAGTTGGGTCCCGAAAGTACCATTCTTTCCTAATTTGAAATCTGTGGGCATACCAATCCCATCATCTTTGACCATAAAGTTGATGTGATTGTTTTCCTCATCAACTTTGATGAGAATTTTACCTCTTTTTTTATCTACGAATGCATGCTTATAAGCATTATTAAGCAATTCATTGAGAATGAGAGCACATGGAATGGCTTGATTCAAATTAATCAGTATTTCATCCACATCAATTTCGACTGTTATTTTATTCATACCACTCTTATAGGAATAAGCAATATGATTTATCAGATCCTCAATATAATCCTTGAATTCCAGATGTGAGAAACTTTCAGCTTTATAAAGCTTCTCATGTATCATAGCCATAGAATCAATACGAGACATGCAATTTTTTAGGATATTCTGGAGCTTTTCTTCTTTCTGGTTTTTAATCTCCAGCCTAAGAAGGGCTGAGACAATCGCCATATTATTCTTAACCCTGTGATGAATCTCAGCTAATAAAACTTCCTTTTCATTGAGCGAATCCTTTATTTTTTGTTCCGCTAATTTCCGAACAGCAATTTCAGCCTCAAGTGCCTCTGTGCGTTTTGCAACCGTTTCCTCAAGCTGGTCGCGCATAACTTCTATTTCTTTCTTCTGCCGCTCAAGTTGCCGGTTTTTTTTATAGATATCTACGAAAGCCTGTACTTTCGCTCTCAGAATATCGGGCTGAATTGGACTAATCACATAGTCTATGGCCCCATGTGTATAGCCCATTACGACATCCATTTCAGAATAGTTATAAGCTGTGATAAAGATTATAGGGGTATATTCAGATTTGACCCTAAGACGTATCAGCTTGGCCGTTTCATATCCATCCATGACAGGCATATTAATATCCAGCAGGATTACAGCAAACTCTTTCTTTAGCAGTTGCCTTAATCCATCCTTCCCCGAATTACATGAAACTATATTGAGATCAGGATTTTCAAGTATGCTATTCATTGTGAATAGATTCATCTTATTATCATCAATAATAAGAATATTTACTTTTCCATCATTCTGATCAGCCACTCTTCCTTCAGTGGATAGCTTTTCGACTTCTTCGTTGTAAGAATCAGCTATAGATTTTTTCATTATATCAAGTGTTGGTTATCATTCATGTAGCCACACACTTAGTAGTGACAGCAATTGATAGGTATTTACTGGTTTAGTTATATAGTCAGACGCACCGGCTTTAAAACAATTAATCCTGTCTTCTTTCATTGCTTTAGCGGTAAGGGTTAAAATGGGAAGTGATTTATATAAAGGATTTTTTCTTATGATTCTCAAGGTTTCATAACCATCCATTTCAGGCATCATGATATCGAGAAGTATTACATCCAGGGTTTGTTGATTTTCAAGTATGGAAAGAGCTTCTTTACCATTCTCGGCTGTTATTACATTCATATTCTGCCGTTCCAATACGCTGGTTATTGCAAAAATATTCCTAATATCATCATCAACAACCAGTACATTCTTGCCGGCAAGGACTTCTCTGGCATTATTAAAATCTTTCAGCATCTTCTGTTTATTGGCCGGAAGCTGGTTAGTCGGTTTATGCATGAAAAGACATGTCTCATAAAGTAGACTTTGAGGGTTATTTACCGTCTTCAGTACTAATTTTTCCTTCAAAGTCACCAAATATGACTCATTTTTTTTACTGATTTTGCCATTGGTGTATAAGATTATAGGTACTTCAGTATCACCTGAGCTCTCGATATTTTCGAGCAGTTCAAATACACTTGTTTCTTTAACACCTGGTTCTATAACGACACAGTCATATATTTTTTTAGTAAGTTTATTCAAAATGATATTCTCTACCGAGACTTTTGTAATTTCCCAATCTTCATCACTTAATTGCTCTGAAACACTGTTTTCTTGCTGTTTCTTATCTTCAATCAGCAGTAAATGTCTGTTTCTTCGGCTTACAAAGTTATCCAGCTCCTCAAGCGTTTTATCCAGTTGCTTCTTTGAATTAGGTGTAGAAATACAAGAATACGCTCCCTGCCTCAATGCAAATGGTACATCTTCTTTATTGGCAATCATACAAACTGGAATCTGACGTGTTTTAGAATCCAGTTTAATACGATCAAGCATCGACCAACCTTTTATATCTTTCAGTTTGTTGTTAATGATTATTGCTTTTGGCAAAACCTCTCTAGCCAGGGTCAAGCCTGATTTACCCGATGCGGCCACTAGCCCTTTATAACTGAGGGATCTGACTGCCTTCAACATAGAAGTCGCTCGTTTCTGATCTTCTTCAATAATCAGAATCACCGGGTCTTCTTCAGTGATATGATCACGGTCATCTTCAAAAGGGCCTACCTCCAAATGTGTTAATATTGAAGATTTCAATTCACCAGGTTCTTCAATAATATTTTCTTTAGGTTCATCAACCTTTTCACCGCTGGTGACTTTTGATATGGCTTTGTAAAGTTGGGGTATATAAACGGTAAAGATACTACCTTCTCCAGGTATGCTTTTCGTAAGCTGCAACTGGCCATTGAGCAATTGAGCAATCTCCCTGCTTATCGCCAATCCTAATCCTGTACCGCCATAACGTCGGTTTGTACTTCCATCAGCCTGCTGAAACGCCTCAAATATGATCTTCTGTTTGTCGGGATTAATTCCTATGCCTGTATCTGTAACACTAAAGGCGATGACCGATTCAGCCTGATTTAACGCTTCTATCTCTTTATCCCATCCGCTTTCGGCCTTATATACTTTCAGCTCTACTTTACCTGACTCGGTAAACTTAAAGGCGTTGGAGATAAGGTTCTTAAGAATCTGCAGTAAACGATTTGCATCACTGTGAATTGATTGCGGCAGGTTTTTCTTAATATCAATTTTGAAATCAAGCCCTTTCTTAGTATCGGCCATATAAAAAAACATCCGTTCCAGTAGTTCTTTAATCGTATCAAATCGAACTTCATTAAGATCCACAGTAACCGTACCTGATTCGATTTTAGATAGATCAAGTATATCGTTAATCAGATTCAGCAAGTCACTACCGGCAGCATGAATGGTTTCGGCAAATTCTACCTGCTTACTGTCTAGGTTTTCGCTTGGATTATCTTTGAGCTGCTCCGATAGGATTAACAAACTGTTAAGAGGTGTGCGCAGTTCATGTGACATGTTCGCGAGAAATTCTGACTTATACCTTGAGGTAAGCTGCAACTGGGCAGCCTTTTCTTCCAGAGCTTTTTTGGCATACTCCACCTCATTATTTTTATTCTCTACCTCTGTTTTCTGCTCTGCCAAAAGGTGCGCTTTTTCTTCAAGCTCTTCATTTGTTTGTTGAAGCTCTTCCTGCTGGTTTTGCAACTCCCCAGCCAATGATTGTGATTGTGCTAACAGCGTTTCGGTACGCATGGATGCTTCTATGGTATTAAATACGATACCGATACTTTCGGTTAACTGCTCCAGGAAAGATAAGTGTGTTTCACTGAAGTGATTGAATGAAGCCAGTTCTATAACGGCTTTCACCTGCCCTTCAAATACTACAGGCAAAACTACAATGTTTGCAGGGGGGGCTTCCCCAAGGCCAGACGAAATCTTTATATAATCTTCAGGTACCCTGCTTATTAATATTCTTTCTTTTTCAATGGCACATTGACCAATTAACCCTTCCCCTATTGCAAATTCTCTTGGCAGATAACTGGAATCTTTATGACCATAACTTGATAAAAGCTTAAGTATAGGCTGATTATCTTCCTGTTGCTCCAGTCCATAAAATACACCATGCTGGGCAGATACAACAAGAGCTAATTCTGATAACAGAATCCGGGATACTTCAAGCAGATCACGCTGCCCCTGAAGCATTCGTGTGAATTTGGCAAGGTTGGTTTTCAACCAATCTTGTTCTTTATTTTTCAGGGTGGTTTCCCTGAGATTCCTGATCATCTCATTGATGTTATTTTTTAACTCCTCCACCTCGCCACTTGCCAGAACGGTGATAGAACGGGTGAGGTCACCATCAGTAACCGCCGTGGCAACATCAGCAATGGCACGCACCTGGGTGGTCAGGTTATCAGCCAGCTGGTTTACATTATTGGTCAAATCTTCCCAGGTTCCTGATACCCCGGGAACCTCAGCCTGGCCCCCAAGTTTACCCTCTGTACCTACTTCCCGAGCTACCGATGTAACCTGGCTGGCAAAAATAGCTAATGTATCGATCATGTTATTGATCGTTTCTGCAAGTGAAGCGATCTCGCCTTTGGCTTCCACCAATAGTTTCTTTTTCAAGTCGCCATTGGCAACAGCCGTCACAATCTTAGCGATGCCCCTCACCTGATCAGTCAGATTATTAGCCATCATATTTACGTTGTCGGTAAGATCTTTCCAGGTGCCCGATACCCCTGATACTTTAGCCTGTCCACCCAGCTTTCCTTCCGTGCCCACTTCCCGGGCTACCCTTGTAACTTCCGAAGCAAATGAACCGAGCTGGTCAACCATCGTATTAATGGTTTCTTTAATTTGAAGAATCTCACCTTTCACATCCACGGTGATCTTTTTAGATAAATCACCATGAGCAATAGCCGTCGCTACTTTCGATACATCACGTAGCTGTACGGTGAGGTTACCTGCAAGCTGGTTTACATTATCCGTCAAATCTTTCCACGTTCCTGATACTCCGGGCACATCAGCCTGCCCCCCAAGCTTACCATCCGTACCCACCTCACGAGCTACCCGTGTCACCTCTGAGGCGAATGAACCCAATTGGTCAACCATCGTGTTTATCGTTCTCTTTAACTGCTGGATCTCGCCTTTTACATCAACTGTTATTTTCTTGGACAGGTCACCTTTGGCCACAGCCGTAGTTACCTCGGCAATATTTCTCACCTGATCGGTAAGGTTAATTGCCATCAAGTTCACATTATCGGTAAGATCTTCCCAGGTTCCTGATACTCCGGGTACATCAGCCTGTCCGCCTAACTTCCCTTCCGTACCCACTTCCCGGGCTACCCGGGTTACTTCAGAGGCAAATGAACTAAGCTGGTCGACCATAGTATTGATGGTTTCTTTCAGCTCCTGTATTTCACCCTGGGCATCAACAGAAATTTTCTTGGATAAGTCGCCTCGCGCAACAGCGGTAGTCACCTCAGCAATACCACGAACCTGATCCGTGAGTTTATTGGCCATTAGGTTCACATTATCCGTAAGATCTCCCCAGGTTCCCGATACACCGGATACCTTGGCTTGACCGCCCAGCTTACCTTCTGTACCCACCTCACGGGCTACACGGGTAACCTCAGAAGCAAATGAGCTTAACTGGTCTACCATCGTATTGATCGTTTCTTTAAGCTGCTGTATTTCTCCTTTTACATCTACAGTAATTTTCTTGGATAAGTCGCCCTTGGCAACAGCCGTGGTTACTTCAGCAATGTTTCTCACCTGATCGGTAAGGTTAATAGCCATCAGGTTCACGTTATCGGTAAGATCTTTCCAGGTACCGGATACCCCTTGCACCTCTGCCTGACCTCCCAATTTACCTTCGGTTCCCACCTCACGGGCCACGGTCGTTACCTGATCGGCAAAGGTGGCTAATATGTCAATCATATTATTAATGGTTTCCTTAATCTCAAGGATCTCACCCTGGGCATCAACTGTAATTTTTCTGGATAGATCACCTTGTGCAATGGCTGTAGCTACTTTTGAAACATCACGAAGCTGGACAGTCAGGTTCCCTGCCAGGTGGTTTACATTATCAGTGAGATCTTTCCAGGTTCCCGATACTCCGGGTACATCAGCCTGTCCTCCTAATTCACCTTCGGTCCCTACCTCACGGGCCACACGGGTTACCTCTGAGGCAAAGGAGCTTAGCTGGTCTACCATTGTATTAATGGTTTTCTTTAAAGCCTGAATCTCTCCCTTCACGGTAACGGTTATTTTCTTAGACAAATCTCCTTTAGCAACCGCTGCAATTACTTCATCTATGCTACGTACTTGATCGGTGAGATTATCAGCCATCAGGTTTACATTATCAGTGAGATCTTTCCAGGTCCCTGAGACCCCGGGCACATTTGCCTGACCACCCAGTTTACCTTCCGTACCTACATCCCGGGCTACACGGGTTACTTCCGAAGCAAAAGAGCTGAGCTGATCGACCATGGTATTGATGGTTTTCTTCAGTTCTTGTATTTCTCCTTTAACAGAAACGGTAATTTTTTTTGAGAGATCACCCTCAGCCACAGCTGTTGTTACCTCAGCGATGCTTCTTACCTGATCTGTCAGGTTATCGGCCATCAGGTTTACATTATCGGTAAGATCTTTCCAGGTCCCTGAGACCCCGGGCACGTTTGCCTGACCACCCAGCTTACCTTCCGTACCTACATCCCGGGCTACACGGGTTACTTCCGAAGCGAATGAACCAAGCTGATCTACCATCGTATTGATGGTTTTTTTTAATTCCTGAATCTCACCCTTTACGTTAACGGTGATTTTTTTAGACAAATCCCCCTTGGCTACAGCCGTTGTCACATCTGCGATATTACGCATTTGGTCCGTCAGGTTATCGGCCATCAGGTTTACGTTGTCAGTCAGGTTCTTCCATATTCCTGATACTCCTGGCACATCAGCCTGGCCGCCCAGCCTTCCCTCAGTACCCACTTCACGGGCTACACGGGTCACTTCGGAGGCAAAGGAACTCAGCTGATCAACCATGGTATTTATGGTTTCTTTTAGTTCCTGAATTTCGCCTTTTACATTCACCGTAATCTTTTTAGTCATGTCACCTTTTGCTACGGCAGTGGTTACTTCGGCAATATTCCTTACCTGATCAGTCAGGTTACCTGCTAACTGATTCACATTATCTGTCAGATCCTTCCAAGTGCCAGATACTCCCTTAACTTTAGCTTGTCCTCCTAGTTTTCCATCGGTTCCTACTTCTCGTGCCACCCGGGTCACCTCGGAGGCAAAGGAACCTAATTGGTTTACCATGGTGTTTACGACCTTGGATGAACGTAGAAAGTCTCCCTTAAGAGGCTCATCATCTCTTTTTACTTCCATCTTCTGTGTGAGGTCACCTTTGGCAACGGCTCCGATCACACGGGCCATTTCGGTGGTAGGCCAGGCAAGATCATCTATTAAGTTATTGACCGATTTTACCATGCTGGCCCAGGTCCCAGTATATCCTCCACCGGTTATTCTTTCTGAAAGCTTACCGTCTTTGCCAATAGTCTTGCTAACGTGCTCGAATTCCTGCATCATCAATTCATGGTCGTCCATGATGTCGTTAAGCGTATCAGCAATCTTGCCATCAATACCTGTCAGATTTGAGGGCATTCTTTTGGAAATATTCCCTTTCTTTAATGAAAGCAGTACTTCTAATAATTGTTGATCGTCAAGCTGCAATCCCTCTTTATTTTCACCGATATTCTTTTTTGTCGCTTTTATTTTTGAAGCATTAGTATTCCTTGCCACTTTTTTAGGCTGACTTGATATATTCCTTGATTTCATAAATCGATAATCTGGTTAAATAGGGAGCCTTATGTATTTGCTTATTATGCACATATGAGGCTATTTTCTTCTACCATTTTTATTGCTTTAATTAATTAAATTGTAAGATAATATTCAATAATTAGGCCTGAATCAAAGTATTTTATTACTGTGTTATTCGGGTACTTTTTATGGTTACTCCATCGCTGATCAGGTATTCACACCTGATTTTTGAGCATCCATTAATGATATCTCTTTGAATCCGAAATATTTGCATCTCGGGGTTTTTTATAAGAAACTCCTGAATATCCGACCTGAAGAAGGTCATATCAAGCAAAAAAAACTGAATAATAATCAGTTTTTTTTATAAAGTTTACAGACGTTAATTCAGAACCTTACCCAAATACGGAAGCTGAGCTCATGGATTTCAGATTCTAATTTTGAAATAGTTTAATTTACTCTGGACTCTACTTTAAATTTTCCAAAGACACTTAGGTTGATGTAATCTTCTGCTCTTAATTTGATCTGTTCCTGGGATGAGGTGGTGAAATCTCCATGAATAATAATCTGAGTAGTTCTATATAACTTCTCCAATTGATCCCGATTTAAGGTAAAATCAAGCTCACCACTTTGAGCTGATGTGGTAAAACGTGTATTTACATCAACACTAGCCGCGTTTATTTTGATCTGACTTTCATCAGTAGCTGGTTGTGGTACTGTTGTAATCAGATTACCATTGGTATCTAAAAAATCCAAAGTTAATTCCACTGTAAAGGGCATTCTGTTTTCGTACATAATGCTTAAATTAGCATGGGAAACCATGTT
The DNA here is from genome assembly GCA_040905745.1 of Balneolales bacterium. Taxonomy (GTDB): domain Bacteria; phylum Bacteroidota; class Rhodothermia; order Balneolales; family Natronogracilivirgulaceae; genus JBBDMU01. The sequence continues at coordinate 158,765 of JBBDQY010000001.1, forward strand.
GTCATCTCCCTCACCAGGCAGATCGGAGAGATCCTGGCTCAATGTATCCTGAAATACAGCGGGTGTTTCTGTTGCCAGATTAATAGGGATATCTATTCCCATACTTGTATTGAATTCAACAGGGTCAGATATTTCGCCCTCATCTTCATTTTCATTGACCACCGCCTTACCAATAAAACGGATCTCCTTTGGCAGATTACTTAAAAAAGTTTCTATAGTTGAATTTTCACTGTCAAAGACTAGAACGTTTGATGTATTACCAGTACTGCTTGTGTTTTTTTCCACTTTGAATTTAACCAATTGTCCTATAGATATGTCCGCACCATTTGACATAAGACCTGAAATATTATCAATAGAGGCAACCTCCAGGTCACTACCATCTTTACCGGATAAGTAAACCTGCTCCCCATCTTTATTAACTCCTAAGATGGCCGCATATATGGTAGCATCCACACCAAGATTGGTGTCATAAAACAGGTTAAGGCTGGGCTCATAAAAGGCCAGATTACTAACCCGGCTCGTTAACTCATCAAGGTCATCTAATTGGGTTATTACAACCTCATTGTCATTGAACAGGTCAGATACATCCTCACCGTTATTTTCATCGTCATCATTGATGAGGATGGTACGTGACTTCACCAATCCTTTAGCATTACCAACAACCAGGTTTTGTATCTCTACATTGGCAACTATTTTGTCCACAGAGTTTACCGTTCTGGTAGTATCTCCCCCCGCATGTTCCCTGGTATTTTCTGTAATTGCTTTGACGTTGTATTTCAATATATTATTTGGAGCATATATTCTTGCGCCTTCCAATGAAGTTGAATAAGCCTCACTATTTGAGCTGGATCTTAAAATCTTATTTGTCCCCGTCATAGATATGGTTAAAGAATCTTTTTCCTCATAATTACCTGTAATATTCCTGACCCTGATGCCGGGGAAAGAAATTTGAAGAGTATCAAGGTCAAGGTCAATTTCATTGATCAAATCTAAGATCCTTAGCTGACCGGATGATAATTCTACGTAATGTTCATTTGTTTGAAGCTCAAAAAACTCATCATCAATCTCTATTTCACCTATGGTGGAGAAATCCTGGCTTTTGAGCACGGCTGTCGTGGAATTAAGTTGAATGCTTCCTTCCAAATCAATGGTAATGAGATCACCGGATTGAATCAAAACTGCAATTCCATTCGTACCCTCGGATGAAGCCGTTCCTTCATAGGAAATTTGATCAGATATTCCCTTGCCTGCAATATCAAGAGTTTCTGTTCGGGAGGTACCTGCAGGAATAGGCAGATTTGTAATTATCCCAATGTCGGAACCAGCCATGAATGTATGTCCGGTATTCTTGGCTTTAAACGCCTGAGCATTGAATATTCTAAGTTCGTCAATAACTAATGGCAGGTTCGTTTCATTATTGAAGGTTAAATATAATTCACCCTCATCAACTTCAGCGTTCACAAAATCACCTTCAACAATGGCTGTATCATCTAAATCAATATCTTCCTGGGCTTCTACATCTGATTCTGCTTCCAGAAAGTTTAATTCTCCCGTTGTTGAGGTAATTGTAAACGAATCCTCTGAATTAACTTCCATGCCAACTCCACCATCTGTACCATCTGTACCTGTATCTAATAAAAAAGAAAGGTTTTTTGTCAGTTTTTGTCCCCTTAAATCAAACACAACGGTGCCGCTTTCGTTGGGTCCAAGGCTGGATGCACCTGGGGCATCACCTGGGGCATCATTTTTGATTATGGGTTTTTTAACATCCAATAGGTCTCCATCATCATTAAATAATGATAGTTCGGGCATACCAATGAGTGAAGAATTAGTAATGGGCAAATTGGTGTTATTGAGAATCTCAATGGTGATATCATTTAATCCGTTTTCGATGATCTCACTATCTTCAACTATTGCATAAACAAAGTTCTCATTTTCTATTTCAAGCCCTGGTGAAGATGGTTCCAATGCCTGCGCAGGAACATCCGATTCTGCGCTATTTACGATGAGCTCTTCGTCCTGGGCATCAACAAGCAAATTCTCCGGTTGGGCTTCTGTATTTCTGGTTACCCAGGTTAGCTCTACCTCAATGTATAAATCATTTTCAATGAAATCACCGGGATCGAATTCAATCACACCAGAGTCAGTGCTACCTGTAGTAACACTTGTCAGATTTAGTTCGCTGCCTATGGGTAGCCCGCCTGAATGTAATACAGCATCGATATTATCAATTTCAAAACCCAGATCATTCGTAAAAGTGATCCGGATACCACCCGAATTCACTTCAGCCCATTGGAAATTACCTGCATCCAGATCGATGTCAATGGTTGAGGTTCTGCCGGGTACCGGAGTTCCTGGAGGAAAATCTTCTGCGTTATCACCGGTGATCTCATTAAAGCTGGATGAGCCTGTACCGGAAAATGAAACATTAAATACACCCAGCTCCACCTCCTCAGGCGTAGTTGGTTCAGCATCTTTAGATAGGGTACCCAACTCTGATTCAAAAGATGAACTAAAATCGTCAACTTCTATGATCCCAATTTCAGAATCTATGGAGATATCATCAATCTCAATTTCAGGTATGGCATCACTGAAATCTCCAAAATCAAAATCCATACGGGTTGATATGCTCATCATTCCTTCCGGATCAGCAGTAAACAAGGTGTCAAATCCAAGGGTAGTGGTATCGATCAAAGCATTGGCACCACCCATAACTTCCATTTGAAGATTAGAAATTAATGGCAGATTAAAAGTATGCTCGGTAGTAAAATCCGGACTTTCAGGGGATTCGCAGGCATTAAGGATCATTAATGCCGATAAGCAAAACAGGGGGATTTGTAGTGATTTTAGCATAGGGTTATTTTGTAAATGGGAAGTTCCTAAATATAGAAAAATTTAATTAAAAACTAATCCTATTAATAAAACAAGCTGAAATTAAGCTAAAGTTAAACTATTTAAGAAACATCATCTTTTTGGTCAATACCCTATCAGGTGTCTGCAGTCTATATATATACATTCCGCTGGCTAAACCTGAAGTATAGAATACATAATTATGTGAGCCTGCATGCAATACCTCGTCCGCTAATTTTGCCACTTCCCTTCCTGTCACATCATATACGATCAGGCTCACCGGTGATGTTTGAGGCAATGCGAATTCTATTTTCGTCGAAGGGTTAAAAGGGTTGGGGTAGTTCTGTTTAAGATCGACTACTAAGGGCAGTTCATCTTCTGGTGTGGTGACAATAACTTTATGGCCCACTTTCATTTGCTCAGAATCGGCAAATCTGAATCCCAACGATTGTTCGTCAAGCTGTGCCATATTAAAACCGGTATAAACAAACGAGTCTTTTACCAGAGGCTCGAATCGCAGAGTTAAGATCCGTCCGGCATAAAAATAATCGTCCTGTGCCAGGGCAATCTTAAGCAGGTTATGGGTGGTATCGTCAACGAATTTCCAAAAAGCGGAGCGATTCTGTGTATCTTCTAATACAACTTTATCAAATCTCAGATGATCAGAGTAGTTGATCTCAAGAAAAGCCGATGAAAACATCAAATCCGTTTCCGATAGATTTATGGCGATATCCAAATCGTTATTTACGGTAACATCTTCGGTCAGGGTTTCCATCGTGAAGCTAGCTGAATCTTCCACCATCACCGTATATTTGGCCAATGGCGCCGGTTCCGAAAATGAAACAAAGCTTTCATACTCAGGACCCGCTTTGCTTTCATTATAATCAATAGGAAACCGGTAATCTTCGTCAGCTAATGAACGCAATACCAGAGCTGCGTCATAAGCTGTTATGCTGTTATTCCCTGATACATCAGCCACTAATTGTGTTGCCTGAAAATAGGAATCATTCTGAACCAGTGATTTCCTGAGTAATTCTTCGGCATCATTATCTGTCAGTGTACCCGTATGCAGCACATTTCCATATAACATTTTTTCAATTCCCCGGCCGCTTCCTGCAAGCCACCTGGTCTGTGATGTGCCTATGCTGCCCATGTTCACGGCTACAATAACCAGTTTATCCAGATCTTCCCATATCCAATCCGTTTTGATCAGCATGGGGTCCGTCCCATTGGCATAAGTAATCAATTCGGTAAGGGTCCGGTCTTTGTTGTAAGCCAGTAATCCAAGCCCCATATTTGGATTGTCATGAAACAGGGCGACCAAAACCGAATCCACATCCTCTAAACCAGGCTTAATTTGATAAAAACGAGCTGCCTGATGGTTAGTTTTATCTAGATCACCAAGTGTTGCAGGAATGGTATCTGAGTTGGCAGTGACAAAGGCTTCTGGATATACCCATCTATCTTCAAAGCCATAACCCAATTGAGAATTGGGTCCGGAAGCATAATGCCACATATAATTACGGATAAATTCCTCAGAAAGATCATGCTCCCTTTCCGATAACGTTTCATCTATAGCCTCCATCATGGGCTTAAAATGGTTTTCCCCAATCTTTTCCCATACTTCCACCCAAAATTGCATGTCGAACCGTTCAGCAAAATAAAGAGCCCAGGTAATATGCGGATATGAACCGGGAATACTTGTTTGCGGTGAATTGAAAACTGATTCATCTTTTTTAATGTAATTGTAATAATCATCAACTTTTGGAAAAACTATCTCTTCCATAAGTGTAGCATCCATTTCTGCCCAGTTATTACCATCTCCCTTCAATTGGTTGGTGGCATATTGTATGGCATGTTTTATTTCGTGTGCTATAGTAACCTTCAATGCCCCAAGCTCATGGCCTTCGGGATCATTATTTGGCGGAAAACCTTTAAAACTTGAATTTACTTCAATGTAAGTTGTTCCATCTTGAATAAATAACATACCATAATAACCCCCGGAAATATTTTTAAAGGAAATAGAATAAGGTTCATCATTTAAGACAAATTCCCTAAACCCCAGTGAATTTACCTGATGAGTCCAGGAAGAATCGGCATATAATGCCGCTTTTTCTATATAATCAGGGATACCATTACCTGCAGAATCAATAATCGCAACTGAATCGGTTATTGAAACCGAATCTTCCCCCGAGGTAGTGTACATCAACCTGAATTTACCGGAGGGAGAAATGAGGGTATCTGTAACGGTTGTATTCGTTAAATAACTCTCAATATTGCTTTTTGATAAGGTGGAAAGCTGGTCTTTGTTTTGATGATATTCAATCATTAGTGGCGTAAGGCACTTAACAAAGCCTCTTTCATCTTTATATTCCTGTCTGAGTTTCCCCGGCTCGTAAACATGATAAAATTTGTTCAGCATCCCATCCTCTAGACTCAGCTTCCCTGACTGTACATCCTGATCGATTTGCCGGAAAGTTTGATGATCTGCTTGATGATTCATTCGCTCCGGACGATCATGGCGATGCTGCCCATAGGACGCTAATTGCCACAAGCAAAATACAATAATAAAGGATATTTTAAGTGGTAACCTGGAAGTCATACTATTTTGGTAATTGCATCATGTTGTTATTAAACATGCTTAAAGCATCCTAATATAGCAAAGTTTACAACGTTGAATAATACCTATGTATAGAATCATTCTCTATTATAATTTTACGAACATCCCTGATGTTCCGTCTTTCATAGACCGACACCAATCAATATGCCGAAAACTTGGCTTACTGGGCCGTATTTACGTCTCAGGTGAGGGCATCAATGGCACCCTGGCCGGTGAAAGCCAACAAGTGGACGCCTACGAGGCATTCCTGAAAAGTTTAGAGGGGCTTGAAGACACTAATTTTAAACGGGATGACTCCGATAGCATCCCATTTACAAAGCTCATCATCAAAGAACGGCCGGAAATTGTGGCCATAAAAAGCGATACACCACTTGATCCTCAGCAGGGCGGAAAACACCTCACGCCGGCTCAGTGGCGCAAAGCTTTGGAAAATGAAGAAGATTATGTCTTAATCGATGTACGTAACAATTACGAATCTAAAATCGGGCACTTTGAAGGCGCCTTGCTTCCTGATGTGAGAACCTTCTATGATTTCCCGAAATGGCTGGATAATGCGAATATTGAGAAAGATAAAAAGGTGTTGATGTATTGTACGGGGGGAATTCGCTGTGAAAAGTTCTCCGTTCTGATGAAACAAAAAGGCTGGGATGATGTCAATCAGCTCAGTGGCGGTATCCTGGAATATGGAAAACAAGAGGGCGGCGCACATTATAAAGGCAAGTGCTTTGTCTTTGATGACAGGTTGGCTGTACCAGTTAATCCGGATGACGAAGAACCCATCAGCCATTGCGAAATTACCGGCGTACCCTGCGATATGTACATCAATTGTGCAAATATGGAATGTAACCGTCTGTTTATCTGCTCTCAGGAAGCCGCAGTAAAAATGGAAGGCTGCTGTTCTGATGCTTGCATGCAACATCCCCGAACACGCCCGTTCAACGCCGAGAAGGCTTATGCGCCTTTTCGTAAATGGTATCATTATTTTGAACCCGATTTCAAAGAAAAAAGGGCGGGATAGTGGTGGTATTCCAATCTATCTTAAGAAGCGCATATTTAGGTGGTTTCTGCCTGCTGTTGATGTCATGCAGCCTGTTTGATACACGAGACCCGGAAGATCCCGGCCAGGGGAATGGATCCTTATTCATTCAGCCTGACAGAGCTAATGACGTAATAGATAACTTAATAAACGCTGTAGAAAATTTAAATCAACTTAATTATCTGCGTTGCTTATCAGATAATATATTTGAATATATACCCACAAGCCAGGCTCAGAATAATGCTCCAGAACTATGGGAATCCTGGTCCAAACAAGATGAAGAGGCTTATTTTAACAATATGCGAGCTGCTGCTGAAAATTTCTCTGGCCATCAATTGCAATTTCAAAATGAAGATTTTTCTCCCAGCGGTAATACCACACTGTTTACAGCTGACTATTCGCTGACCATAATTCACAACCAAAGTTCTGCTCAGGGAAATATTCCATCTGTAGTAACGGGATCTGTAATTATTTCTTTGAGAGCAGAAGATGGATTATGGGTCATTGAGAGCTGGTCTGATGCCTCTGATAGTAACAGCCCTTCATGGAGCGACATGCGAGCTACATTTCGCTAGGAAATAATTTAGCTGTAATTGAAAAATTCCCTTAATACCTAATAAAGTTAATTCCCACCTTTTTAGATATTCTCTAAATATCAGGCATCGACCATGTCCTTACCAAGTCCCAGACAAGCCCCGGGCTCGCCGGAGCAAACTGAGCTTTTACTAAGACTTGCCTGGGAGATGGTACGGCCCGGTCTGTTGGAATATCTATAAGAAAAAGGGAGGTTTTATCAATGGAAGTTCGTCAGGGGAAGAGTAAATTAACACCCTATTCTAGTTGGTTTAGGTATAATATTTTATTAGGCAAAAATTGCATTTCGCCTAATATTATTAAGTTAATAGAATCTCTATTTCTGAATAATAATCATGGTGCATATCAACTAAAATCCACTCACAAGCAGGAAACCTATGGTTCTATTAACTTTTTATACTTGTGGCTGATCAATCCGGCAGCAAACAACATAGCCTCTCCAATTAGGAACCATAGTCTGGAAGCCACGGATATCGTAGTTGCTTCAGCGAGGCTTAACCCAATGAAATTAAGATAAGCAATCAAAACGGCTTCACGTACCCCCAGCCCACCCGGTGAGATAATAGCAAGGATTCCAATATTAGTCGCCAGAGCAAAGCTTAATCCTGCGGTTGGTGGAATCTGAGTTTCAGTAAGGCTGAGGATTAAAAAATAAAAACCGGCTGACCAGAAAAGCCAGTTAATGACAGTCCAGGGCAGTAACTTTAGAACGGTATAGGGATCAAGGGGAGAGAATTGGGTTTTTTTTTTACTATTTTCTCCACCATCTTGTCTCCCCATTGCGTCAGGGTTTGACTGAACAGGATTGGAGAAAATATCAACCAGGCAGCCATGGCGGCAAGTCCTGGAAGACGGAATCCACTAGCTATCAGGTAACCCAAGAGTCCTAGTAATAAGCCAATCCAAATGCTGATAATCTGGGTCTTGAACGAAAGCAGAGTACCCTCGCCCATACTCACACCATGATATTTGTTTATGTAGGCGGAACGACCCAACAACACCCAAACTTTACCGGGTATGTATTTGCCAAAAACGGATAAACCGTTACCTGCAATATGTGAACCAAAACCAATGTGAATGTCATTGATCTCTAGAATCTTATCCCAGCAGGCTACATAAGCCAGATAGCCGGCAAACAAAAGAAAAAATGATAAAGCTAGGAGAGGCCACGAGTATATTTTAGGTATAATCAGATAATCCGCCGTATACAGTGCCACGAGCAGGAATAGCAGCGATAGATAAATCAGTATGTTAAAATACTTGTTCTTCAATCGTTCTCCGCGTCATAAAACGGATTGTTTTCGTAGACATCTTTTTGCTGGTAAGCACGACAATATCTGACATAGTTATCAGAATACTGGGCAAATGAAGCTAATTCTTCATCAGTTAGCTTCCGTACAGGTTTACATGGTGATCCCATACACATATAACCTGAAGGCATGGTTTTTCCCGGTGGAACCAGGCTGCCTGCGGCTATGATGCAATCCGATTCTATAACAGCTTTATCCAGGATAACTGCTTTGATACCTATAAGTACACGATCATTGATCGTACAGCCGTGGATCATGGCACTGTGCCCAATAGTCACCTGATCACCTATAACAGTTGGTCCTGTTTGGTTGGTGACGTGAATACAGGCATTGTCTTGTACATTAGATCGCTTGCCGATGGTAATGCGGTTTACATCACCCCTGATTGTCGTGTTGAACCAAACACTGCTTTCTTCACCGATGGTTACGTCACCAATCAGATCAGCACTGGGTGCAATGAAATTGGTATCATTAAAAAGAGGCTGCTTTCCGAGGAATTCATATATCATACTCTAAAACCTTTCTTTCTGGTCAAATACTGTATTCAGGTTATAATCCTGAGGGTTAATAGTTTAGTTATGTGAAATCGGAGTTAGTCAATTCGAATAGTTTCTTCACGGTCAGGTCCCGTAGAGAGCAGTACCAGTGGAACCTGGATGTATTCCTGAATAAATGACAAGTAGGTTCTGGTTTCTTCAGGAAGTTCTTCGTAAGAACGGCATTTTCTGGTGGAAGTTCCCCAGCCTTTAAATTCTCTGAAAACCGGTTTAATCTTATTCATTTTATCCAGGTTCAGAGGAAAATCTTTGGTTTCATTACCATCAATTTTATAAGTAGTACATGCCCGGATAGAGTCAAACACATCCAGGACATCCAGCTTGGTTATGGTAAGTTCATCAATCCCATTTACGCGTACGGCATAACGCAAGGCTACCAGGTCAAGCCAACCACAACGACGGGGGCGACCCGTAGTAGCACCAAATTCGCCGCCTTGTTCCCTTATCCGATCCCCTTCCGTGTTATCCAGTTCCGTTGGGAAAGGCCCGTTTCCGACCCTGGTGACATAGGCTTTTGTAATGCCCATAACATGGTTGATAGCCGAGGGAGGCAAACCCGTGCCAATACATGCCCCACCGGAGGTAGGAGAAGATGAGGTAACAAAAGGATACGTTCCATGATCGATATCAAGTAATGCGCCCTGGGCCCCTTCAAGCAGTATGTTTTTGCCGGCATCGTTGGCGTCACGTAAAATGGCTCCTGTATCTTTGATATACAGTCCCAGTTTTTCACCATATGAGTAAACTTCATCCAGCAGCGGACCACTATCGATGGGTTTATCATCGTACATATTCTGCAACAGACAATTGGTATACTCCAAATTGGCAAGTACTTTCTCTTCAAGAACTTTACCATCAAGCAAATCCATCATGCGAATGCCCTGACGGGAAGTTTTTTCCATGTAGGCCGGACCGATACCCCTACCGGTGGTTCCAATTTTATTTACCCCACGGGATTTCTCCCTCGCCATATCCAAAACTTTATGATAGGGTAGGATAACATGGGCTGCTTCACTGATAATCAGGCTATTTTCGGGCTCTGCGCCAAGCTTCTTTACAGAGGTTATTTCCTGCAGAAGAGCTTCGGGATCAATGACCACTCCATTTGCAATAATGCAGGTTGTATTTTTGTGAAAGATACCCGAAGGAATCAGATGCAGAACAAATGTTTTTCCATCAAACTTCAGAGTATGGCCAGCGTTGGCACCACCCTGATATCTGACAACATACTCGGTCTGGCCGCTGAGCATATCAACGATCTTGCCTTTTCCTTCATCGCCCCATTGGGCGCCGATGATTACGCGTACTGACATATTTTAGACAAAAAAAGAGATGCCGAAGCATCTCTGATACATATTTTAGGTAGAAAAAGATACATATTAATCAAATGAAGCAATAGCTTCATCTAGCGTTCGATAATGCTGAAATACGGTGATCAGTTTAGTAATAATCAACAGGCTTTCGATTTTATCGGTGGCATTAGCAATTCGCAAATCACCACCTGCATTACGCATGGTGGTAAGAGCGCCTATTAACATTCCCAGGCCAGAGGAGTTCATGAACTTAACGCGGCTCAAATCAACTACTATATTCATTTTGCCTTGGTCGATAATTTCATGAAGTTTTTCATGCAGGCTAACCGCTTCCGGCCCGCCCATGATATTACCTTTTAATTCAATGACAATGCAATTTGACTTCTCACTAACATTAAATTTCATGTATCCTCCTCTGTAAATTAAAGGGAATTGATCAAACTACAGACTTTTTGGTTTTAAGCTGTAGATCAACCAGCAGTCCACTCGCTATAAAGATGGAACTATATGTTCCCAGAATAACACCTAAAATTAATGCAAATGAAAAGCCCCTAAGTACTTCACCCCCGAATATAAACAGGATGGTTACTACAAACAAGGTAGTTAACGAAGTTACTACCGTACGGCTCAGCGTATTATTGATGCTTTTGTTCACGAGGATGTCAAAGGAATCAGTTTTGTAGATATTCAGATTTTCCCGAATCCGGTCAAAAACAACCACTGTATCATTAAGGGAATACCCTACAATGGTCAAAAATGCGGCTATTAATGCCTGATTGATACTCAGATCAAAGGGAACTACATCATAAAGCAGGGTAAAAATACCGAGGGTAATGATAACATCATGAGCTAGTGCGGCTACGGCTCCTGCTGAATATGACCATTTTTTAAATCTGATCAGAATATACAGAAAGAGTACGATCAGTGAGAAAAGAATAGCCAGAAAAGCGGCATTTCTCAAATCTTCGGCGAATCGGGGTCCTACCGTATCAGTCATGACGATATTAGCCGGATTACCGGGTAATTCAGCCTGAAACGTATTCATTAGGGCAGACTGAATTTCAGATGCTGACATATCAGCATCCGTTCGGATCAGCAGTTCGCTGTCTGAGCCGAATAACTTAACTTCAGGTACACTGCCCAGTGGACCGGTGAGCATATTCCTCACACCGGATACAGAGACATTTTCCTGGAACTCAACAGCTATTTCAGTTCCTCCACGGAAATCAATCCCGTATTTAATACCACTGAAAATTATAGCAATTAAAGATACTACGATCAGGGTTCCGGATATTACATAACCTATTTTCCGATTAGGAATCAGGTTAAAATTTGCTGTTTCAAATAATCTCATCTTTTTTAATGTTTTTCTCTAATTAGAATTAATAATCTTTTATTACCCAAAGCTGATAGAAATTTTCTTCTCTTTTGAGAAATAATCTACCACTACTCGGGTGATAATAATGGAGCTAAACAATGATGCGGCAATACCGGCCATCAGTGTTATCGCAAAACCCTGAATCGGACCCATGCCGAAACTGAACAAAATCACAGCGACCAGGAAGGTGGTGATGTTGGCATCCAGAATTGAACTCATCGCGTTGGAGTAGCCACTATCAATAGCTGCTATGATACTCTTACCTACTTTCATCTCTTCCCGTATCCGGTCAAATATCAGTACGTTGGCATCAACAGCCATGCCAATGGTAAGCACTATACCGGCAATCCCCGGTAAGGTTAATGTGGCATTGAAAGCTGCCAGGATACCCATTATGAATACAATATTGAGCATCAATGCGAGATTAGCAATTAAGCCTGCCTGACGATAGTAGAAAATCATGAACAAGACCACAAGGCCAAACCCAAATAAGGCAGAGTTAAACCCAGCACTAATCGATGCCGCACCTAAAGTAGGTCCGACGGTTCGTTCCTGGATGATATCCAATGGAGCCGGCAGGGCACCTGAAAGCAGGATGTTCACCAAATCTTCCGCTTCACCCGGACTTGATAAGCCTGTAATGGAAGACCGGCCACCGGTTATCTGTGTGATGACGTTTGGATAGGAATATACATGGCCGTCTAAAGTTATAGCTACGGGACGCCCTATATTAGCTCCCGTAATACGGCTCCATGTGCGGGCACCCTGGCGGTTCATTGTCATGGAAACTTCAGGAGCGTTGGTTTGGGGGTCAAAAGAAGGGCTGGCGTCCGTAATAACCTCACCGGTGAGTTCAACCTGACTTCGTACACCAATCAAGGAGTAAAATTCTTGTCCTTCTGATTCAAATTCAGGATTTGCCGTCCACATTAGCTCCGTGTCACGAGGAAGCATTCTTTGAATTTCAGGTGTGGAGAGCATTTCTTTGACCCTGGCCGTATCATATACGGATGCAGATCCAAAGATCACACTTCTTCCCTGAGGGATGAAATACTGAAGCAGTTCGTTTTCCTGTTGTTGCTCTAAACCTGCAAGTTCTTCATCTGTTTCTTCTTCATCGTTATCACCAACCGGTTCAAAATGAGCCACGATTCGTTCCAGTGAGCTTCTTAGCTCGTCAACATTAGGAGTAAGTCGAAATTCAAGTCTCGCAGTTCCTTCAAGAAGTCCACGTACCCTTTCTTCGTCTTCCACACCTGGTAATTCAACCACCAGCCGGTTAGACCCCTGTCGGACGATAGATGGTTCTGTTACCCCGAAACGGTCTACCCTGTTCCTTACAATTTGTATGGCACGTTCAACCCCGGCATCTCTTTGCCGTTCAAGATAGGCCTGAACTTCATCGTTTCCGGAACGTCTGGTAATGTTTTCGGAGTCGGATCGAAAATATCTACTTAAGCGCACATTAGAGTCGCGCCGTTCAAATTCTTCCACGAATTCAGTTATGATATCGGTATTGTTAGCCCTGGAGGTCTGGAGGGCTGCGGCCATAACATCTCTAAACTCATCATCTGCAAAATCACGGGCGAGTTCTGCCATAAGTTGATGTGTAGCAAGTTCAAGAGTTACGTGCATTCCACCTTGCAAATCCAACCCCATGGTGAGTGTACGGGCCTTCAAATCGCCAATTCTCTGTTCATTGGCCTGCACATATTCTGTTCGTTCTTCCTCAGGAAGGCTTTCAATATGCCGGGTCTCCATCCAATACTGGAATGTGGGAAACAGATAATAACCTGTCAGGAGAATAAACCCCACAATGAAAAATAACTTGGTTCCATTACCTTGCATGATAAACTAATCTTAAAATTGTTTTTGTTGATCTGATAATCTGACCTACTGTCAGATTGATGATTAAAAAGGTTCGCTAATGTCGCCTAAAGGCTAAGGCGCATTAATCGAAGTTCCGCCGACGAGAGGGATTATATTGGAAGAAACTGCAGCATATGCAGAGAAACGAAGGCTCGTATTCTGAGTTTGAGGTGGAATAGTTAATGTAAATCCCGCTTCAATATCGTTTATACTCCCAAATGGCAAACCAAGGGATTGACGTTCGGATATGAAAGCCGTACCCATGGATCCTGTTTGCTGTTGTCGGTTCCATTCATTGATTAAAACGTTGAATACTTCTTCGTCGGTAGGCTCAGGGTTGTTCACCGGAATCGCAAACAAATCTGGATTCTCGCTGATCATTTTAGAAGCCTTTTTAAGTAACAGGCTAGGTTCTTCCTGCAATGTTTCCAGTTGGCTGATTTTAATCCAAGCCTGGTCGCTGGTATTTTCACCGGCAAAACCAATTAACCATTTTGATACGGACTCAGCAGAGGCAAAGTTTGCCTTGGTCGGTATCAGCCCCGGGGTCAGGCCAATCAGTAATAGCATTATACCGATCAGCCGCAGGCTATGATTTCGAAAAATGATCATGCAAGAATATAAAGAATTTTAATCTGATGCAGAAACAGAATTAACAAGAAAGCATTATGAATATTGTTTTCAAAACAAAGTATAATCGCATTGATTGGGCAACTTGCCAATTATTATTCTAGGAACAGGAAATGAGTGTAAAAAAGAAGATCAATTCATTGGAGTACCCGATTCTATACGCCCATATCGAGTACAAGGGTTGCAATGGAAAAGTAGATTAATAAACCTGTAGCATCAACAATCGTAGTAATCAGGGGACTGCTGGCTACTGCCGGATCAATATTTACTTTAGTCATCAGGAAGGGAAGCAAAGTTCCTATGATATTAGCGGCAAGTACAATGCCTACCATAGACGTACCTACAATCAGCCCAATTTTCCATCCACCATAAAAATATCCCAAAACCCAGCTTGCAATGCCCATAATAACCCCCAATGCAATCCCTACAAATACTTCCTTTCCCACCGTTCTTAACCATTGGGATAGTTGAATATCTCCTGTAGCTATGGCCCTGACCATCAAAGTGGCAGACTGAGCTCCTGTATTCCCTCCGCTACCTATCAGAAGGGGGATAAAAAAGGCAAGTGCAAGGGCGGAAGCAAGTACATGTTCGAATGCATCAATGACTCCTGAAGAAAGCAGGTTTACAAAAACCAGGATAATCAGCCATGGGATGCGCTTGCTAAACAAAGAGAAAATTGTTGCATCACGATAACTGGTTTTCAATGGAGCTACAGCAGCCCCTTTATGAAAATCTTCGGTGGCTTCTTCCTGAGCAACGTCGAAGACATCATCAATTGTTACAATACCTAGCAATACTCCTTCGGAATCAACTACAGGTAATACCACCTTGTCGTATCGTTGCATCATCTGGACGGCAACTTCCCGGTCATCAAATGCGGATATGGCAATATAGGCATCGTCCATCAAATCTTCTACCTTTTGTTCGGGATCGGCTAATATAAACTGTTGCAGCTCTAAAGCATCAATAAGCTTCCATGACCTGTCAGTGACATATATGACATTGATGGTCTCACTTTTTTTACCCAGTTTCCTGATATGATCAATGGCCTGGGCGATGGTCCAGCCAGGCCTAACAGCCAGGTAGTCAGGTGTCATCAACCGTCCGACACTTTCTTCAGGATAACCGAGAAGCAGACGAGCTTCCTTGAGATCCTGCGGACTCAGGAGATTGAGCAATCGCTGTGTGATCTGCCCTGGGAGCTCATCAAGCAAGGCTGTCCGATCATCCGGCCTCAGATTGGCCAGCAAGTGGCGCGTTTCCTCGTCAGTTAAATCAATGAGGAGCTCATTTTGATTCTCCGGCTCCAAATAGGAAAACAATTCAGAAGAAAGGGATCTTGGGAGTATCCTAAAAAAAAGCACCCGATCGGCTTTTTCCAATTCGTACATAAGGTCAGCAACCTCAGGCACCGGCCAGTCTTCGACGGATTCCCTTAGATCGGTCCACTTTTGGTTCTTGATCAGTTCAAGAATTTCTGGCTTTATTAATTCATTCATCATTGCCGAACTCCCTGATGGGCTATGTAGTTAAAGGCAAGGGTAAAACGGCAAAAAACTAATGAAACGCATGCCTGGTCCACAGGAGGGAACCTATACCTGTATTTTATTGTAACGCAGTTTCGGGTATTTAAGCTGCATAAATTCGAATCCTCCAAATAAGGCGGCGCTATACAACAAAGTTCCAGCTAATGTGTGATGGAAGAAAGGAATTGCAGCCGTATAGCACAAGATGAAGCCATCCAGTGTTTTTGGATAATAGGCGCCTGAAATCCAAACTCCAAAATTGGTAATTATGAAAAACAGGATGGATGAGCCAATTGCACCACCTAAGACAGGGATAAACGATACTTTGCCGCGCATGCCAAAGCCCATGAATATAGTGAGTATGAGACTGAAATAAACAAATAGCAATGTACCATGGAGGCCAAGAAAAAGATCGCTTAATATCATGACGGCCAGTGGCAATACAAAAGCTATTCTTTTATCTGAGAAATAAGCACCTCCAAATAATGCGATAGCCGCTATTGGTGTAAAATTAGGTGGGTGCGGAAGAAATCTTGTCGCAGCTGCCAACACAACGATTAAGAAAAGTATTAAAACTCTGGAATTTAACATGATAAACTAAAAAGAGTAATTGAGATTTAAGTACCAAATATCGTAAAAGCTATGGTAATATCACAGCGGAAAGTAAGGTGAAGTTTCATAGATCATCTTAACAGACAGAATGAAAGCTAATCATTATTAATCTACACCATGCTTTTAATGGCTAATAGAACACAAAAGGACTCAACCCTAGGTGATGGTTTCAATATGAAGTTTGGCTATTTCAATTCTTTTTGTTATTGTTAACAGCGTATATACAAATATATTACCTTATTACAAACCCGCACTGCTATGATAAAATCAACAAAATATTTTACTTTGCTACTGAGCCTTGCTTTCATTATCCAGGCTTGTGGCCCATCTCAAGAAGAGATAGAGCAACAAGAACGTGCCATGCTAGACTCATTGGCCCAAGTTCAGGCATCTCAGCAGGCTGCAGCAGAACGTGCTGCCCAAGCCGAGGAAGAAGCCCGGTTAGCAGAACTTCAGAAAGAAGAAGAGGAAGAGGAAGTTGAAACTGAGGAGAAGGAAGAATTTATTCCAATACTTTTTGATGAGAATGGCAAATTCACACTACAAGTCGAAGCCTGGCGCTCAGAAAGTTTCGCTGAACATGGTGCAAAAAAATGGCAGGATCGCGGATTTGATCGAGCCTTCGTCGTTCAATATGGGGACGAGGGAACAGGTGACTTATGGTACAGGATAAGGCTTGGCCGTTTTGGCTCATATAAGATGGCTAAGCGCCAACAGGAAAATATCCTATCTGACTTTAATATATCATCATGGATAGATGTCGAAAAGTAAAATAATTAGTTAGTGAAAGTTATTTACTACACCCTCTGGTAATATGAGTCTATTTAGTCCGTCAACCAGGATTTGGTATGATCAAGTAGTTCTTGAAATTTGGGAGGGAAATCTTCCTCATAAAATGGGTGGGATGCATCAAAAGTATGTCCTGCATTTTCAATAATGACTCTTCTTTTATCACCGGAGGGGCAATTATTATATAATTCGCTAACTTGCTTCACCGGAACTGTTTCATCGTCGCGGCCATGAATAAAACAACAGGGTATGTAAAGACTCTTGACACGCTCGGATGCTAATAATTTATTGATATTTTTATTGAAGTCATCATAAAGAAGTCGGTCGATGCGCATTGTTTGGCCTGTTCTGGCATTCGGGATTTCAGTATAGCCTTGTTTTTCCCAGTCTTTGATCATAGACTCGCTAATAATCGTTTTATAATTGGCTACAGCCGACCATGTAACAAGTTTAACGATAGAATCCTGCTCTGCTGCTGCAACAACTGCGGTATGGCCACCTCTTGAATGCCCGATGATAGCTATATTATCCGGGTCCAACTTAATATTGGGGGCTATAATGGCAAGATCCCGGATTGCCTTGAGAATGCAGGTGATATCCTCCTGATCCTGTGTTAAAGTTTGTCTTTGAAACAGATCCAGCCGGTCAAATTCAGTAGGATTTTCACCAATACCACCCAGAGATTGATTGAAAGCTATGACTGCAAAATTCCCTGCAGCTAACTCTGCACAGGCATCCGGAAACGGCCCCCAATCTTTAAAACCTTTAAACCCATGAACAAATAAGACAGGTTTCAGGACATCAGGTGAAGGATGAGGATAATACATATCGAATCGTATCGGCAGCCCTTCCGTATTTTTAATTGAACCACTTTCTTTTTTTACAACCTTGTTGCTCATTTTCTCTTTCTTTTTATGCTTTTGGGTTCATCTAGTTTAACTAAAACACGTAATTCGGAGATTTCCCTGTTATTTAAATTTTTCCATCTTCCCATACGCAATCCTTTGGTATTCAGGCCTGCATAAGTTGTTCTATCGAGCTTTTCGACCACACCTCCCAAGGTCTCTACCATTCGACGTACCTGCCTGTTCCTGCCTTCAAAAAGAGTGAGGGAGAAAGAATTTGGATCAACAGTTGATCGTTTAACTTGCTTTGCCATTGCCAGCCCGTCTTCCAGTTGAACACCCGTTTCCAGGTTAATGAGCTGTTCGTCTGTTAAAGGCTCTGCCGTGGTTACTTTATAGATTTTCCTGACCTTATAACTGGGATGCATAAGTCTATTGGCCAGATCACCATCGTTAGTGAGCAATAACGCACCGGTGGTATTCCTATCCAACCTGCCCACCGGGTATACCCTGTGTCCGGTATCCTCTTCAATAAGATCCAATACCGTGTTTCGTCCTTTTTCATCACTGGTTGTAGTGATTGTATTTTTAGGTTTATTCATCAGGATATAAACAAATGGTTCCAAACCTATGACTTTACCTTCAACCTTAACTTTATCGGTGGATTTTACTTTTACACCCATTTCTGTAACCGGCTTACCGTTTACCGATACCTTTCCTGCAGCAATTAAGAGATCGGCTTCCCTGCGCGCGCATACACCGGCATGGGCAATAAATTTATTCAGGCGAAACTCATCCTCCGTATTGGGCAAGGTTTCAATATTATTTATTCTCTTATGCTTATGGGGTTTTTCAGATCTTTTTTTCACTTAAATGCGGATTAGGCCAATGTAATATGTGAACGATGCGATCAGGCTTAAGAGATTCTCTTAATACCTGGAGTGTTCGCTTATTAAACTATTCTGCTTCCCAAATGTTATTCGAGGTATCTACATCCGGGAAGTTACGTTTGGCGTCAATCTCAACACGTTGTATATTCTGTTCTTCAATGACAAGAGAAGCAATACGATACCCCTTCAGCCATATATCCACTGGAATGGTATGCTCGATAGTTTCACCATTAGCTAGGGTTATGGTAATGAAAACTGGCATCGGGACTTCTCCAAGATCTTCGATGATAATCTCTGTCGCCATACCATTTTCTTTTACCTCGGTGATTGCCTGATCTAATAACCATGTTTCATAATACCAGCTTCTCCAAAACCATTCTAAATCTTCACCACTTACTGTCTCAAATACCCTAAACATATCCCATGGATAAGGATGTTTAAATGCCCATTCATTGATGAATGTCTGATATGCTTCATCAAAAACTTCCTCACCAAGAATGCCACGTAATGCGGCTAGTACACTGCCGGGTTTTGCATAAGAAGCAATTCCAAATGCTGCCTGTAAACTATGATAGTTAGACCATCTCATGATCTCACCTTCATAATCAGTCTGCGTTATTCGGATATATTCCTGACGGCTGGTTTCATGATGATCCTCGCCCGGATAAAATTCCATTAGTGCTTCGTTAGTGCTGAAGGTTGTGTTGCCTTCATCAAGCCAAGAATAACGACGCTCATCAGTACTTAATATCATTGGAATCCACATATGGGCTAGTTCATGTGCCGTTACGCTGTACAAACTTTCAGCCCCACGATCATTATAATCACCCATCAAAGTCATCATTGGAAACTCCATACCTCCACCGATGATGTTAGAACCCTCTACAGCCGTCATATGTGGCCATGGGTAAGAGAAATCCGTCATACCCGACAGAAATGTAATGGCATGTTGCTGATATTTAGTAACCTCTTCCCAAAGCGGTGCTAATTCACGATAAAAGGTATTAATATGGGTGTATTCAAAATCGTTTACTGGAGTTCTGGCACCATCCCAAAAAGACTCTCGGGTAGCTGTAAAAGCAACATCACGGACAGACTCAGCACGAAAGCTCCAGGAAAGCCACCCATTAGTGCCAGGACGCGTTGCCCGGTTAAAATCCTCGCTTGTTATAATATTTACTACTTCATCACTCTCCTGAGAAGCCAGATAGCGTTGATAAACCGGTTCCGTTAATACTTCTTCAGGATTTAATAAAGTACCGGTACCCATAACCACCCAATCCGTTGGAACTTCAATAGTATAATCATATCTGGCAAAACCATGATAAAACTCCGCAAGACCCAAATACTGATCAGGATGCCAGCCGACTACATCGTCATAAACCGTCATTTGCGGGTACCAGTACCCAATGAAAAATAAATTATCATCATCATAACCCATACGACCGCCGGCACCGGCCTGTGGAATTACAAAACTATACTCTATGGTAATTTCTGATGATTCTTCCGGCAGCAGGGGCTCGGATGTCACAAGTATCAGACGAGTACCCATTACGATATACCGGGCCTCATCAATGAAGGATTCTTTTAATTGCTCACCATTCACCATAACGTTATCCAGATCGATCCCACCGGTCACCTCTGCAGCAAGATTTCTCTCTATTCCCTCTGTATGATGATTTTGTATGAGATCCAGGTGCAATGTATTCAGTGTATCCGGGGAATTGTTATGATATGTTATGGTGACGGTACTTTCTATGCGTTTATCATCAGGGATAAGCATCGCATTAATCCTATATTCAGCATATTGCTGCCAGTAATTTATTCCCGGAGCACCAGTTTCGGTACGCGTTCCATTTTCCACTGCTTCGGTAAAATACGAAGGGATATCAATAGGATAAGGTATGGGCCTATCAATTTCAGCAACTGTTCGAGGTTCGGGTATATCACCAGTAGATGCACAATTAGAAACGGTGAAAGCAACCGTGAATAAAAGCAATCCTATTGCAGGTTGTCGCATATTCTTCATTAATTAAGGGTTCAAATAGTTAATTATCGATTGCGCTAAATAGATTCAAAAAAATGATTTAGCAGAAAGGTAAGAATAAAAAGTTTCCTATTCTCCATTCTATGTGACCGTGGCTCAATGAATGGACTGTTTTTAGACGAAGTAATAGTCTACAACAGGACAAATCAGCAAAAGGATAGGATATATTCATTCAAAGAATATATCCTAAAACTCAATACGTTTTATAAGTCCAGATGGTATGAATATAACTGGATATCAATTACTAGCCTGAAACAGGACGACTTGGTTCTCAACTGGTTTTACAGATTTAAGATATTCATATATAGCCTCTAAATCGTCTTCTTCCATACCTGAATACAATGACCAGGGCATGATGGTATTAAATGAATCTGGCTGGTTTGCAATACTTACAAGAGAGCTATCCATAGATTTAAATCGCTCAACAAACCTTTCTTTTGTCCAGGTACCTATACCTGTCTTTTCATGGAAAGTTATATTTGCAGATTTTAACAAACCACCCTGTGGCATAGGGAATTCTCTGCTACCTGCAAATAATAAATCCTCATTATATTCACCTTTTGCAAATGGTGTATGGCAGGATTTGCAACCGGCAGCATTAACCAGATATTTTCCATATTCCAGCGTATTCCCTTTTTCCGGCATCTTCTGGAAGGCAGGTTTTGCAGGTAGTGTTTTAATAATCAGATTCATAGGGAAATTTGAAACTGATTTTGGAACTTCATGTTCAATGGGTTCCAATGTTCTTAAATAAGCAATAACCGAATATATATCTTCATCATCCATCTGACCATAATTTGGGTAGGGCATTAAGGGGAAGAGCGCATTACCATCACGATTTACACCCGAGGTTATGGCTCGAAATACTTCTCCGTCAGTCCAGTCGCCAATTCCTGCCGGTGTAATATTTGAAGCATAATACCGGCCGGGCAACCCCAGGTTTTCGTCAAAGAGTTCTCCGCCCATTCCCTGTGTTCCAGGTTTTAGTGGCCCTGAAAAAAGTGACCAGTCCCTTTCTGAATGACAATCCATACATATAGCAACATGGTTTACAAGATAGGCTCCACGAGATAAGCGTTCGGGAGAACTTTCAATAACGATATCTGGCGCATCATCTACATTGGGCAATCCAAAGCTAACATATAGCAAGGATCCTGCAATGACAACGATTAAAACAGAAAGAATTCCCAGCATTATACGCAACAGAGACTTTTTCATAATCAAAGATATCTAAGGTAGAGAAGGAAATGTATTTTAACATATATAATACATCCACATATAATTTCAAAGTATCTTATTAAAATAATTACCAGTAAGGCAACCTCACTGTGGAATCTGTTAAGTCATCATTGTCACTGGGTAATGATGTCCATGTCATTAACTCATTACCATTATCTTGATCTAATTCAGAAACTCTAAAAACAGCACCCGCTCTACCTGAAGCAACTGTAACCAGAAAATTTACCAGATTTCTTTTGCGTTGAAAATATATGCTGTGCATATCAGAAGCCTGAATGCATCTTTTCTTAACGATAGCCGTGGTTAATGCCAGATTGCGAAAACGCATAACCAGAGCATCATCATTAAAGCCAACACCAGCATCGTGAAAACGCTTCACGCCGAGACCTGCCGCTAGCGGTAGTAGCAATAAAGATATATAGCCAAACTGAAAGAGCATAGTTACGGGTACAATAATTATAAGTGCCGGAATTATAGATTTAATTATATAACGCCGCAAAGCCCTTGCTGGAGGAATTACTGCCGAAACATTTACCTTGTAATCGGGAAGGTTATCTTTAATAAAGTCCTCTAACTGATCTACTTTAATCAATGGAAACAAGACTGTAGAACTACCACTTTCATCACCGTAACCTGCTGTGTCTACATAAATGGTGGCAAATCCAAATGGCTGACGGAGAATACCTTGCACAATTCTAACTGCTTGAATACGAGAATAGGGGATGGTTAACTGCTTGCGCTCAAATAAACCTCGTGCCATAATTAATTCATCACGATTTCGTGTAAGGGTAAAACCTGAATATTTAATCATGGTGCCAAACAAGGATAATATCCATGCCATTATTACCATCGCCATGACCATTATAATAATCAGATTCGTTCCCGGAAGTTCAAGTGATTCTAAATACTCATAAATTTGTGTATCCGAAATAAATTGGTTTAGCTGGGAAGTTATCGTGCCAATAATAGAAAGTGCGATACCAAAACTACCGGCAGTTGAGGCAGCGATAAGTTGATCTTTCTTACTCAGACGCATAATGGTATGGGGATCCCGAACTTCTTCATTGCGTGTTGTTTTTCCTAACAGGGTCTGTATTTCTTCAGCTGCTTCTCGGGTTACAGCACTAATAATAGCCTCAGATGTGCTTTCACCGGCTGTTTTTACCTCAACACTTACCAGTCCAAATATTCGCTGTACGACACCTGAAGTGATATTTATAACCTGAATCCTGCTGCTTTGTACGAAATGTCGTTTTTTAACGAAAACTCCATATTCGATTTTCAACTCTCCATCTTCAATCCTGTAGGTATACCGAAGCCAGGAAAGAAAGCCGGCAAACAATAACCCTATTACTATTACTGCAGCCCCAACTATATAATAAGTTCGAGCTCCGTCAGCCTGGCCGCCAAGAAGAACAATAACTACAAATGGGACAAGAAAATCTTTAATGGTCCCTGTCGCATAAGAAATTGCAGCCACTGGATGCTGCCTGTGTATTTCAGACATTTTCCTGGGCTTCTCTTGCGAATTTTGATATCAGAATCCTGACTTGTTCTGCAGTCTCTTCATCCAGTGCTGGTATGTCATGGATGCTCCCCGCGGTAAAGATGGTAACTTTAGCAAGTTTAAGGCTTCTGTAAACAGGCCCCTGGCTCGAATCTACATGCTGTACCCTTTTTGCAGGTATTAAAGTTCTTCTTACTATAAATATTCCTCTTTTTAAATCAATTTCGTTCTCATCAATCTGATATCTCCAATGGCGCCATCGAACCACCGGAATGACAGAAGCCTGTAAAATAGTATTTAGTATCACCAGTCCTGACACTAAATATACCGGCCACCAGGGCCATTGGCCTTCCCAGGCTACTAATGCATAACCAACAGGTACCAACCAATATCCAAGAGATGTAAAAAAACCATTGATACGCCACGCTGTGATGGCTTTTTTGTGAATTTGATTTGTAGGTTCAGGTTTCATAAGCTACTCAGGTTAACCAAAATCATAAAATAAGCTTTATGAGAGCCAATGGAAAAGGGATGGTTCCATAATGCATATCTTATTTAATGTTTAAAGTAGACAGATCTACGTATAGAGAAGCAGATAGCATGATTTCCAAAAAAATAATGATCGTATTTCGATTTTAATTATATTACGCTCATTCTATTTATCAGGACTATAATTTATTGAGAACCATAATTCTTATATTTTTAAAACCTTATTCATTCACGATAGCTTTTCATCATAGTGTTGTGTATCTGGTTATATTATATGCATTATTAGCATCAATACAGCCAATTCAAGCCCGTTCATTTCAAGCTGATTCGACCTCTTATGCTTTTCTGCCCAGTTTTGGCTATAACTCCGATGTAGGCATTGCCGGGGGTCTAGCACTTAATCGCTATTCATATAAAACCGGTATCAATCCCTATAAATCTTTTATTGACTTAAGTACGCTTGTTTCCAGCAAAGGTTATTATAATGCTCGGCTCACTTATAACCGTCCAGAGGTATTTGGAACAAATGCCCGCACAAATCTCGAGATTATTATAAACCGGACATTAAATGATAATTATTTTGGAATAGGTAACCAAACATCATTCAGCAATAATCTATGGGATGATAATCATTATAACTTCGAATCCATTTCATTTGAGATTGACGTCAGGACGAGGCACCCATTGAGTCAAAAAAACACGACAAAGGTTGATTTTCTTTCCCTTGCAGGATTTTCTTACAACATCCCTTATGATAATGGCAACAAAAGCCTGATTGAAGTACAGCAACCACTTGGATTCAAGGGAGGATGGGTAAACTATGTTGGAATTGGTTTGATGTGGGATAACCGGGATAATGAGTTCGCCACAACTTTTGGTAACCAATCCAGCATTGAACTTTATTTAATGCCTGAACTATTATTTAGTGATTATCAGATGGCCGTATTCTTGGTTGAGGCTAAACAATTTATTACCCTTTCTGCATTAAGCAATACGGTACTTGCTCTGCGTGGTAACCTTGAACATTCCTTTGGTGATGTACCTTTTTGGAAATTGCCGTACCTGGGGGGAGAAAATTCAATTCGGGGTTATCCGAAAGCACGTTTCAGAGACTCATCAGCCATGTTTTATAATGTAGAACTTAGAAATTGGATATTTACTGACGAAGAATATGATGTTAAACTTGGCGCACATATATTTAGTGATGCGGGGCGAGTATTTAACCATTCTGAGGATTGGGACCGGGTTTTCCTAGAACATAAACGAACCTGGGGATTGGGTTTGGCTTTCTCAACATTTAGTTCCGACATTATATTCCGGGCTGATTATGCATTTTCAAGAGATATGAATCGCTTTTACTTAGGCTTGGGATACCTTTTTTAACATGGTGCTATAGAAAACTGTTTGAACTAATCAGCTTCAGCTCAACAATTTGTCCATGCTCGTAGTTAAACTTTTACTGTTGATCGTAGTCTTTATTGCTTCATCTTTTGGATCCGGATGGCTTTTAAATCGCTATGGCTATCATGTACCTCATGCTATCAATAACCGTGAGGATTACATCTTGATTGCAATGAAAATTGTTCTGTTCATGATTCTGATGATTGTTCAACTAGTTATTCTATTACTGATCGGAGTAAACCCATTTCGATTTTAGCTTTTCCCTCTAAAAAAAAGGGGACACATCTGTGAAGATATGTCCCCTTTACTATGTATTACCGACTTTAATTACGATTCGGCATATTGCGGTATGGGTGGATAGGCTTAGACTCTGCACGCCTGTTTTCACGGCACCCTGGGCCATCGGAATCTTCCTGAGCACATGGTGTTGGAGCCTTACCTAAGCCCCTGCTATCAATGCGATCCTCAGATATTCCATTGGCTTTGTAGAATTCGACAACCGAGTTAGCGCGACGTTGGCTCAATCTCAGGTTGTATTGATCACCACCAATATGATCAGTATAAGCTTCTACACTCACACGGTAGTCTGAAGGTGCATCTAGTAAAAGCTCTACATTTTCACTAAGCATCCTGGCAGCCTGATCGTTAATATTTGACCTATCGAAATCAAAGTTGACCGTATTCAGATCAGTAATAACCATTGGGTCATTCGGATCAAGAGGATCGGTACCCATGTCAATCTCATCACCGTCTGTAAATCCATCACCATCCGTATCTGGATTATTCGGATTGGTACTGTGATCAAATAACTCCTCGTAGTCATTCAGACCATCATTGTCTGAATCGACTTCCAGGGGATCCGTATTATGTCGTAATACTTCATCACCATCGCTCAAACCATCACCATCTGTATCCGGATTCAAGGGATCAGTGTTATAAACCATCACTTCATCACCATCGCTTAAACCATCACCATCCGTATCAGCAACAAGAGGATCTGTATTATATTCGTATAACTCATCACCATCAGACAAGCCATCACCATCTGTGTCAGGATTTTCAGGATCTGTGCCAATTCGCAGTTCTTCTTGATCAGGGATACCGTCACCATCGGTATCAACCGTTTCGTCTATTACTTCTTCACTGCCTTTACAGCCAGTTTGGATGAAAGCCATGCACGTGAATAGAGCAAGGAGTATTAAAATTTGTTTCTTTGATTTCATTAAAAAATCTCCAGCATAATTTGGGGTTCGGGGTATGTATCGTTGCTTAAGCTAAATAAACCATTAATACTGACAAAGTAAATACTTTTTGGCAAACTTTCTTAATGTTTCTTAATAAGTAGATATAATATCTGTAAAAGTCGTGCAAAAAAGATAGAAAACTCTTAACTTACTTCCCTTTGACGGGGCTATAGCTCAGCTGGCTAGAGTGCTTGCATGGCATGCAAGAGGTCCGGGGTTCGACTCCCCGTAGCTCCACCCATAATAGCCCTCATATGACGAATATGAGGGCTATTTTTGTTCCTGAGGAGTATAAAGCTTTATAATGAGGGCAATAGAGAGTGAAGCTGATAGTTTTCATAGATATTGGTCACCTATAGTTAATATCCAGAATATCATTTAAAAAATTCATCAAAGACGGAAACAATGGACAAGCCAGGCAACAAAGACGAAGAAAAAAAGAAAGACGAAGAGAGGAAGAAAAAAAATCAGGATGAAAAAATTGATGAAGCTGTGGATGAATCTTTTCCTGCCAGCGATCCACCATCAACTTCACAACCGGGCAGCGATCGATAAGTTATCTGATTAATTTTCTACCTGGTTCTGGTACAGTATTTATGGGATAAAAATATTGATGAATTTCTGAAACCATCAATATAATTCTTTCAGTACAATACCTGTCCAGGGGTGAAGAATTAGTTGTAACCAATTTAATTCTGTTTGGTTAACGAAAAATTTCAATCATTCATCTCTAATAATTCAGATGAAGTTCAGTTCTATGCCTCAAAATGCCTTGCTAAACCTTTAACTTATCCTTAACTTGCCTGACTTTGCAATTAGTGATACGCTCAACCCATGTTTGAAGATCTCTCAACTAAATTAGAATCTGCAGTCCAATCTATTAAAGGGCAGGGTAGGATTACGGATGTTAACATCGCCGAGACGATGCGTGAGATACGTCGCGCTCTGCTTGATGCAGATGTAAATTATGACGTTGCAAGATCCTTCACCGCCCGCGTTAAAGATGAGGTAATGGGCTCCGATGTGCTTCGCAGCGTCAAGCCGGGTGAACTGTTTACCAAGATCGTATTCGACAATCTTGTTGATATTCTGGGTAACGAGAAAAAAGACATTACTTTTGCAGCTACCCCTCCTACTGTAATTTTGATAGCAGGTTTGCAGGGGTCTGGAAAAACAACATTTTCTGCTAAACTGGCAAATATGCTCAAAGGTAAAGGGCATAATGTTATGTTGGGCGCAGCCGATGTTTACCGCCCTGCAGCTGTTGAACAACTAAGAACTCTGGCAGGGCAAATAGACGTTAAAGTTCATTCTATTGATCAGCAAGATGCCGTACGAGCAGCAAAAGAAACCGTAAAGGAAGCAAAAAAGAATGCCTGTGATGTAGTCATAATAGATACAGCCGGACGTATGCACGTGGATGAGGCTATGATGGCCGAGGTTTCTGAAATAAGGAGAGCCCTGAATCCAAGTGAAATATTATTCGTGGTTGATTCCATGACTGGACAGGATGCTGTTAATACAGCCAAAGAATTTAACACTCAGATCGATTTTGATGGGGTTGTTCTTACCAAGCTTGATGGCGATACTCGAGGCGGTGCTGCTTTATCTATTAAAAATGTGGTAGAAAAGCCCATAAAATTCATCAGTACCGGTGAAAAAATGGATACCATTTCGGCTTTTTACCCCGACAGGATGGCACAGCGTATTCTCGGAATGGGCGATGTCGTATCATTGGTTGAAAAAGCTCAGGAACAGTTCGATGAAGAGTCAGCTAAAAAGCTTAAAAGAAAAATTTCTTCTGATTCGTTTAATTTGGAAGACTTCTTTGAGCAGCTTCAATCCATCAAAAAAATGGGTTCAATGACTGATCTGATCGGTATGATACCGGGTATGAACAAAACGGCTTTGAAGGATGTTGAAATTGATGATAATACTTTAAAGCCGATTGAGTCTATCATAAATTCAATGACGGTTGAAGAACGACGTAACCCGGAATTGCTTAATGGTAGCCGACGTAAACGAATTGCCCAGGGTTCTGGAAAGTCGGTCAAAGATGTCAATTCATTGCTAAAACAATTTGGACAAATGAAAAAAATGATGAAATCCATGCAGAAGGGAAATAAGCTTCAACAGCTTATGCAAGGGTTTCAGAACCAGCCCGGTATGGGCGGTAAATTTAATTAATAAAATTGCACTTAGGAGATAAACTTGGTTAGAATCAGATTACAACGGCACGGCAGAAAAAGACTGCCTTACTATCATATCGTAGCTGCAGATATACGTGAAAAACGTGATGGACGGATCATCGAAGACTTGGGGCGTTTTAGCCCTACTCAGGAACCGGCTATGGTCAAAATTAACACCGAACGCGTGATCCACTGGATCAATTCGGGTGCCCAGCCGTCTGATACAGTTCGTAACTTGCTGAAGAAGGAAGGTATTTATTACCGTCTTCACCTTCAACGCTGGGGAAAATCTGAAGAAGAAATTGGAAAAACCCTGGCCGAATGGCAAGCGAGCAAGAGTGATGTTTCTGCATTAAGTAAAAGTCAGCAGAAAAAAGCCTTATTAAAAGCCGAAGAAGAAGCTGTTAAGAAGCAACAGGAAGAAAATCGCAAAGCCGCTGAGAAAAAAGCTCAGGAAGCTGCTGAAGCCAAAGAAAAAGAAGCTAAAGAAGCAGAAGCCGCTGCTAAGGCTGAATCTGGAGCAAAACCTGAAGAAGCTGAAGCTCCGGAAGTTGAAGAAAAATCGGCTGCTGATGCTACTAAAGCTGAGTCAAAACCCGCTGCTGATGTAGCAACATCAGGGGATCAGATCGCTGCTGCAGATAAAGAGGAGCCAAAGCCATCCAAAGAGCAGGAGAAAGTAGCTGAAGAAAATGCAGCAGATGACGTAAAAGTTGGAGATGATTCTGCCGATAAAGTTGCTGCGGAAAAAACAGTGGCCTCAGAAGCAGCGCCTAAAGATGAGAAGCCAGAAAGTGTTAAAGCTGAGGCAGACAAGCCTGCCAAGGAAGAAGCTAAAGGTAAGAAGGAAGATAAAACCGATGAGCCTGCTAAAGGCAAAGCGGAAAATAAAAAAGAAGCTAAGTCGGAAGAACCTGCTAAAGATAAAGCCGAAGAGGGAAAAGCGACTAAAAGCGACAAACCTGCTGCTGAAGCTTCTGATAAAGAAGAAAAAAAATAAGATTCAGACCAAACCATGCGGGCTGACAATAGTTTCATAAACATTGGAAAAATTGTGAAAGCGCATGGCACAAAAGGTGAGGTAGTTGTTGCTCTTGAGCATCCAATTGCCGAATCTGAGTACGAAACATTGTTTATTAAAAATTTCGCAGGTGACTTTCTGCCTTATAAGGTTGAAGATGCTGTAGTCAGGCAGAAATCATCACGATACTCGTTCTTTGTAAAATTTGCCCGTATAGACAGTCGCACAGACTCTGAGGAACTGGTTGGTTCTGAAGTTTACTTGTTTGAAGAAGCTGTGGACGAAACTGAGAAACAGACGGAACCTTCACTGATTGGTTGCGATGTATTCGATGAACATGATATTTTTTTTGGTACAATTGTCGACGAAATGCACACACAAGCTCATCCACTGATAGAGATCAGCCATAATGACGGTATATTTTTGCTGCCTTTTATAGATGAGTATATCGTTGATCATCTGCCTGGAGAAAATAAGGTGATTGCTAAAAACCTTGATCGCTTTATGGAATAAAAAATGCGCATAGATATCATATCAGCGGTACCGGATTTATTGAATAGCCCACTAAATTATAGCATCATTAAAATTGCCCGTGAAAAGGGGCTGGTGGACATTAAAATTCATGATCTCAGGGACTACACGGAAGATAAACATCGCAGGATAGATGATTATCCTTATGGAGGTGGAGCCGGAATGGTGTTAACTGCACAGCCGATCTTCACATGTATAGAAGTATTGCAAAAGGAAAGGGATTATGATGAAGTCATCTATACCTCTCCTGATGCTAAGGTATATGATCAGCAAGAAGCTAATTACTTATCACTGAAAACTAATATTATAATTTTATGCGGTCATTATAAAGGGATAGACGAGCGAGTAAGGCAAAGCCTGGTCACCCGGGAAATTAGCATAGGGGATTATGTTCTCTCAGGCGGAGAATTGCCGGCATTAGTCATAACCGATTCTATTGTAAGACTGCAACCGGGAGTTTTAGGTGATGCTGAAAGTGCTTTGGAGGATTCATTTCAGGATGGTTTACTTTCCGGGCCATTGTACACACGGCCTGCAAATTTTAAAGATATGAAGGTTCCAGAGGTTTTACAGACCGGCGATCATAAGAAAATAGTTGAATGGCAAAAAAAACAGTCAGAAGGTAGGACAAGGCAATATAGACCCGACCTGTACAAAAAATACATTAACGACTAAAGAACCATGAATAAAAAAAGGTGACTAAGTTGTTTACTACCAAATATTAACGATTACTATAACCCAATAAAGAGCACTGCAATTCAGGGCATTTTAAGGTTTAAACCAAGGAAGGAGAAGCAAATCATGGATAAACTAAAGCTTGTAGAACAAACACAGGTTAATGACGAGGCAACCCGTTTTGAAGCCGGTGACACGATTAATGTTCATTACCGTGTACGGGAAGGAGAAAAGGAAAGAATTCAGCAATATGAAGGCCTTGTTATCAGCATGCGCGGTTCCGGTGCCAATAAAACATTTACTGTACGTAAAATATCCAATAACATTGGGGTAGAGCGTATTTTTCCTATGTATTCTCCTTCAATTGCTAAAATTGATATTAAGAGAAGAAATAAGGTTCGTCGGGCCAAGTTATATTATATTCGTGAGCTTAAAGGTAAGGCAGCTAAACTTAAAGAACGTACAAGCTAGTTTAGTTTATGATCCTTGAATAGCCTTGAGAACCTGATTTTAAAGTAAATTTCAAGTTCAGAGATTTACGGTTTAGAATTACAAAACTTATTGATATTAAAGGAGCCATTTCACGATGAGCTCCTTTAATATTTCACAATACTGTAAAATTAGGTTTATTTATACAGTATCTCAATTTTCTCAGTTGGATCATCTGCCATATTTCGTATGGAGATTTGCTGTGCGGTACGGTTGGCTATTTCAGCAAGAGCTATGGATGCTGGTGAACTTTCATCGGCTATCACAACCGGTTTACCATAATCGCCCCCTTCACGGACGGTCTGCTCAATAGGCACTTCACCCAAAAAAGGCACCTCTAATCTTGTGGCCAGGTTCCTGGCCCCGTCTTTTCCAAAAATATGGTATTTCTCATCAGGGTGATTAGGCGGTATAAAATAAGCCATGTTCTCAACTATGCCTAATACTGGTACTTTTACTTTTTTGAACATGGCTACTCCTTTACGGGCATCATCTAGAGCAACATCCTGTGGTGTGGAAACGATGATAGATCCGGTAAGTGGTACTGTCTGAACAATAGTTAACTGAATATCTCCTGTACCCGGCGGTAAATCCAGAATAAGGTAATCGAGAACACCCCATTCGGTTTCACTTAGAAACTGTTTCACAGCACTGGAAACCATAGGTCCGCGCCATACAACAGCCTGATCTTCATCAACAAGAAAGCCCATGGAAAGTAGCTTGACGCCATACTTTTCTAGAGGCACAAGTTTTCGCTTGGTATTAATATTGGGTCTTTCATGGAGGCCAAACATAGTTGGGATGCTGGGTCCGTATATATCAGTATCAACTAACCCTACTTTAGCGCCCGTCTTTGCCAGGGCACAAGCCAGATTCACGGCAATGGTTGATTTCCCCACTCCACCTTTTCCCGAGGCTACTGCGATGATGTTCTTGACATCCTTTAATAGGTTTTGATCTCCCTGTCCTTCAACCCTGTTGGTAGATACTTTGGAGCTCATGTTGACAACAACCTCGGCTTCCTCATCTACCAAATGAACGATGGCGTTAACGCAGGCCCTTTCAATCTCAGCTTTCATAGGACAGGCGGGAGTGGTAAGATTTACTGTGAAGGAAACCTTCTTCCCTTCAATAACAATATCCTCAATCATGTTCAACGTGACGAGATCTTTTCCAAGATCAGGGTCAATAACATTGGTTAGAGCTTCAGTTACTTGTTCTTTGGTAATAGACATATAGATTGGCGGCTTATTTAAAATGGAAATTCACGTACAGGACGAAATATAAGGGTTAACGATTCCCCATTCAGGCAATATTGTTCAGGATCCCAGCTTTAACATATAACCAACACCATGTAGGGTTACCAGGTAGCGGGGATCGTCTGGTTGCATTTCGATTTTTGTACGCAGTTTGGATATATGTACATCCACCGTACGGGTATTGGTGCTGTGCTCATAACGCCAAACATTTTGCAGCAGAGCATCACGGGATACGGGTTCATTGATGTGATTCAGCAAAAATTGGATGAGTTCAACTTCTCGGGTAGTTAGTTCAACATTTTGATCGGGCCTTTCAACTACAGAATCATTAAGCTTGATTTTTATCTCACCCAGAAGTATGTCTTCACCTGAATTTGCTCTTGTATATGCATTTGACCTTCGCAGCCTTGCCTGTATTCGGGCAAGTAATTCTTTAACCCCAAATGGTTTGGTGATATAATCATCAGCACCAATATTTAGTCCCGTAACTTTATCAATCTCCTGATCTCTGGCTGTTAGCATGATGATGGGAAAAGAATAGTTTTTTTCGCGAATTGTTTTGCAGACATCAAAACCACTCATGCCGGGTAGCATGATATCGAGTATCATTAAATCAGGAACATTAGATTCAAGCAAATCAAGCGCATCCTGTCCATTCTCCGCTACCGTTACGACATACTTTTCACTTTCAAGGGTATCCCTCAATGTGAATATTAAGCTAGGTTCATCTTCAACAATCAGGATTCGTTTTCTAAGTGTTGATGTATTCCGTAGTTGCTCTGCTCTTGTCATTATTTGTTGGTTTTGCATGATGTATGTACTGTGGAAAGTGAATGGAAAATACTGATCCTTTACGATAAGTGCTCTTAATTGTGATTTGGGCTCCGTTCAGGTGGGTTAGCGTTCGTACAATGGAAAGGCCCAACCCATGACCCTTTGTTTTGGCGGTTAATGCATCCTCAACCCGGAAGAATTTGTCGAAAATGCGTTTTTGATCCTTCCTGGGAATTCCAAGCCCACGATCTTCTATATCAAGGTGAACCTTTTCCTGACTATGAGAAATTTTGATGCCAATATACTTCTCCATGAAACTGTATTTGACAGCATTTTCAACTAGATTTGTAATAATGGTTTTGACACTTTCTACGTCTACATATATATAAGGATCATCTTCATCGGGCTGAAAAAGCAGTGTGAATCCTTTGTTTTCTATATAGGCAGCATGAAGTTTTAGGTGATCCTGAACAATTTTATTCAGTGATGCCGGTGTTGCTTTTAGTACTAATTTACCTGCGTCAGCTTTAGCCACATCAAGCATTTTGTCAATCATTTGCCGAAGCCTAATCGCTTCATTATGAATATGCTGGCCGTATGATGTAAGGCGGTCATTGTCTTTTACACGTCCATCGGCAAGGTTCTCACCAGCAGCTTGCATTACAGCTAAAGGTGTTTTAAGCTCATGGGTTACATTGGCCAGAAACCCTGCCTGTTGTACAGCCAAATGACGTTCCCTTTGTGCGGTAATGAACATAAAAACCATTGCTCCCATAAGGAATAAGACTGTGGCAGCCAAGACACTAATATTTCTGTAAAAAGAAGTTCTGGATGCTGCCATTACGGGATTGTAGTTAACCGTAGCTTTTAAATTCCAATCATGCAGCAGATCAGGAAACTGTTGGATGATATCTACATCCCCCCATTCATATTCCTGTTCTGTATTTGTAGCAAATAATACATCATTTTGGGTCCAATCATGGAGCCATACAATGATTCCGTTGTTATTATGGCTGAATGACTGGGCAAGAAGTGGACCGAGGTACTGGTTTACAAGAAAGTTTTTATTGATAACAAAATTTAGATACCCAACAATGGATTGGTCACGTGGATTGATTAATGCAATGGTCATACTTCGATGTGTATCAAAAATAACTCTGGTTTTCCATCTGTAGTCGTTGATCATAGCCAACATACGAGTACGGGCAATCCCTATGCCGTCACGAACAATGCCAGGGGGATTATCCACCCATTCAAATTGGTTAGATAAAGAATTATATTTTTGTAGTTGACCCTTGCCTTCACAAGCTTTACAATCGGCATCTGAATAATAGATGTCGCTGAATATTGGATCCAAAGACGCTATGCTTACCATTTCGAGAAAAGCATCAGGCAGAGCAAAAGAATTCTCGACTGCGTATTGGATTTGATCCATATTTAGCTTGTAAATATCCTGCACAGGAGTTCTGAAGCGAGTTCTAACTTGATCAGAGACTTCAGCTAACTGGCTCTTCTGGTGTTCGATGGAATTACTTACTGTACTAACATGTAATGAGTATAGGGAATATACATTCATCCCGGTAAGCCCAACGATGGCCAGGATACCTAATCCAAGTAAAAACCAACGATAAGTCAGGTATTGGTGCATTTATCTAATTTTCAATAAACTTAAACGTATCAGTTTAATAATCCAACCGAAGAGATAAACAATCATTTTAATAATTAGAACGTAAAGTTTCATCATTGCCTTTATAAGGTATTGATTATAAGTATTATATGATATCCATTTATATTAACGTTTTCTGATGGGCCTTTTTAACCGAAGCATAAGTAATGAATCATTGATCATACGAATAGCAGTCGCGAAAGACATACCCTTGCTTATTAATGTAATAGAGGATGTCTTTGATGAGTTTGGCTTCATATTTGACGCCAACGAGGAATTACCTGACTTTATTGGTTTTAACAAATATTATGGGAATTCTGACCGCAAATTATTTGTTGTTGAGCACGAAAATAAGCTTGCTGGATGTGGTGCACTAAATATAAGCAACAACCAATGTGAGATAAGACGAGTGTACGTTGCCAGGAAGTTTAGAGGGCAAGGCTTTGGTAAAAATATTGTGAATCACCTTATTAATCAGGCAAAAGCGACTGATGCTATTAAACTAAGCCTGTGGACGGATACGCGATTTACAGTAGCACATAAATTGTATGATTCACTTGGTTTTATACGTTTTGAGAAAGTACGTCCATTGCAGGATGTTAATCATAGTTATGAAATATATTATGAAATGACCCTTAAACAGAAATAAAGATTAGCTCAGCTAAAAATATGGTAGTTATTATTGGATCAGGTCCTATCGGACTGGCATGTGGTATTGAGTTGCAGAAAAAAGGAATCCCATTTGTCATAATTGAAAAAGGATGTTTGGCAAACTCGATTTACAATTATCCAGTTAATATGGTCTTCTTTTCAACTTCGGATCGTCTGGAAATTGGAGAAGTACCCTTTATATCTCATGGAGTGAAACCTACACGCACGGAAGCTCTTGAATATCTTAGACGAGTAACACAGTATTTCAAATTGCCCGTTCGCCTCTATGAAAGAGTGGAATCGGTTCTCCAGGATAACGAAAATTTTATAGTTAAAACGGACAAAGGTGTATACAAAGCGACCGAAGTCGTGATCGCCACCGGATTCTATGATAAAATACGCCCCTTAAATATTCCCGGTGAGGATTTACCGAAAGTGTTGCATTATTACAATGAGCCACACCCTTACTTCCAACAGAAGGTTCTGGTGATCGGAGGGGGTAATTCCGGCGTGGATGTAGCACTAGAAACTTATCGTTGCGGGGCGGATGTCACCATGGCAGTCAGAAATGCAACTTTGAGAGAAGGAGTAAAATATTGGGTGAGGCCTGATATTGAGAACCGCATCGCTGAACAGGAAATCAAAGGCTATTTTAATACAGATGTGCTGGAAATAAAACCAACTGACGTTGTGCTTAAAACACCCGATGGTGTAATCACTATTGAAAATGATTTTGTGTTGGCAATGACGGGGTATCAACCTGACTTTTCATTGCTTAACGAATTAGGGCTGGAATTTGAAACAGACGATTTTAATACTCCGGTATTTGATGAGGAAACTCAGGAGAGTTCTATCCGTGGTGTTTATCTGGCAGGAGTTGTTTGTGGAGGTATGAATACCAGTCGATTTTTCATTGAAAACACACGTATTCATGGTGAAGCTATTGCCAATGGTATAGCCCAGTCAAGGGAGAAGCTAGCTGTTTTAAAATTTTGAGTCACTTACTACTGTTGATCAATAGTACCCACAAAAAAAAGAGGGTAAGCTACCTACATCGCACCGCTACAACCTCCTACCACTGCTACCTTCCGGTCCTGATGGATTTCAGAGGGAGCTGGTCGTATAGGACTTACCCTCAGTATTTAAATACAGACTTTAAAAATAGGGTTAAATCAAACGCTATGCAATGTATTCTTTACTTGTTTTTCATTACATAGGCTCCATCCCAACTCGGTTCTGGGGGGGTATTTTTAAATTGTTCACAACGTGATAACATTAATTGGGATGGATTAATATTTCCATTTTTAACGGATAGGCATGGCTCTAATTTTGCAGATGATCTAAATGATTTTATTGCATCGTTCCAGTCTTTCCTGAAATATTCCTCCAACCCTTTTTCATATAACTCCACGCATTCATAGGTGGCAGGGTCTAAGTGAGAATGAAGGCCTATTATTTCATAAATATTGACAGGTTGCCGCCTGCCCAATACAACTATTTTATCCAGATGCCGAAAAACACAGTCATTGCCCTTTTTCTCAGCTTCAAGCTTAGTTACTTCAGAAACCATAGTTTGAATACCGTATGATTTTGCTCCACTTTCACACCGGGCAGCAAGGTTAACATTATCTCCCATTATAGTATAATTGAATCTTCGGGTCGAACCCATGTTTCCTGTGACCATAAGGCCGGTGTTCAATCCAATCCTGGTGTGCATATTCCTAACCAATTCAGGCCATTTATCTCCTTCTCCTTTCCATTTTGCCCTTAGTTCACGCTCCATAAGAAGCATTCTCTGGGATGCTATGCAAGCACGATAAGCGTGATCTTCAGCTGGAACCGGTGCACCAAAAAAGGCCACTATTGCGTCGCCTATATACTTATCAAGAGTAGCACCTTCATCGCTCAGTATATTGGTCATACCTGTCAGATATTCGTTAATCAGCTCGACAAGTTGAGTAGGTGAGAGTTTTTCGGAAAAGGCTGAGAAACCTTCAATATCACTGAACAGGGCTGTGATATTGACTTCTTCACCACCAAGGTTTGGTTCCTCACCTGATTCGATCATTTTTTTAACTAATACAGGAGATACATAGGATCCAAACATGCCTTGTATCCTTTTTTTTGTTTTCTGTTCCGATATATAATTAGAGGTTTGACCTCCTATATAACTGAAGAATATAGCCAGCAACGGCCCTGTAATTTCCAGGTTGTAGGAATATTCTATAAAACTGTAAACATATAGTATGCAATAGAAAAGGCTCACTAGCGTGACACTCAAAAGTCCTGGTATGGCACTCATATAGACTGTGATGATGGCTATCATGAAGGCAAAGCATAAAATTAGCAAATTGACTGAGCTATGACCTACTTTTTGAATATGATTTTCATCAAGAATGGTTTGCAATGCATGAGCATGTATCTCAAAACCCGGCATATTATTTCCAGGTGCAAAGGGTGTTGAAAAATAATCATGTAATTCAGCCATAGTTGATCCGACCAGAACAATTTTACCTTCAAGATCACCTGTATGAAGCAGGCCGAAATCAGGATCATCAAATAATCCGTAGGATGGAGTATCCTGTTCCTTATCATCAGGAAAGTATATCTCATCGCTTACGGTTACAAAGGTCCGGTCATCTATAATCTGATCATAGCTGAATTCAGTAAAAGTCTTCGGCGCCCCATGATAGTTAATCATCATATTGTTATTGCCATCTTTTGGAATATAATAAGGACCTGCCTCATAAAATTTGCCATGATCTACCAGGCTAAGCTCTTCCAGATCAAGGTATATTCTGAGCAATTCCAAAGCGAAGGCATTATAGCTTTTGCCAAAATGTGATCTTTGTAATGCATATTTACGAAGTACCCCATCAGGGTCATTAACAACGGATACAAGTCCCCAAGGGTTAGGGTTGTATTGATTTAATAGATTAAAAGGCTCAACCAGTTGAGTGGTTTTTGAGGATTGGCTTTGGGATACAAGTATATTGCCGGCCAGGATTACGTTTTTATGTTTAGATAATGACCGTGCAAAAATGGTATCGTTTTCTGGCTCGAAACGATCTGGCTGATCGAAAATAACATCAAGCCCGATAACTTTAGCACCGGCTTTATTTAAATTGTCGATCAACCGGGCATGGTGGCGATAGGGCCATGGCCATCGATCATGAATCTCCTGGTCAGCTTGTTGACTGATGGCAATTAAGACAATGGGTGAATCGGTCACATCAAGTGGCCCACGCATTTCGAAAAGCAGGTCAAGTGATTTGAGTTCTACGGTAAGGAGTGGAGAGGTATTTGATATAATAAGAGCAAAGAGAAAAGCTAGCAAGCCTGTGATACATGCATTACGCCATTTACTTCTGATATCAATAGCCATAATTTAACTGGATCAGAAGTTGAATACATATCGTGCTTGCAGCGTTCGGTCACTTGGAATATTTTGCAAACTTATCCGATCAACTACATTAGTCAGGTTCATACTGACAATGACGGAATGGTACTTGTTGATATTATATTGAGTTCCAGTGCGTATGCTATATGAAGTGCTTTTTTCGAGTTCTGTATCAGTGTAGTCAGGTTGATAGTAATCATCGAAGAAATTGCTTGATGAGCCATTATCATTAATGGACAGCTGAACCCTCTCAAAAGTATTTCTGGTAATAGCCAAATCAGCATATAGATTAAGTTTATTATCTAAGATGAAGTACGAACCTCCTATGTTAATGCCATTTATCTGGCTTGTGTTTAAACTGCTTGCAGATTTTGCATTATTTGTAGATATGGCAATTGAAGTCTTTAAAGGTAAATATTGGAAGTCGCTGGAAATGGATAATGAATAATATCGGGATTCATAATCACCGTAGCTAAACATTTTATCTTCGGTTGTCATGTCACTAAAGTTGATAGAAGCCTCATGAAGGGTTGCTCCAACGATTAATTCTTTGCTCACTGAGGCGGTATATTGCAATGTGCTTGTAGAACGAGGGGTGGGTAATAAATTAGCATTCCCATTAATGAAATAGACGTTCCTAACTGCCGAAAAA
Organism: Balneolales bacterium; assembly: GCA_040905745.1. Classification (GTDB taxonomy): domain Bacteria; phylum Bacteroidota; class Rhodothermia; order Balneolales; family Natronogracilivirgulaceae; genus JBBDMU01. The sequence goes on from JBBDQY010000001.1 coordinate 198,821, forward strand.
GACAACTCATGGCCTAAATCCGGATGAATTACTCTTTCTATAGAGTTGTCACGAGTTTGGTGATTGATACCAACGCTTAATCTCGGATAGTTTTGATTTATAGGATACCAGCTTAGGTTACCCTTATACGATGTACTCACGGTAGTTGCATCTTTATTATCAATTACGTTGTCTTCATGGCGATCGTGGCCAATAGTGGCAAATAATGTATTCTGAAACATGCGGAACCTGTCCGTAATACTATATCCGGCAATGTCACGTCGAATACTATTATTGGCCAAAGAAGTATAATCGGGCCCCACCCATCGATACTGGATAGTGATATTATTTCTAAAGTAGTTTAACCCTAATCTTGATTGTCCTGCGAAAATGCCCATGGGTACAAATGGTTCAACTTTTTCATTGGATATTTTTATAGGTAGGGTGTTCATGTGTTCATTTATGACAATAAGCCTGGAAAGACGATCAAGCATATTCTCCAGGTTACTATCAAGGTCAATACCCAGGTCATCAGCTGTGTTTTGATTGATGGGTCCTTCTGTGATATTGGTGTTATATAAGCTTGCAGCTACATCAGTACGGAGTTGGATCCGGTTTCTGTGCATGTTGACAAGAAGGTCACTTCCAAGAATGAAATTACCATCGGGAGTAGGATTATTTCCTTCAAGCCGGAATAAGTCAGGGTTCTGGTTTAAGGAGTTTATCTGAGAGGTAGTTAACTTAGAGTTGAGATCAGTTGCCGATATATCCTCAAACCCATTGATGATATTAAGGGAGTTAACGTCATCCTCAACCTTTAAAGCATTTAAACCAAGCTGAAAAGTACGTCCACCACCGAATCCAACTCGTCCACCAGCAATATTCCGCGAGAAAGTACCCTGCCCCCCAGGCTCTATCCCCATCACAAATGAAGTTTCGGTTATGGCTTCTCCGTTTTGGTCATAAGAAAGGGTATCAATTTTTTGGCTGACCGGTTTGTATTGATGACTTATATTTCTGTTAAGCTCTCCATACAGCACATCCAGTTTTATAAAGTTACCCAATTCGATAGAGCTGTTTAACCCCATCATTCTGCGTCCCCCTATCAAAAGTGGATTTATTTGTGGGTAAACGTGACCGACCTGAAGTTTGAACCAGTTTCCTATAAACAGTTCACCAGCGAGACGATTTTGTGGTTGCAATCGGCTGGATTCTTGTGATGTAAGTAGTCCGTTTATCGAATAACGTATACTGCCTTCCGACCCCGATAATCTAAGACTACCCCGGTAGATTTCACTTTCAATGCCTCCGTAAGCTTGGTTTCTGGCATTTAATTCAATCCTTCCCCTCGGAAGGGTGCGATTATTTTCTTGTTGCATCATTGCTACTCTAGGGTCGAATATCTCGAAGTCCCATGACGCAAACCTTGTTTCGTTTCCTTGATCTACATAGGCTATTTGTATTTCATATTTCCCTGGAATCAGGTTTTCAGGTATATAGGTTATAAAAAACTGGTTTACGGAAGCCTGAGCAGTAACATCATTACCATCGAAATATACCTTGAGGGAATCTGGTATGGAGGAATCATCAGGATAAAATAATGCAAGTGCCACAAGAGCATCATCAGTGGAAATTATTTTACCGGGCTCTGGACTCATGATGTTGTATTGTATATCTAATTCATCATGATCGGTAGACGATTGATCAGAATTAACTAATCCAATAGATACTGGTTGCTCTTCCGGGTTGTTTTGGGGATAGGTTTGTTGAGACCCATCATAATGCTCAATCAGCAGGTAATATTCGATGCTATTAGCTGACATATTCGATGTGCTGATTTTAGCAATGATATTGTTTTGCCCAAAAGTTGCCCGATCTCTGGTATAAGCAATATCCCCCTCCTCCCGATACATTATATATAATTCATTTGCTTGCCCAATTGAAAAACCTGGAGCAGAAAATGTAAGGGTTACATCCTCGCCTAGTTTAATAAGAGTTGGAGGTTGATGCTGGATACGTTGTTGAGCGGAAGCATTCGTTGATATGAAGATTGATATCATTAAAAGAGCTAACCCGCGAGTTAGGTATTTAATACTTAACATGATTAATCGTTTTCGAAATAATCAATTTCAATTTCACGGACTTGTCCGTCACTATTTCTAAATCTAAGTTTCATTTTTTTCGGAGTAGTAACATCATCTATTTCTTCATTATCTTTTTCCATGTTATCAAGTTCTTCCTCCGAAATCTGAGTTACAGAAATCGTGTTACCATCCTGATCAATATGTGCCCTGTCACGGCGGGTGATATTGACTACATCACCAGAGTTGGTAGCCGTAACTTCAATCATGCCCGATAAGCCTGTGAACGAAGTAGATCCGTCTGCCTCGACCTTGGTAATAAAACTGGTCCCTTTTACCGCCGCAACACCCGTAGGGGTTATCACAGCATAATCGCTTTGCTGACCGGTTACATTTAAAAATATTTCGCCTGCTTCAACTGCCATTCTTGCTGATGTGGAATTTGCACTCTTTATGTTGCCGGTGATAACCAATTCAGTATAGGGTTTAAGTCTGGCTATGCTGTTGTCCATAAATTGTACCACAGCATGTCCATCCTTACCTGTTCTGAGGGTATCCGAACTAAATAATGGCTGAGCTTTTCTGGCCTCAATCCATTCGTTATTGTCCTTTATAATTACATCCGGTTTGAATCTTCTGACCATAGCTAACGGACGATCCGGATTATAATCCACAGTCAAGTAAGTGGCAGCTAGTGTACTTAAAGATATCAAAAGAATGCCGGTAACAGATAAGAAAGATGTGGTTTTATTCATATTAAATCCTAATTCCCAATGATGCTGATTTCTCCGGACTGTTCTTTTAAAATAAGTTCTTCCAGTATTACTGATAAGGTTGCACCACTATATTGCTGACCATCGAGTTCAATGTTCACTAATGAAAAACCATCTGCATCAATCTGTTCAAAACGGTTTTGTCCAATTATACTTCTTAATAAGGCTATAGCTTCAGATGTTAAAACCTGATCAGCAACACGGCCATGATCAGCGATATTGAATTCCCAAATTTCAGAAGGTTGCTCTTCCACACCCGAACTTGTACTAATCAAGGTGTATACTTGCCAATAGTAATGTTCACCTGCACGCAATGGTTGTACACCGCTTATCGGGTAATTATAGTTGGATTGTTGATTAATAAGGACATCAACCATTTCAAAATCAAGCAGAGTGGCGGATTGACCTCTTTGAGCAGGGTCTGTTGACAATGCTGATTGTATAAGTGTTTCAGGAGACTGTCCCTCATCACGAACCATGACTAAGCGATACTCGGCCCCTTGTTGTCCATCCCATCTAAAGACAGGCTGAGTAGTGTTTATCGAGATGTCTGTGCCTAACACACCGCCGGGATTTAATAGGGTTAAATTTATATTTTCGCCAACACTGTTTCTTCCAAGATAATCAACCGTCTGGCTGATAAAATTCCCATTTCCCTTATTGCCATTTTGATAGAGCGAAATATTAATCTCATATATATCCTCAGGTAAACGTGTACCCCCTTTAAGATTGTTTAATAATGCCTCACCTTCAGGTGTTAATTCGATATCAAATTTGACGGACTCAGCCACTCCGGGAATCCCATCTATAAGTTGTGTGTTGCTGGCTGAAATACGCTGACCCGGTAAAAGGGAAAAAGGGTGACGATCACTTTGGTTCATTTTTAAGATCAGGCCGGATTTTGAACCCATGATTTCAATATTTAGAAAAAGGTTGTTCTGCCTTTCAGTAGATTCATTTAGAAGAATCAGGTTAAAAACCTGTGAGGTGGTACGTCCGTTTAAACCAATATCAGTAAGATTAATAACATCTGCCTGACTGAAACGCTGGTCAATATTCAAATCTAACCTGATATTCGCATCCTGAGCGTAAATATCTGTTTGCCAATAACCTAATAGCACCGTTATTGCTATTGTGAATAAGATTCTAATCTGAGTTGAGACCATCAAACGGGGAATATGTATCATAATATGATATGATCCTTTTAGGTCAGAGTATTGCATTAGTTTTTTTTAACAATACAGATAAGTATTATTATAATCAAGCAGTTCAAAGATCCTAAAATGAGTGAGAACATAGTTCTGGCGGGAAGAAGTATTTAATACTGCAAATAAAATTAGCATATTATCCTTGTTCCGCCAATAACTTAATTGCACAGCTATTAATATTGAAATGAATGAGAAACTATTATGCAGATAAAAGCCGACTCCGTTAATGAGTATTTAGAACTGGTACCTGATGAGAGAAAAGGAGCCATCCGAAGACTTAGGGATGTGATTCTTTTTAATATACCTGATGGTTTCATAGAAACTATTCAGTATTCAATGTTAAGTTATGTTGTTCCTCATTCTCTATATCCTGCAGGTTATCACTGCAAACCGTCTGATGCCTTGCCTTTTATAAGTATAGGCTCTCAAAAGAATTTCATTGCGCTATATCATATGGGAGTTTACGCGGATGAAAAACTGCTTAATTGGTTTAAAACGGCATATCCAAATCATAGTACAAGAAAACTGGATATGGGTAAAAGCTGCATACGGTTCAAAAATGTAGACCATATTCCCTACAAACTGATCGGGGAATTAGCCTCGAAAATGAGCGTTGCTGAATGGATTAAATTATATGAACTAGCTATTAAGCGTTGAGTTAATAAGGAATCTTACGGCTTAAAATTCATTGCCTATTTATTTTGCTCATTAGAAGTTCGATTATGTATGAATAGCTGTGCTCGGTTTTTTATTCTGTATATATTTGTTGCGATATTTGGATCGGGGTGTTCTTCCTCATCCAGGATTCATAATGTCCCTCAAACCATTCTATTCTCAAGTCTATCCGGCGATCAACTACTTGATAGTCTTCAGGCTAACTACAAACCAGAAGCAGTTCTGAGATATAATGCCACCAGAGACCTAATGTTCTCTCAAATCTATAATGAAAATGGTAAAGTCATTTGCATTTACACCGGTGATACACTCATTATTGACCCTGGCACAGACTCACCCCGTACTTTTGCTTATTATCAGGGATGGAGTACTGAACATATTTACCCTCAATCTAAGGGCGCTTCGGTTGGTAAGGCTCGGAGCGATCTTCATCATCTGTATCCAGTCAGATCTGATGTAAATTCATCACGAAGCAATTATCCATTTACTTTTATGGAGGATAAAGAAGTTACTCGTTGGTGGAAGTATAATCATAGCTCAGATTCAATTCCAGAAGGAAGCCTTTCGGCATGGAGTAAGACAAAGTCGAGCCCTGCTCCCTCTCTTTTTGAAGTTCGTGATGGCTCAAAAGGAAATGCCGCAAGAGCGATGTTTTATTTTTACACTGTGTATCGAGATAAAGCCAATTCGGATTATTTTATAAATCAGATGGAGGTACTTCTAAAGTATCATGACCTGGATCCTATTGATTATCATGAATTTAAACGAACTGTATTGATTGCAGATGTTCAGGATGGCAAAGTGAACCCTTTTATTATAGATACAACCCTTGTCAGAAGAGCATTCTCTGAATATGAACAATAGGCGTTAATTAATCAAATGATTACCCTAGCCGAAGCAGATCAGCTGGTCACCCTTGCAGATACTCCCTGTACAGCTCAATTACCTCACTGGTAATCATGGCCGTGGCGCCCCATAGTGGTGTTGTATGTACATTCCAATAGGGAACTTTGAATTCCTTGCCACGAAGCAGCCATGTCTCATGTCGCAACCTTGATTCCGTAATTAGATCATCGAGTGATATAGTGAAAGCTTCGGATACCTCTGCTTCCTGAAGCCGAAGTTCCGGCAATGTCTTTATAAAACCAGCTACTGGATTAATGATGTTATTAGATGGCGGTACGTATAAGGGTGATAAGGCACCTAAAATGGATACGCTTTCCGATTCAACACCGACTTCCTCATGAGTCTCCCTGAGTGCCGTCTCTATTGGAGTTTCATCCTTTTCAGTTCGTCCGCCCGGGAAGCTTATTTGTCCCTTGTGAGTAAGCAGCCTGGTACTTCTCAAAGTATAAAGTACCTCCAATGTTTCATTATCAGATGTAGAAAAAAGGACCAGAACAGCATTTTGTGAGGCATCTAATGGAATGGAAACTTCAGGATATTTTTCACGGTAAGGTACCGGCGCCATAATCCTTTGTGCCGCTTTCCCGGGCAATGCACTGTTTAACCTGGCTTTAAGAAAATCAAGAAAAGGATGCATCCATAATATGTTCAGTCATGATTTGATCATCAAATTACAAAATTTGCGGAATAAGCTTTAAAATGCACAAAAGGACTTAAAATCAGAAGTAAAGTGTTACCAGAGGCTGTAAGACTGGTTGGTATATAACCTGCTCTTCCTTAACTTAAAGTGTAAGAACATATAAAGGAATTATTTAAAAGTTATAACATAATAAAGAAAACATGAGCATATTGGTTGTTGGGTCGGTTGCATATGATGGTATCGAAACGCCTCTTGGAAAAACAGATAGGACTCTCGGAGGATCGGCAACATATATATCCTTGGCATCCAGATATTTTTCTTCCCCAGTCAGACTTGTTGGTACGGTGGGATATGATTTCAAGGAAGAAGATATTAATTTGTTTAAGCAGCACCGTATCGACCTTGAGGGTTTTAAAGTTGACCAAAGTGGCAAGACTTTCTTTTGGAAAGGTAAATATCATACGGACATGAATAACCGTGACACTCTGGACACTCAGCTTAACGTTTTCGAAAAATTTGACCCTGTCATTCCGGATTCCTATAAAGACAGCCAATTCGTCTGCCTGGGAAATATTGAACCCAGCCTGCAGCGGAAGGTAATGAAGCAGGTAAATTCTCCCCAACTAACTGTACTTGATACTATGAACTTTTGGATATCAGGTGCCAGGGAACAGCTAGTTTCTGCTATCAGTGAAGTAGACGTTCTTATTGTGAACGATGAGGAAGCCAGGGAGCTTTCAGGTGAGCTTGCATTAGTAAACTGCGCCGCTAAAATCAGGGCTATGGGACCAAAAATCCTGATCATTAAAAAAGGAGAGCATGGTGCCCATCTATACAGTGAATCGGGTATTTTTTCTGCTCCAGCCTATCCATTAGAACAAATATTCGATCCCACTGGCGCCGGTGATTCCTTCCTCGGCGGATTCGTCGGATGGCTTGCCCAAACAGAAGATCTTTCAGAAGAGAATATACGGCGTGCGGTGGTGATGGGATCTGTCATGGCTAGTTTTTGTGTTGAGAAATTTGGTGCCGAGCGCTTGAAAAATTTATCGACCAAAGAAATACATGAACGCTATGATGAATTTCGGGTGATGAGCGTGATTCCCGGATTGTAAACCTATGCCTCATTTGACGAACTCTTTGACTAGAACAATACTTTTGATGATATCATGATATTGGCATCAACCAACAAAGGCAAAATCTCTGAAATGCGCCAAATACTTGAACCACTGGGTATTGACCTTTATTCTGCAATAGACTATCCGGACCTTACTGATATCAAGGAAACGGGTTTAACTTTTAAAGAAAATGCTCTGCTCAAAGCCAAAGAGACCTTTCGTATTACAGGTCAACCCTCTCTGGCCGATGATTCGGGACTTGAAGTTGATGCTCTTAAGGGTGAACCAGGGATATATTCAGCCCGATATGCAGGACCTGAATCTGACGATAAAAAAAACGTCATTAAGTTGCTGGCTGAACTTGAACCATATCAAGTCTTCTCAGAAAGAACAGCACGGTTCCGTACTGTTCTGGCCTACGTTGACCAAGATAACATTTATTATTTTGAAGGTTTGTGCGATGGCCATATAGCTAAATATCCACGTGGTACTTCAGGTTTCGGATATGATCCCGTTTTCATCCCTGAAGGGTACAAGATCAGTTTTGCAGAGATGAATCGAGAAGAAAAGAATAAGATCAGCCACCGTGGCAAAGCTGTTAAGGCATTCCGGGAATTTATACAAGCCAGATAAACTATCTGGATCAGGCCAGAATTTACTGAATGATAATCGCTATTGGTCAGCATATACATGTATAGTTCCAGGATATTCTCTTCTGCAAGTATTTCTGAAGTAATACGTTTGAAAAACTATGAAAATCCTTGCCCTTGCTGTCTTTTTCCTTACCTCAGTAAATACAGTAGTTGCCCAAAATGAGAGCTTATTGCTTGATGAAGATTTCATCACAGATGCACGACAAGCAATCGATTCTGTCTACAATCTAAATTATGATGCATCACTGGATATATTAAGCCCTTGGATGCAAGCATATCCAGATAACCCGGCTTGGATATTCTGGCCTGCATTGGAAGTTTGGTGGAAGATACTTCCTGATTTGGAAAACACTGATTACGACGATAAACTATTTGGCCTTTTAGACGATGCCAGAGATGCCTCAAATGAGAAATTAAAAAACAACCGTGATATTGATGCTCTGATCATCTCATCATTAAGTTACGGATTTACCGCAAGGCATTTGACTAATCGTGGATCATGGTATCAAAGTCTGCGCCAAGCACGAATGGGGATGAATTATTTTAAGGAATTAGAACAATTAGTTCCTGATTTGGTGGATATTCAATTTGGTTTAGGCCTGATGAAATATTTTATGGCATACTTCACCGAACAATATCCGGTGATTCGGCCTTTTGCCTGGATGCTGCCCAAAGGTGATAAAGAGGAAGGCCTTGAACGGATGGGAATAGCCTCCAGAGAAAGCATCTTTTTAATACCAGAAACGACCTTCTTCCTTGGCCATATCTATTTACATTATGAACGCGATTTTCCCCAAGCCATCGATTATCTCGAAGAACTAACCCATCGATATCCAAACAACGGTTATTACCACAGGCTGCTTATTCGCTCCCATTTTAGAAATGGTAATTTTACAACGGCGATGACCTTAAGTGAAGCTGTTCTTAGTCAATGGGAAAATAAAAACAAGGTGGCAGATCGGGCTTTAAAAGAAGAACTCTACATGCTTAGGGGGAGGATTTTAAATATCAGAAGAGAAAATGATACTGCGCTGGATGAATTCATTGCTGGTTTTAAAGTGGGTGAAAACCTCCATCCCGCAGGAGGAAGGCGAAACTTTTTAACCTCCTCTTATTATTTAGGGGAGATATATTTAAATAAGGGAGAGTATAATACATCTCAATATTTTCTGGAA
>JBBDQY010000002.1:0-13853 GCA_040905745.1 Balneolales bacterium
TTTTGGCAGCAATTTTATGGGAAAAGTTGAATTCTATTACCAGGATTTATACAACTTGCCTGTAGAAAACGATGAGTCAAGTTTTTACGCGACCATCAATGAAGGTCTTGATTATAGATACGTGGACCTGGTAAATGAGGGCAGCGGCAAAAATTACGGAGTGGAACTTACACTTGAGCGTTTTTTTACTGATAATTACTACTTTCTGATAAACAGTTCCCTTTTCAGCTCTCGCTATACACCCCTAGATGGTTTCGAAAGGAACACCCCGAATGATGGGCGTTATTTGACCAACATATTGGTGGGCAGAGAATTTGTAAACATTGGGAGGAACCGAAACCAGACGTTGGGAATAAATGCCAAAGTCTTTTTTGGCGGCGGTAGAAAAATAATTCCCTTGTTGCGCGATGTGGATGGCAATTTAGCCATCGATACAGATACTAACCGTTTCTGGGATTATGAAAAAGCTTACGAGTTTGCCCTTGATGATGTATTTACCCTAACCATATCTACCAGCTATAGATGGAATAAAAAAAGAGCCACCCATGAGCTGTATATGAACCTTGATAACGTAACCAACCACGTTGCCCGATTATCCGAATTCTACGACGCGAGTCAGCCAGGCTCCGTAGGCTATATCAGCCAGTTCGGCTTTTTTCCCAATCTTATGTACAAAGTATATTTCTAAACGAACAACTACCGGCCAAAGTCCCCGAATCATCTTGACGCTTTTTAATCTAAAAGAGCTTCGATCTTTGGTGGGTCTTCGTTCAAAGAGTTTTTTGTTAAAGGAGGGAGATTGCTCAACATCTGATTATTTAAATCATATACTCCCATTGCTTTACAATCACTGAAGTTGTTATTTTGTGGTCATTTCTTAGTAGTTTACCGGGAAAAGATTTTAAATAAGATCAACCAGGAAGTACCAACCGTGGTGATACAGAAAACTGATCAAAGCGCAACTATAATGAATAGGGTGAAAATTAATAGCTATAAGAACTAACACTATGACAAAGACACTACACGATGTCAGCCTATAATTGATCAATTATTATATTAACAGGTAAAAGATTATGAGAAAATTTATAATGTGGAACATCATTACCCTTGATGGTTATTTTGAAGGTAACCAAAATTGGGAGCTTCCTTTTCATGAAACAGTTTGGGGAGATGAACTTGAGAAACTTAGTATTGAACAATTAAAATCAGCAGATTATCTCGTTTTTGGACGTGTGACCTATGAGGGTATGGCAGCTCATTGGATAGAAGCAGAAGGAGTAGTTGCCGGCCTTATGAATGAAATCCCTAAACTTGTTTTTTCTAAAACGTTGAAAACCGCTGATTGGAATAACTCTACTATAATTAAGGAAAATGCTTCTGCCGAAATCAAAAAGCTTAAAGCACAAGGCGGCAAGGATATGTATGTATTCGGTAGCGCAAACCTTTCCGAGACTTTTATAAACGATAATTTGTTTGATGAATATCGTATCGGAATCGCTCCGGTTATTTTGGGCAGCGGACGGCCACTTTTCAGACAAGGAATTGCACCTAAGAAATTATCTCTCGTTTCAACACAGCAACTTTTGAGGGGTGGAATGGTCTTGAAATATTCAAATGAATAAAACTTGTGTATGAAGCAAGGATAGACTAAATAGCATTGGTGATACGCCAATATTACACTCCACTAGATAATGAACAATATAAAAATGAAAGCATCCATACGTAGAAATTATTGTCCGCCAAGTCAAATAAGAATTGAGCAGATTGAAAAACCAATTACAAAAGAAGACGAAGTATGTATTAGGGTTTATGCTACTACTGTCAATAGGACAGATTGTGCGAACCTTACAGCCAAACCATTTATCATGCGATTTGTCTTAGGGTTATTCAAACCAAGGAAAATTATATTGGGGACGGATTTTGCAGGAGAAGTGGAATCGATAGGGAAAAATGTGAAATCATTTAGAATAGGTGATAATGTATTCGGTTTTAATGACACAGGTTCTGAATCTCAAGCTGAATACATAATAACAGATATGGAAAATGTTTTCCCTATTCCAAAAAATATTCATTACAAACAAGCAGCCGCAAGCTTGGAAGGCGCACATTACGCTTACTCTTTCATACATAAAGTAAATATTAAATCAGGACAGAGCATTCTAATAAATGGTGCAACGGGCGGGATTGGTTCTGCCCTGCTACAATTTGTAAGGCAATATGATATCAAAATAACAGCTACCTGTAACACGAAAAATATCGAACTTGTCAAATCTTTAGGTGCTGACAAAATTTTCGATTATACCAAAGAAGATTTTACTAGTGATAACGACAAATATGACTTTGTTTTTGATGCAGTGGGTAAAAGCACTTTTGGAAAGTGTAAATCCTTATTAAAGGAAAAAGGCATTTATATCTCCTCTGAGCTAGGACCCTATTCCCAAAATATTTTTTACCCTCTATTGACTTCAATGTCCAGTAAAAAAGTAATCATCCCTATTCCTTACGACAAGCAGAAAACAATACCGTATATCAGTAATCACTTAGAGTCAGGAAAATTTAAGCCAGTGATTGATCGAGAATATTCATTAGAAGATATATCCAAGGCTTACGAATATGTGATTTCTGGAGAAAAAACAGGAAACGTTTTAATTAATTTAAAGAACGAGAGTTCAACAACCTAAACTGCATTAAAACCAGTTTAGCCAATCCGTTATCAGTATATACTAGATGTGCGAGAGGTGTTTCAAGAAAATGGAACATTGAAGTTTGTAAGAGCTGCATATAGCCAACCACATCAGTTAATTTAGAGTTCAAGCGTTGATATTCCAATCCAACAAATGCAGAATAATTATTTCCAATTGGATAACTCAAGGCCATTTCCGAAGAAATCTTGATTAAATTTAAATTCATTGACAAAGCAAATAGAGAAGGCAGAATTGATATTTCCGGAAACGACCTCTTATTTTTTCACTACCCGTAGATACTCCCCAACTTTGCAGATTCCCACCGCGTCCAGATCAAACCGATCACGAACAATCTCGGCCACGGCAAAGACCAGTTTTTCATCCTGGTCAGGTACGGCAATTTCAATTATAGTGGATTCCTCAAACTGCCTCTGATCGTTTCCAATAGCTGATATCATGGTAAACGAATCGGAAACTTCAGAGATTATAGCCGAGAGCTTGGCCATACTTCGGTCGCTGTTGTCTGTGCCGGACATGCTAACATACATTCGGTAAAGCGTTCGCTTAACATTATCCAGCTTGACATCTGCCATAGTCTTAGGTTTTATTTTTTGAATTTGATGTTCGTGTATCATACAGGCGTTTGTTGATTCCCAGGGCAGGAGCGAAGAATCGACTGAAATTTAAGATTGGAAAGATCATTAATACAGTTGTGGTTCACAACTATCTCACGGCCTCCCTGATCTTCGCTTCCATGAATTCCTGCTCCATCAATATCCCGAATATGATAATACCGTAATCAGGGTATTTGATGTAAAAAAATAACAGCATAAGTTATCTATACAAAATTTAACCCTAAAGTTCAGCTATGTATAGATTTCTACTGATTCTAATTATAAAAACGTTAATGGCTACTTCCCTTTTTGCCCAGGATTTTTGGGAAGGAAGTAGTGGGCCGACAGGGCCAAATATCTATGATTTTTTAGAAGTAGATGAAGATGACTTCCTTATAGCAACCCGCAATGGCTTGTTCCGCGGCACACTGGAAGGCGATATTTCACAGGATACTTCAAATGCCCTTACAAGGGAACATTATACCGTTCTTTTTAAAGATTCCAATGGTGTAATATGGGTTGGGGCGAATGGTAATAACGGAGGATCGGGACAGCACCTTTTCAAATCAGAGGATGAAGGGGAAACCTGGTCAGAAGTTTCCTTAAAAAGTTATATGGCCATCACCGACATCATTGAAGATACCGATGGCACGCTTTATGTAAGTTCCATTTATAACAGCGGTATTCATAAAAAGGCATCCGGATCTGATGAATGGGAAGACCTTACTCCCAATATGGATAATCAAAATGTATTAGACCTTCTGATAACCAGTGAGGGCTTGTTGTTAGCGGGAACTCAAAATGGCGGTTATTACTCAGAAGATGGCGGGGAAACTTGGCAAAAAAGCGCTATAGATATTCCTGATTTTCAATATGTTGGGAGCTTTTTACAACATGGTGAAAACATCTATGCCGCTACCAGTTCCGGAGTATTTGTCTCTACAGATGGGGAAACTTTTGAGATTACAGGCTTCACCAATAATTCCACTTTCCTGACTGTTATTAATGATGAAATTTATACCGGTGATACCCGGCGTTTTGACAAGACCAATGATGGATTTGCCAATACCACCAGGGTTGGATCAGGTATTAGGGCAGAAAAATTGAAGTACCATAACTCCACGATTTATGCTTTAACGGATGCTCTGTCAAGATATGACGATGACGCTGAGGATTGGGTAAAAATCTGGTTTGGTATTTCAGGTTTAAAGGATTTTGTACTTCTTCAAGATGGGGGTATAGTCGCCACCACAGCTAACGATATTCTTCATTCTACAGCCTGGGGTGAACCCTGGACCATTATTTCTAATGAAGATGTGGTGCCTGCACTTGCTGAAAATGTCATAGCTGCTACAAACTCCGGAAAACTGTTCGTGATTAATGCTGAGGATAGGCCACATACGCTTAATGCCACCTCTGACTATGAGAACTGGGAGCAGATCGAGATACCTCATGATTATCCCGGTAGGCCGGTAGCTGTTCAAGTGCAAACAGATGATGATGGAAATTTATATTTGTTAACGAACAATGATATTTTAATGTCGTCAGATGATGGAGCTTCCTGGGAACCCATAATTGTATTTGAAGAAGATTATGCAACGCATGGATTTTTTATTGTAAATGGGGAGATTTTTGTTTCCAGGGTACCAGATTTTCAGGGAAATGAAGCCATTATTTTGTATTCCCCTGATAAAGGCAACACATTTGAAGAATGGAGTTCAGGAGAGGAATCAAATTTTACATCCTTCGACGGAGTTGTCAAACTAGGAGATAATCAATATTTCTTTGTTTCGAATGGAGCAGGTGTTTTTGAAACTACCGACAATGGATCTACTTTTGAGCAACGCAATCAGGGAATGCTTTTAACCAGCACCAGTAAAATTCTGGCTATTCAAGATACCCTCTACGTACCTTATTCAAAAGGAGTCTATGTTTCTGTGGATTCAGCTAAAACATGGTCGAATTGGAAAGGTGGCCTTAATACAACCGACACCACTTTTCCTGATATAGAATTCAGTTCCATTGACGGCCGAATATATTTAATGAGTTCCGTGCATGGTTTATACCGTTCCGTTTCTGAATTCGAAGTTCACACTTCAACTCAGGAATATCTTACTTTGCCGAAGAATATTGAGCTTGGCCAAAATTACCCAAACCCATTCAACCCAAAAACTGTAATTCCATTTGAACTAAATAGTTCGGGATTTACCACCCTTAATGTATTCAACATGCTTGGCCAGCACATAGGAACATTGGTTTCTGAACCCCTGCAGGCGGGTTCTCATACAATCACCTTTGACGCTTCCCATTTGCCTAGTGGTGTTTACATCTACCAGCTTACTCACAACAACGAAAGTACGGTACGTAAATTAACATTGGTTAAGTAAATTGCTCATATCTGTTCAATATCAGGATCAATTGCTCATTAGGGAGCGGTACAAGTAAAGAGTGGTATTGATTTGTGAATAAAATAATAAAATTATAAATTCATCGTAAATTTACGATATGTAATTTATTCATGATTTAGCTTTCTACATTGAATCTTACCGACACCTCTATCGTGCGTTCCGCTGCCATAGCCAGGGCTTTAGGCCATCCTGCCCGGATTGCAATTTTAAAGATTCTTGCAGAACGCGAAACCTGTTTTTGCGGTGATATTACCGAGTTACTTCCGCTGGCCCAATCAACGGTATCCCAACATCTAAAAGCACTGAAGACTGCCGGACTCATTCAGGGAGAAGTAGGTGGCGTTCGAACCTGCTATTGTCTCAACCCGGATGGAATAAAAGAACTAAAGTCCCTTCTTACCAACTTGTCAACCGAACTTAACGACACTTGCTACTGATTATGAAAATTGCTTTTTTTAGTGATATCCATGCTAATATTGACGCCCTCGAACCCGTCTTAAACCATATTTACAATCAATCGCCCGATGCGGTTTACTGTCTGGGTGATCTTGTAGGATATGCGCCTTTCCCCAATGAAGTAGTCGAGATCATACGGGCAAAAGGAATTCCAGTCATTGCAGGAAATTACGATCAGGGTGTTGGATTGTATAGCGCAGATTGCGGTTGTGCCTATAAAACCGACGAAGAACAATCTAATGGGGAAAAATCAATTGCCTTTACCAACGAGATCATCAAGGAAGAAAACCGGGCTTATCTGAAATCATTACCGGCTCATCTTCGTGTAGAGTATGGAGTCAACGGAAACCCCTGGGATTTGCTGTTGGTACACGGAAGTCCGCGTAAGATCAACGAGTATTTATTTGAAGACCGCCCTGTGAAAAGCCTGCTCCGGATGATGGATAAAGCCGGTGCACATATTATGGCTTTTGGCCATACCCATAAACCTTATCATAAAATCATCGAAGATGAAGATGGCAAATATCGTCACGCCATAAATATTGGTTCAGTGGGCAAACCTAAAGACGGAGATCCAAGAGCTTGCTACGTGCTGCTCGAATGGGATGGGGATCTCGATCTGGCCAAACCCGAATCCCTCGGTGTAAAATTTGTCAGAGTAGAATACGATGCAGAGAAGGCTGCCAAAGCCGTAGAAGAAAGCTCTCTGCCCGATGTATTTGCCGATATGCTTCGCAATGGCGGTTGATCCTACGTCATCGTTATGTTGTAATTCTTTTTCCTGGAGAATACTTGAATTTTATAGTTATTCATCGTAATTTTACGATGAATTATTCAAACAAAAAAAAGCATATCACCATGACCAAAAAAACAGCAACAAAACCAATAATGGAAGTATATGACCCGGCCATGTGCTGCAGCACCGGCGTTTGCGGGCCGGATGTGGATGATAGGTTGGCCGATTTCGCTAACGATATAAAATGGCTGAAGGCTCAGGGCTTTGAGGTAAAACGGTACAACCTGGGACAAGAACCGGAAGCATTTAAATCGAATGTCCCCGTAGTGACGCGTCTGCAACAAGAGGGAACCGGTTGCTTGCCTATGATCCTGATTAACGGGGATGTCGTTTCAGAAAGTGGATATCCGGATAAAGCTACCCTGGTTAGATGGCTCCATATTGAGGAAAAGAGTACTACCGATGCGAAGCAAAACCAATCATTTACATCCAACGATTGTGAACCAGGTTCAGGCTGCTGTTAGCTCTGATTTTTTAACATTAATATATTGGTCCGCTATGAAGTTATCCGCAATTACACCCTACATTTTTTTTACCGGGAAAGGCGGTGTTGGTAAAACATCCCTGGCCAGTGCGACCGCTATAAAACTTGCTGACGAAGGCAAAAGGGTCCTGCTTATTTGTACAGATCCGGCATCTAACCTAAAAGAGGTACTCGAAACGGATATCACCGAAAAAATCTCACCGGTGGCTGGGGTACTCAATCTACATGCGGTCAATATAGACCCGGAACTTTCAGCTGAGGAATACCGAAAAAGAGTACTTTCTCCAATGGAAAATATTTTGCAGGCCCATGAGATTCAGAAAATCAGAGAGGAACTTTCAGGTGCCTGCACAACCGAAATTGCCGCCTTTGATGAATTTGCCCGTTATGTAGCCGGGAACGGCGATGAACAACCTTATGACGTGATCATCTTTGACACCGCACCTACCGGCCATACGCTACGCCTACTGGAACTTCCGGCCGCCTGGAGTGATTACATCGAAACCAACCCGGATGGGGCATCTTGCATTGGGCCTTCATCCGCATTGAAAACCAGTCAGGAGCGATACCGTAAAGTTGTAAATCGCCTGCAGGATAAAGGTTCTACCACTATTTACCTGGTCAGCCGCCCGGATGGATCTGCGCTCAGAGAGGCTGACAGATCGAGCAGAGAACTTGAGGAGTTGGGACTGAAGAATCAGATTTTATTGATTAACGGTTATTTTGAACCCATCGATGAAGCCGATCCGTTTGCCCAAAAAATGAAAGAAAAGGCTGATGAATCACTGGGCAGTATGCCCGAAAGGCTGAAAAAGATGCCACGGGAAGTTTTCCCGCTACGGCCTTACAATTTGCTGGGTATTGACAGGTTACGTACGGTTTTTGAGCCGCTCAATAAAGAGAACATCAAGGCCGAAAGTAAGTCCATACAATCGGAACACTATGAAAATACCCTGCCGGACTTCAATAAATTGATTGATGATATTACGGATAATCTGTCCATCGACCGGATCGATCCTCATGCCGAAAAGAAGGCCTACATCGAAAAGGTGCTTCAGCAACGGGGCAAGAACAAAACCGGAGAAGAGTTAAAGCTGCTTCGCGAAGACCTTGAATCACCCTGCACGGAAGAAGTGGCGGTATTTCAGGCATTTTCAAAAGCGATTCACCAGGCCAAGCGGAAGTTTGTGGTCATTGATACCGCACCAACCGGCCATACGCTGCTGCTGCTGGATACCACAGGTAGTTATCACAAAGAAGTCTTGCGTAATACCGGCATGGACCCGGCCAAACTAAAGACCCCATACATGTACCTTCAGGATCCCGAGTACTCCAAACTATTGATTGTGACTTTACCGGAAACAACGCCCATAACGGAAGCAGCTCAGCTTCAGGAAGATTTGCGGAGGTCTAATATAGAGCCGTATGCCTGGATTGCCAATCAGAGCATGTCGGCCACTGAGCTAACTGACCCTCTGCTGAAACGACGGGCTGTAGAAGAAGTTCCGTTATTACAGAAAATAGAAAAAGAACACGCCCGGCGGCTCTACTCTATACCTTGGGGCGCGGATGACACCCTGCTTCAAACGCTGGTGCAGGATGAAGATCGGATTACTGACAAAGACTTATAACCGAGGCGCCCTATAGTAACTTATTGGCCCTGTTACTTTTTATTCATTCTGAAATTGGTATTTAACTACTCGTTGTAATCCTGTATCCGGATCAGTTTCTATTGCAAAAATAGATCCATTTTTTACGATTCGAATTTCACTGTTTTTGGGCCAGTTAAATTTTGATATACAGACTCCTCGAAAACCTGAGTTTGTGTAAATTTAATATCATTCAGCGTTGTGAAACCTGAAGGGTAAATTGTAAGATTTTCAATTCTGCCAAATATTCCCCTACATCTGCAGAATCCGTTTGGCCACATCCCATACAAAGGAATATCAGTATAATAAGAGTTGAAAAATATTTCATTAGCAGAAGGGTGTTTTAATTAGGGCCTTTAATCTTGTTTATTAAGCGAACGTTAACTCGTATGATGTGCTCATGCGGAAACACCTCACCCGAGCTCCTCGGCAAGAGCGACTATGATGCCCTCAGGGCCCCGGATGTAACAGAGCTTGTACTTATCCTCATACCGGGTGACTTCGCCTAGAAGCTCAGCTCCATGGGCGAGTAATCGTGTAAGAACTTCCTGGATGTCGTCGACGGTGAACATGATGCGACGTATGCCCAGCGTGTTCACTGATGCGTCCTCCGGTTCAGCCCTGACCGCTTTGGGCGTGTGGAACTTGTCCAGCTCGATCCGCCCGTGGCCATCTGGGGTCCGCATCATTGCGATGTCGCTACGGACGCCGTCGAGTCCTACGACGCGGTCCACCCACTGTCCCTCGACGGTCGTCTCGCCCTCAAGTTCCAGGCCAAGTTCGGTGAAGAAAGCAATCGCAGCCTTAAGGTCGTCAACCACGATAAGAACGTTATCCATTCGCTTAAGTGTCATTTCTTCTTTCCAATGGGTGACTGGTGATGCCCGTACTTACCGCACGTGGCCTTTTGCTTCATCTATAATTAATAATGAATCCAGTTGTTCAGTAGCCAAAGCAATAGCAGAAGCTTCTCCAGCATCCAGGATATTAATTAATCCTTTTTGTAGCGTTATAGAAGGATTAGTAATTTTAATCCATTTAGGCAGGGGATTTCGGAATTCTTTTGCAACTAGCTCAGTGATGAGGATGTTGTCAAAAAGCTGATGTAAAAGCTCAAGACGATCAATTTTCTTGAGTAAAATCAGGCAGCTTGCATCAGCTACTATAGTTTTGGGCATTCTTTATATCTTCGTGGATCTGATCAATTGGATAATTGATCAGAGAGACTCCATAGTCCGCTAGTAATTCCATAAAGGTTTCCTTGGAATATCCAGACAATGTTGCAGCTTGTCCCAAGGAGAGTCTGCCTCTTTCATAGAGTTTGGATGCAAGAGCCATTTTGACCTCTTTGTCATCTAGATTGAACGAATCGGGAATATCTATGTTGAGCGTTTTCATATAACAATGTAATGATTTTTAAAGATAACGAAAATGCGAGGCATTAAGTTTATAGTGGTTTCCTCAAACTGCCTCTGATCGTTTCCATTAGCTAGCCTGGATAAGTACATCCAAACGGCCTACATAGACTGCATACGCAGGTGGTAATACATTTATTAGGTTTCGCAATGTATCAACCTATTTAATATCCGGCAAGTGGCAAATATGACAATACAGGGTGTTATTTGCGACATACGTGGTTTTCGATCCTCTTCTACATATTTATGAGGAAAAAATTACCAAGTTGATGATACCATTCCGAATGAGCACTCAGAATTTACTATTGGGATTACCACTGAAATTGATTATTACCACTTGAGTTTCATTATATAGTGAATCAAGGAATAAATGTTTATCGTTTACAATAGTCAACAATATTATTAACTTTGCGGCGTAATGAACTTATGATGTTTTGACAAAAAAGCATTCAAATAAAGAAATACAAAAAGCAATCGAATATGCGGTAGTAAAAAACTGGCGTATTGAAGTTGCCGGAATCTCGTCTCATGCCTGGGGAAGACTAAAATGTCCGGAATCTTCCCGACAGGGGTGCATAATCTCCATTTGGAGTACACCGCGTGTGCCTGAGAACCACGCCAGACAAATTATCCGGGCAGTGGACAAATGTGCACACAGTTAATCAGGGATAATAAGCAGTACATTAAACCAAACCATAAGAGGAAAATAAAAATGGAAACTCATGAATTTACGCTCGTACTTGAAGCAGCAGCTAAATTGACTGAACCATTGGAGGATGCCCTGTTTGAAGCCGGATGTGATGACGCGACGTTGTCTTTCAGAAATGGAATTGCCTATCTGGATTTTGATCGTGAAGCTAAAATCATGGAAGAAGCTATCCTTTCAGCCATCTGTCAGGTAGAACAGACTAAATTTAACGTTACCGTAAAAAGAGTAGAACCATCTGACTTAGTAACCAGTGCGGAAATTGCCAGAAGGTTAAAGCGAAGCAGACAGTCCATACAACAATTAATTACCGGCAACAGAGGAAAAGGGGATTTCCCTCTTCCTGTCGCCGGAGTTACTACAAAAACGATGGTTTGGAGTTGGCAGGAAGTGACCGGTTGGTTTTTGGAAAAGAACAAGCTTGAAGACAAAGCTATTCACGAAAAAGCGATCACTTTAAAACAAATAAATGAGTCGTTAGAAGTCCGAAAATATGAAGCTCAACTCAACAATATTCATCGAATAACTAAATTGCTGAATAAAAGAAAAGGTGAGTTTGTTTAAGCTTTATCATGAAAATCGGGGGTTAGGCCGATAAGGATCTGTTACATCGTTTTTTTGAATGAGGGTAAATATATAGATTATTTGCCTCTGTTCTTCCAAGACTTTTTTGCGTTGAAAAATATTTTTGTTGAATTTTGCGTTTAAACTTATAGTGTCGTAAAATGACACCATGAACATGAGTTCAAAACATCGAAAGACTTTACAAGCGATTTTTGACAATCCGGTTAGAGCCGATGTTGAGTGGAAAAAAGTCGAAGCGTTGTTTGTTGCCTTGGGCGGAGAACTTAGCGAGGGACGAGGATCACGTATTCGAATGGCACTGAATGATGTGCGGGCGGTTTTTCATCGCCCACATCCTCAGAAAGAAACAGACAAAGGAGCACTGAAGTCTGTAAGACGATTTTTAAAGGAAGCTGGAATTACACCATCCAAAACGTAATAGTTATGTTAAAGTACAAAGGATATCACGGCAACGTTGAGTTTGATGAAGAAGCAGGGCTTTTTCATGGTGAAGTAGTGGATTTACGCGATGTGATTACGTTTCAGGGTAAAAGCGTGGATGAACTGGAACAAGCCTTTCGTGACTCTATTGACGATTATCTGGATTTTTGCCGGCAACGAAATGAGGAACCGGATAAACCCTTTTCCGGACGCCTGATGCTTCGACTTCCTTCTGAGGTTCATCGCAATGTATATGTTCGGGCAAAGAAGGAAGGAAAGAGTCTGAATGAGTACATATCCGAAAAATTATCCCTGGTCTAACAGTCATGCCGTTTTATAATTGAAATAATGTAAACGTGGAAAGCCAATAAATCACCAAGAGGGAAGTGTATAGACAATACATCTCCTTCAACTTCATGGTTCGTTTATTTTGAAACTACTTGCCGACATAGGCTTTTTGCAGTTCAGAGATGTCAAGCTTCTTCATTGGGAGGAACGTCTGTGTTACCCGATCAACCTGTTCTGTCGTGCCCTTGCTGATCATTTCGCCCAGAAGGCGCGGTGCCACTTGCCATGACACACCAAACCTGTCCTTGAGCCAACCGCACTGCTGCGCTTTCGGGTCGCCACCTTCTTTCAATTTTTCCCAGTAGTTGTCAATCTCTTTCTGTGAATCACAAATAACCATAAGTGAGATTGTCTCATTAAACTGGAATGCATGCTCATGCGTGCTGTCCATCGCAGCCAGCCAATCACCCTCCAGCATAAAATCGGTGAACATGATCGTTCCCTCTTTATCCGGCTCCATGCCTGCCGGGTAGCGGGCGATCAGTCCCCGCCGGAGCCTGGCTTGCCCATAATATCTTCATACGTTTGCAATGTAAGTTCGCCGCCAAAGCATTCTTTGTAAAAGTTCATGGCCTCGCGACACTGACCATTAAATGAGAGGTAAGGATTGAGTTTGATCATGGTTTGATACTTTAGGTTATAGGTTTGAATCGCAATGTATCAACCTATTTAATATCCGGCAAGTGGCAAATATGACAATAAAGGGGTTATTTGCGACATACGTGGTATTGCGATATATCCTTTTTAAAGGTGTTATTTGCGATTTATTATTGGATAATTCATTTGAAATTGCTCCATCCGAGCTTTAATCTTAATCTAAGATAGGGAAGGAGAGCTGTTCCATGATCATACAATTTATGAACTCAAAAACCTTCTTTTTGTTGATTAGGCCAACCCCTATCAGTATTAATTCTGTCCTCATAAAAACTATGAACCAGTTGTGTACCTAATCCTAATGTAAAATCTCTAGTGAATCCACCTTTTCCAATTACTTTGTATCCAAAATTCATCAATAACCCGAATGCAAATCTATTGACATAATAAGTGTTTCTGTAGGATTCAAACTCTGGGAAATCTCCGTTCTCTATTCGCTCAGATACGCCTTCTTCTCTTGTTGTATTAGTGTATTGCGAGAAAAATTCAAACGAATAATACGCACCACTGTTTGGATATAGTGGTAAATCTCTAGGAAGAGGTTTCAGAATAAAAGTACGTCGATTTAAGTAATTTTATCACACTCATCCGAACAATTCGGAATATAGTGAATTTCAAGTGGCTAAGTAGTTGA
>JBBDQY010000003.1:0-13618 GCA_040905745.1 Balneolales bacterium
AGTAAGCCCTGGCTATCCTTTCGATAGTCAGGGCTTTTTTTTATCAGCAAGTTTTCTTTATAGATTCAAGCATGTCCACTGTGTAAGCGCAACTAATAGGAGTAATTCAGAAGCTTGAACTCACTAACCTGGAGCATGAACATGGGTATCCCAGAAGTAGTGACATTTTCAAGTTTCATTGCTGAATAGTAGGTGTTATTTATCAAGGTTCTCAGCCAATACCAATGATATATTCCCGGTATCAATTATACGAGTTTCTATAAAATGAATTATCCCTTCTGGTTTTATTTCTCCCTGTATTTCCTTGATTAATAATTCAGCCGATCGGCGTCCCATTTCAATACCTGACTGATCCAGGTAATATTGAGGGTACGATACAACCCCACCTATACCACTGTCTCCAAATGTTAATATCTGGATGTTTTCCATCAAGATAGGGTTTACTTCACGCATGGCAATATAAGCACCAAGGCCAACGGGAAAGCTGACTGCTAGTATGCCATCAGGCTTTACACCTTGAGAATATATTTTCTTAAACCCTTGATAACCAAATTTTTCGCTAAAGCCACCTTCAATAATCATGGAGTCATCAACAGGTAGATCATATTTATTTAGACCTTTTTCATAACCCATTCTTCTTTTATGCCCTATAGAAACATGGTTATAACCGGCTAGATGTGCAATTTTTTTACATCCCCTATTAAACAGGAAATCTACAGCTTCTATAGAAGCTGCTTCATCATCAATTATCACACTATTGAAACCCATACCTGGAATATGGCGATCAAAGAAAACCAATGGGATTTGTATTTCTTGAAGCCAATTGAAAATCTCATAATTTCGGGTCTCCATTGAAACGGAGACTAATAAACCGTCTACTTGCATAGCCACAAGCCTTTCAATATGCTTTTGTTCCTGAGATTCATTCTCATCGGATACAGTAAGTACAATTTCATACTCCATAGTATTTGCGTATTGTTGTATACCTGCCACTACTTGAGCAAAGAAATTATGTGCAATTTTCGGAACAATAACACCTAAAGTTTTACTACTTGCTGATGTTAATGAACGAGCGATGAGGTTGGGTCGGTAACCCATATCCTTTGCAAGAACCCTTACTTTCTTTTTTGTATTTTCAGAGATATCAGGATGATTACGTAATGCTTTTGAAATGCTGACTTTTGAAAGTCCCATCCTGTGAGCAATGTCATTTAATGTGGTCTTTTTTTTCATTTAGTATGCCCTTAATCAGCTCCTATGATATAGAATATCATTTTTGGAGAATTGAGCCAATAGTATACGATTAGATCCCTTGATTTTCATGCAGGGTTCCTAGATATTGTCATGCTAGAATTGTATATAAAGTATACTTAAACGGTGAAGTAAAATCAAAAATAGTAACAAATCTTTAAAAGAAATAACGCTCCTTATACCTGTTATGTCTTGATAAGAGATAAATGATTGACTAGTTTACTTAAACGGTAAAGTTCATTAATTTCAAAAATTGCAATCCCCCTTATGGAAAATCTGAAACATGTTAAGCCTCATACTCTGGATATTCTTAACAAATTTATAGATACTAATACCGGTTACACCGTTATTGCTATTTCTGTACAAGAAGTTGATAACATTACTCTGTGCTTGCTGAAGATTGGTCCGGAAAAGAAGCTATTAGTTGCCGCCCCTATCGACAAAGATTTACTGCAAGATTTTTCAGGCCAACAATCATTGATTGATAATACAAAGTACCTCCTTTGTGATTTGACGAATCATAATGCGGATGCACTTCGTACAACCCTGCCTTTTACTCGTGCCGTTACGATAGGGACGAAGAACTCATTTGGTTTTGGAGATAGGTTAGGCAATGCCGGACCTGCTCATTTACGTTCATTAGAAGATTCTGGCTTCATCCCTATATTGGCACAACAGTCAATTCGTGAACTGGATCGTACAAAAAGAACTGCTAGTGAGGTAATGGATAGAGCAACCTGGGCTGTTTTTCAGGAAGGCTATACAACCGGTTTTGGTTCAGATGCTGATCATCTTAAAACGAAAGAAGATATTGACCGGGTTATGAATGCTGGATATACGATGCATACCATTGATCCTAGTGATTTTGTTGATAATCGTATCGTTGAAATGGATGAGAATGAGTTAGAGCAGGCATTTGATGACCTTCCATGGAATGCACTAAAAGATTCTCCCAGAGAGTTTATTGAACGATATGTCAATAGGAAATTTAATTTAAAGAATGACATTATTCTTCAGCCAACCAAGCTGGATATATTAAAGGCTGCAGTTAAATATGGCCATGTTGTTCTGCACACCTGGGAGATGTTTGATTACCTTAAAACTACTTATTCCAGCTACGATACTGAAGTTGAGCTATCGGTAGATGAGACACCTTATCCAACAACCCCTGAAGAACATCTGGTTATTGCATCTGAATTGCAGCGTCTTGGTGTTGAGTTAGTAAGCCTTGCACCGCGTTTCTGTGGTGATTTTGAAAAGGGTATAGATTATAAGGGTGATCTTGAGGAGTTTAGACGAGAGTATCTGATCCACCAGGGCATTGCTGGTACTTTTGGAGGATATAAACTAAGCTTGCATTCGGGAAGTGATAAATTTAAAGTTTATGAAACCATTGGTAAAATAGCTGTTGGTACTGTCCATATAAAAACTGCTGGTACTAGTTACCTGGAAGCTTTACGGGCGATTGCGCTTACCGATGCCACACTTTTTAGGGAGATATTGAAATTTTCTATTAGCAGGTTTGATACTGATAAGAAAACGTATCATATTTCTGCTGATCCGAACAGGCTGGATGATCCTGACGAAATTACTGATAAAGATTTACCTGCCTTGTTAGATGATGATAATTCACGTCAGATTTTCCACGTCACCTTTGGTTCTGTACTGACTCACAAATCTGAAGATTCAGACCTTAGTTTTCGTGATCGAATCATGGACGTATTAGCCAGGAATGAGCAGATTTATGAAGAATGTTTATATAAGCATTTTAGAAAACATCTCAAACCCTTTGAGAGCTAACAGCCTAATATTCTTTTAGAAGGCGAATTTAAATCAATCATATAAAATCTTAGAATATAATGAGTACAGATAATCATCTAGGTATCAAAGATCATGTAGCCGTATTAACGGGTGGAGCTGGAGTATTATGCTCTGCAATGGCTATATCATTAGGTAATGCTGGAGCAAAGATTGTTTTATTAGATATTGGTGAGGAAGGAATGGCTAATGTCGGAAAGCAGCTTGAGCAAGCAGGCATTGAGTATTTAGCTATAAAAACCGATGTATTGGATAAGAAAAGTATCGAGCAGGCTGCGGAGAAGACAATTTCCCATTTTGGCAGAGTTGATATTCTTATAAACGGAGCTGGCGGTAATAAACCTACGGCTACTACCGGCCCTGATAAACCTTTTTTCGACCTTCCCGAAGATGCCGTAAAGTGGGTGTTTGATCTGAACTTCATGGGGACTTTTTTAGCATGCCAGGTATTTGGCCGTTATTTTGCAGATCAAAAATCAGGAAATATCATTAATATTTCGTCAATGAATGCTATCACACCACTAACAAAAATCCCGGCTTATTCTGCAGCTAAAGCTGCGATTAGCAATTTTACCCAATGGCTTGCGGTGCATATGTCTCATAATTATTCTACGGAAATTCGTGTAAATGCAATCGCTCCCGGTTTTCTTTTGACTGATCAGAACAGGTTTCTGTTAACCAACGAAAATGATGGTAGCCTTACAGATCGTGGACAGACTATTATTGACCACACTCCGGCAGGGCGTTTTGGTAACCCAGATGATTTGATCTCTACCATTGATTGGTTGGTTTCATCGAATTCCAAATTCGTCCATGGCATAATTGTTCCTATCGATGGTGGGTTCTCAGCCTTTAGCGGAGTTTGATGGAGCAAAGAATTATATTATAAACGTAATACTTAAACAATATGGCGATGAACGGATTTTATCAAGGTAAAAAAACACTGGAACAAACATGGAGATGGTTTGGTGAACCAGATTTTGTTCAACTATCCCATATCAGGCAAGCTGGTGCAACTGGGATAGTAAGCGCATTGCATCACATTCCTAATGGGAAAATATGGACTTTGGATGAAATCCAAAAGCATATTTCTCGTATTGAGAAGGCAGGTTTACGATGGTCTGTTGTAGAAAGTGTACCTGTCCACGAAGATATCAAGAAACGCTCAGGCAATTATGCTACTTATATCGAAAATTATAAGACTACCCTGCATAATCTTGGCAAGGCTGGTATAAAAACAGTTTGTTACAACTTTATGCCCATGCTTGACTGGACCCGTACCGATCTAGATTATCCAATGCCTGATGGCTCAACAGCCCTTCGATATGAAAGAGCTGCTTTTGTAGCTTTCGATACAGCCGTTTTGAAAAGGCCGAGTGCTGAAAATGACTACACATCTGCTGAACTCAAAGCAGCCAATCAATGGATGTCAAAAGCCAGTCGTGATGATATAGCAAAACTTGAACGTAATATATTAGCCGGGCTTCCGGGATCTGAGGAAGCTTTTTCTTTGACTTCCTTCCAACAAGCATTAGACACTTATGGTGAGATAGGGCCTGATGAGCTTCGTAATAATCTGGTTTCATTCGTCAAAGCCATCAGTGAGGTTGCGGATGAGTATGGTATGCGTTTGACTATTCATCCTGATGACCCCCCATTTCCTTTACTGGGATTACCGCGTGTATTGAGCACAAAACAAGATGTTCTACACTTGGTTAATTCAGTAAAATCAAGATCCAACGGACTCTGTTTTTGTACTGGTTCTTTTGGTGTTATTAAGGAAAACGACCTTCCGGCTATGGCGGCTGAGCTTGCCGAATATATTGGTTTCATCCATTTGCGAAGTACTAAACGTGATGCAGAAGGTAACTTCCATGAAGCCGATCATCTCAATGGTGATGTTGATATGTATGCTGTTATGAAGGAGCTGGTAATTGAACAACAAAAAAGAGATGCACCCATTCCCATGAGACCGGATCATGGACATAAAATGCTTGATGATCTAGGTAAACAAACAAATCCTGGTTACAGTGCTATTGGTCGTTTGCGTGGTTTAGCCGAATTAAGGGGCTTGGAATTGGGCATCATTCGTTCTTTGTAGAGCAGATTATAAGAAATTAAAAAAGGCTTTCAATAAATATATATCCAAAATAGTAGTGCTACGATGAATATAAAAGAAGTGATGAACATCCTTGAGGCGAAAAAACTGGTTGCGGTTGTGCGTGTTGATAAACCGGAAGATATTGATCCTACAGTTGATGCTTTATTAGCAGGGGGGGTGAATATTATTGAACTAACCATGACCATACCCGGAGTGTTATCTTATATTCCCAATCTGGTAGATAGGGTCGGGGATAAAATGGTGCTCGGAATGGGCTCCGTACTGACTGGTGAGGCTGCTGTGCAGGCAGCAAATGCCGGAGCATCTTTCATAGTAAGTCCTATTATGAAAAAGGAGATCATTGACAAGGCTCATGAAAACGGAGTAGGTGTATCAGTTGGAGCATTCAGCCCGACTGAAATCCAGACTGCTTGGGAATATGGTGCGGACGTTGTTAAAGTTTTCCCCGCAGAGAAACTTGGCCCTTCTTATTTGAAAGGTATCAGGGCGCCTATGCCACATCTAAAATTATTGCCAACCGGAGGTGTGTCTGTTGATAATGTACATGATTGGCTCAATTGTGGGGCATTTGCTCTGGGGGTCGGTAGTGCCTTGGTTGATATCAAAGCTATCCGGGCAGGAAACTTCGATTTGATAGAGCAAAAGGCTCAAGCTTTTGTGGAACAAGTAGAAAGTTTTAATTCATTAAAATAAATTAAATTTTATGGCTACAACGAAAAAAACCGTCACATTTGGCGAAATTATGCTTCGCCTGGCTACCCCGGGTTATTCCCGTTTTGTTCAGGCAGGGCAGTTTGATGTTACATATGGTGGGGGAGAGGCTAATGTAGCTGTAGCATTAGCCGGTTACGGTCTTGATAGTTATTTTATATCCCGCCTTCCCGAACATGAGATTGGTCAGGCCGCACTCAATTTTATCAGGCAATATGGTGTTCATACCGATCATATTGCCCGTGGGGGTGACCGTATAGGTATCTATTTTTTGGAAACCGGTGCCAGCCAGCGTGCATCTAAAGTAATCTATGACCGGGCAGATTCTGCAATTACCCAATTGAAGCCGGAAATGATCGATTGGGCAGCCGCCTTTGAAGGCGCTGATTGGTTTCATTGGACCGGCATAACCCCCGCTCTAGGAAAAGATGCCCAGGCATGCCTGAAAGCAGCGTGCGAAGCAGCAATAAAGGCGGGTGTCACCATTAGTTGTGATCTAAATTACCGAAAGAAACTCTGGACCGAAGCACAAGCCCAGGAGGTAATGAATCCTCTGATGGAATACGTAGATGTATGTATTGCCAATGAAGAAGATATACACAAGAGCCTGGGCTTCACAGCGGGTTCTACTGATGTCGAAGCTGCCGAATTAGATGAGGAGGGATATTTTGAACTTGCAAAATCTATCAAAGAAAAATATAATTTCAGTACAGTAGCAATTACACTCAGAGAGAGTTTTTCTGCCAGCAGAAATGGCTGGAGTGCTATTTTGCATGATGATAAACAATGTTCAAATCCTGTAAGGTCTCAGCGTTATGATATTCAAATTGTAGATCGCGTTGGAGGCGGTGATTCTTTTGCATCAGGTTTGATATACGGCCTTTTGTCAAATGATGATTCCAGCAAAGCGCTTGAATTTGCGGTAGCAGCTTCTTGCCTGAAACAAACTATTCCAGGTGACTTTAACCTTGTCAGAAAGGAAGAAGTCTGGAGCCTGGCAAAAGGAGGAGGATCAGGTAGGGTAGAGCGATAGGCTTATAAGAACCTGACGTAAAAAAAGGCATCCTATAAGGATTATAGCAGTCGCCAGATTATTTGCCTGCTTTTGTTTCAATCTAATCACAATAGTGAAATTTGCATCCTCATGAAAACTGAAACTATATATAATATTGGTATTGTTGGTTGTGGTACGATCTCTAAAATCCATGCTGAAGCTATTAACAGCATGAAAAAAGGACATTTAGTTGCAGTACATAGCAGAAATCAAACCAAACTCGATGCTTTTTGTGATCAATATGGAGGCAGAGGGTATACAGATTATGATAAGTTTTTATCTGATAAAGAATTAGATGCTGTAGTTATTTGTACTCCTTCAGGTACTCATCTTGATTATGGTTTGGCAGCAGCCAAAGCTAAAAAACATATAATAGTTGAGAAACCCATTGAAGTTTCCATAGAACGTGGTTTGCAGTTAATAGAAGAATGTAAACGAAATACAGTGGAGCTTGCCGTCATCTTTCAAAATCGTTTTATCGGTGATGTCATAAAGATGAAAAAGGTAGTTGATAGTGGGAGCCTTGGAAAAATATTTATGGCCAGTGCATCTGTAAATTGGTTCAGGGATCAGGCCTATTATGATAGTGCCGCATGGCGTGGCACGCTTGAATTGGATGGCGGTGGCGTCTTAATCAATCAAGGCATTCATACGATTGATCTGCTTACCTGGATGGCCGGAGATATTGAATCGTTATATGCAACAATGGGCACTTTCACCCATGAGGGAATTGAAGGAGAGGATAATATTGTCGCTTCCTTAAAATTCCGAAATGGGGCTATTGGTACGATAGAGGCTTCTACCTCTATGGTTCCTCCTCAAAAACGGAGAGTAGAGATAAATGGCTCATCCGGTACCGCATTACTGGAGGGTGACTCTTTTCGGCATCTGATTACTGAAAAAGACTTGGAAAATAAGAACTCAAGTGAAGCTGCCGGTGGATCAAGTCCATTAGCCGGCTTTGCAGTGAATCACCATAAAAAACAATATGATGAGATTTTTGAGGCCATTTCTAATCAGAAATCCCCGGTAGTAACCGGTAAGGAAAGCCTCAGATCTCTTGGAGTAATTCAAGCTATTTATGCGTCAGCCAAGCAACAAAAACTCATCGTCCTGGATGAATTTTTAGCTGAACATAGCCTATCATCTAACCAGTAAAATCTGGTAATATATTCACCCTGAACTCATGGTATTTATCGTCACCATATATCAAGTCAGCATGATTATTGTGTTGGGGAATAATCTGTAGGCATCATTAGAATAGATTTTACATTGGCAGTTAAAGAAACTCTTCCTGCTGCTTCTTCTGAAGCTTTAGCAACTTTAATCCATTCCTGATCACTCCTAAAGCCATCAAATGATGTATCACGGGCATCTTCATTATCGTGGTAAATGAAGTAGATTAGAGTATCGTCAGCGCCTTTATCATCATCAACCGGACTCCAGTAGGCGAAATGTTTCATGCCGTGCTTGCTAAATAGGTCGACAGTATGGTTACGGAAGCGGGCATGAAGCCGATCCAGGTTGCCCGTTGAGGCTTTATAGATCCGGAATTCAAAGGTTCTGGGATTCTCAGAAGTAATAGGTTTGATTTCAGGAGAGTAGTCCGTAGCCTTTAGAAATATGGATTGGCCTTTTGTAACTATAGGGCCATTAGCCTCAGATGCCTCTTTGGCTTTGATCCATTCGGGATCGTTATTGAAAGCTTCCCAAGAAGCATCTCTTGCTTCGCGGCTTGGATAAGCAAGTACATAATATATTTGACTATCTGTATTTTGAACGGGTACCCAATATCCTATATTAGTCATCCCATATTTTTCAAATAATCGTAGGGTATGATCACGAAATCGGGAATGTAAATCGTCGATCCTTCCCGGTGCAGCATCATAAATACGTAATTCATAGAATTGGTTATCCACGGTATCTTCAGTTTCAGCATCAGGCTGTGAACAAGAAATTAGAAACGTAAAACAGATAAAACTGAGCAAATAGGCTTTTTTCATTAGTACATATAATCGAGATAATAGATAGAGTCAATGAAAACAGTGTTCATTGACCTCCAAGTGAACATGAACTTCTAGAGCCGAAGATCGGATTTGAACCGACGACCTACGCTTTACGAGAGCGTTGCTCTACCCCTGAGCTACTTCGGCTAGGATGGCTAATATAAGCAGAACATGGGAGAAGTGGGTAAAACAATGGTAAGTTGTTTTTCATCGTTCACTAAAATGTTCCTATTTTAGTTACCATTCGTAATGTGTCCCATTATTTGACGCATTTTATAACGTACCACTATTTCTAATCTCATTTTATACTTTGGCTTATTTACTGCTGTTTACTACCATTGCTGTGACCTTTATTGCCTGGAACTTTAAACCACAATGGCAACATGAAGGAATGTTGCGCCCCTATGTCACTTTCAGGGAAGGAAAGTGGTATCAACTGCTGACTTCAGGTTTTCTCCATGCTGATGGTAATCATCTGATCTTTAACATGCTCACCTTTTTCTTCTTTGCACCTACCATGGAACAGGTTATGGGGATGCCATTATTTTTTGCATTATACATAACAGGGATTATCGTTTCCGGCCTGCCGTCGTTATACAGACACAGAGACAATCCAAACTATGCCAGTTTGGGAGCATCGGGTGGGGTTGAAGCTATCCTGTTTGCCTATATCTTACTTTTCCCCCTGAATAAATTATATCTATTTTTCATTCCAATTGGTATTCCTGCCATAGTTTTCGGAGCTTTATTTATGGGGTACAGCTATTATGAAGCAAAAAAGCAGCGGGATAATGTAAATCATGAGGCTCATATTGCCGGTGCTGTTTATGGTGTCATGTTCACCTTAATCGTTCTTCCGGAAGCCTTCCTTCATTTTCTGGCTGCTATAGGTATTTACTAATTAAGTAAAAGACAGAGTTGTTTGTCAGATATAAAATAACAGTATTGTATAAGGAGAGCTCTCGCTTAGCTCACCCAGTCTAATGCCTGTTAATATAAAAATCGGATGCAGAAACAAAACAAGGCACAGTTTTCTAATTTGGGCACCAAAGGTTGACCTGAATTGGATAAAGGTCGCCTGCTAAATAAGGCTCGCAGTTATCCCGGTTAATGCCCAGGTATATCAACGAGCCTTATTAATAAAAAATGTGATTAGCTTTTTCGTGATCGGAAATCCTGCATAAAATTAACTAGTGCCTGCACACTTTCAGTTGGACATGCATTATATATACTAGCTCTCATACCGCCAACACTACGATGACCTTTTAGTCCAACCATATTCCTTGATTTAGCTTCACTTAGAAATTCTTTTTCAAGTTCTTCGGAAGGAAGACGGAAAGTCACATTCATTAATGACCTTGATTTCGTCTCTGCAGTACCTGAATAGAACTCATCTTTATCCAATTCATCATATAGCAATTTAGCTTTTTTCTGATTTAAACCAGCCATCCCTTCAAGACCTCCCATTTTCTCAACCCAGGCAAGTACTTCATTAAAGAAATAGACCCCAAATGTTGGAGGGGTGTTGAATAAGGTTCCAACATGCGTATGATAACTTACCATAGATGGTATTCCATTCTTTCTGGCTTTTTCCAGAAAATCTTTACGAATGATGACAATTGTCAGCCCTGATGGTCCGGCATTTTTTTGAGCGCCTGCGTAAATAAGGCCATATCTTTTGATATCAATTGGTTTAGACAGGATATTTGAAGAAGCATCGCAGACTAAAGGAATATTTCCGGTTTTCGGTTCTTTATGGAATTCGGTGCCAAAGATGGTATTGTTGGATGTGAAATGAACATACTCGGCATCCTGATTTAGTTTTAACTCATTGTCTTCAGGTATTCTATTAAAATTTACATCTTCTGAACTAAAGGCAACTTTAGCGTCACCAAGTATTTTAGCTTCCTTAATGGCCTTTTTCGACCAACTTCCGGTGCTGATGTAGTCAGCGCTTTTCCCTTCACCTAAAAAATTGAAAGGGACGGTCATAAACTGGGTACTGGCACCCCCTTGCAATAGAAGGATTTCAAAGTTATCCCCTAAGCCTAATAAACGGGTCAGGCGTTCTCTGGCCTGACGATCTACTTCAGTAAACTCAGGACCGCGATGGCTCATCTCCATTATTGACGATCCTGAGCCTTGGAAGTCTACTAATTCTGATTGTACTTTTTGCAGCACTTCCAGGGGAAGAACTGCTGGTCCGGCGCTGAAGTTGTGTACTCTTTGCATGAAATTATTTATCAGGGTTTTGGTTTTCAGGGTAAAAAAAGTAAGCTTGAAATATACGGTTTATCACACAAAACACCTGAAATTTGTGTTATTTACTTTCAAGGGTGTCGGGTAAAAGATAAAAATAAGCATTTCAGCGGCCAACGCCTCATTAATCAGCTTCTTGGTGGTCCGGATGAATCTTGAAGCAGATAAGCCTTGCTTAGGCAGCACCTTTTCTACAGTATAGGGACATTATCAAAAACTGTATGCACTTCCATGTCAAATTCGAATCAAAACCATAACAAACCTATATCAAAGCCATAAATATATGGACTTGATATGGGCTTGATATGGCTTTGATATGGAGTTGTCTAATACTGGTCTCTTCCTGAATTTGGTTGACAGTTTTTGTTTTATCTCCTGATAAAGGGAATTAGCACTTGGACTGACTACCTTTAATCGTAGCTCAACTTTCGGATCTTCCACCTTTTTTAGGCTCACTTGCCCCACGGCCCACCTGGCCAGGCGGCTTCATGTAGCAGCTCATGTGAGGGCGGATTTCATTGTAATGGTTCATGAACCGGGTATTGCGGACAGCCGGTCGGGCTAAAGCTGGTTCGAATGTTTTACCTGCCAAGTAATCCCCTGGTAAATCTTGCTGATGTAGATACTGCCACGGTCACTGTGATGGATCAGGGTCATGAGCCCGCATCGGTGTTGGTTCATGGCCATTTTTATTGCTCTGGGGACATGAGCGGAATTCGCACTTTTACCATGCGGAGAACTCTTATAGGTTTTCCCTCGTGGTTTATTGAAATGATCAAGGCTGATAGTACATAGGAGCATCCGGACCAAGAGGCAAGCCAAATAAAACCCAAAATACAATAGTTGTAATTCCTAGTATCCCAAATACAATCGAGTAAGGCAACATGGTAGAAATAATGGTGCCCATCCCAATATCTTTTTGGTATCGCTGCGCGAAGATGATAATAAGAGGGAAATAAGGCAGTAATGGTGTCAATACATTGGTAAAGGAATCTCCAACCCTGTACATAGCCTGGGTTAATTCAGGTGAATAACCAATTAACATTAGCATGGGAACGAATACAGGTGCCATAACAGCCCATTTGGCAGAAGCGCTGCCAATAAACAGGTTCAGAAAGGCACTCACCAAAATAAAAGCAATGATCAATGGTATACCTGAGAATCCTATTTGCTTCAAAACATCAGCACCTCCGATAGCCAATATAATTCCAAGGTTCGACCAATTAAAAAATGCAATAAAATGTGCTGCTGCAAAAGCAAGTACAATATAGGGACCCATGCTAGCCATCGTGTCTGAGGTCATTTTCGCTACATGTTTGTCGCTGGTAATCTGCCTGGTTACGATACCAAAAGCCAGGCCGGGCAGTAAAAAAATAAATAGCATTAAGGCTACAATACTTCGATAAAACGGGTCCAGTGAACCCTCATCCCCACGCAATACCGCATTTTCCGGTACTACCATAAATGCGATACCTGCCAATGTAATAGTCAATACAACCAGAGCGGCCCAAAGTCCTTTTCGTTGTATAGGGGTGATTTCATCATTCTGAATATCAAGATCACCTTCATCTTTATATGTACCAAGGCGTGGCTCAATTATCTTTTCAGTAACGAAGGCTCCTGCTATGGTGAATAGAGGAACCAGAAAAATCATTACGTAATAGTTGGCTGGAATTCCGACAATATATTCGGGGTCTAGAATATTTGCCGCAGGTGTAGTAAAACTGGCGAGAAGTGGATCCAAACTAGTTAGAAACAGGTTAGAACTGAATCCCGCAGATACACCGGCAAAGGCCGCTGCAAGTCCAGCCAAAGGGTGTCTGCCCACTCCATGAAATATCACAGCTCCTAATGGTATTAACACCACATACCCGGCATCAACTGCAAGACTGGACATCAGTCCGGCAAACACCACTGAGGCTGACAAGAGCCAGCCTGGTACACTGCTAACAAATGCTGATAAGGCTATACCTATCAAATTAGTTTTATCAGCAACACCTATACCAAGCATCACTACTAAAACTAGGCCCAATGGTGGAAATTCAGCGAATGTACTAGGCATCTCAAGAAAAATACGCTGAATATTTTCCTTGGAAAATAAATTAACGGCAGAAACTTCTTCTCCTGTCCCGGGATGAATCGCAGATACATTAAACGCAGAGGCTAGAGCGGATACAATCATAACAATGCCCACAAATATGACAAATAAGGTAATGGGGTCAGGAAGCTTGTTGCCAACACGTTCCACGGTGTCCAATGCACTGGAAAAAATGCGTTGCCCTAAGGTTTTTTGGTTAGCTGTCATGTATTTATTAGTTCGCTTATGGGAATAGCGTGGTTAATGAAGTGGTACCCCAAAATAGGACACCTGAAATAACCAAACAAGAACGGTATCTT
>JBBDQY010000004.1:0-63854 GCA_040905745.1 Balneolales bacterium
AGCAATGATTTAAATGGCCTTTTCCCGCAAATTATTAATCGAACTCAGGTTAATAATGAATATGCTGCCATATAGCCCCCATAGCTGTGGCCACGAATAGCAATCCGGCCTTCATCGATATATTCTTTTTCGCTTAGATACTTTGCTGTTTCATTGAAATCAAAAGCCTCCCAGTATCCTAGTTTTTTATAAACCATTTTTTCAAACTCTATGCTGTATCCACCGCTTCCACGATTGTTGACCTGAGCGATGATATAACCCTGCTGAGCCAGGTATTGATGCCAGGCATTCGAGCCAAACTGGTTATACACATTTTGACTGCCTGGTCCACCATACACATCCAGCAAAAGTGGATAGCTCTTCTTCTCATCGAAATCAGTTGGTTTGATGATATAATAATCGAGTTGCCGTCCATCATCTGTTGTAAACTGTTCCAGAGT
The DNA here is from genome assembly GCA_040905745.1 of Balneolales bacterium. Lineage (GTDB taxonomy): Bacteria > Bacteroidota > Rhodothermia > Balneolales > Natronogracilivirgulaceae > JBBDMU01. The sequence continues at coordinate 441 of JBBDQY010000004.1, forward strand.
TCCCGGTGAATATTCGATCAACTGTATTAATTCTGACACGGATTGATTGGCTTCCAGGGTTTTAAGAAAATTACCATTAGTTTCCCAAAGTTCTACCTGGCGAGGCTGACCAATACCTGACCAGGTATCTATGTAAAAATGCCCATTTGGAGACATATTGATCGAATGGAGACCTGATTGTTCACTGAGTTTGGTTTTATTTTCGCCATCAAAATTGATCTGATACAAATGTCGTTCCAGTGGAGAGTCTTCAGTAGATGTGTAGTATATTACTTCATTTTCGGTATCTATAGCATGAACATTAGTGATATTCCACTCACCTTCAGTTACCTTATTAATCAAATTGCCATTATAGTCGTATTGATATAGATGACGGTAGTTTTCGCGGTCGGAAATCCAGAAGAATTCTTGGCGGTTTTCAGGAAAGAAGAAAAGGTCATTGATCCCTTCGAAGAAATTGAATATATCAATCCAATATTCGCTTTGTTCTTCCATGACCAATTCCCGGTCTCCGTTTTCCGTATCGAAGAAAAACAGCTTCAGATGGTTCTGATGTCGGTTTAAATGAACAACGGCTAGTTGATTGGCATCAGTGGTCCAATATATCCGTGGGATGTAGCTATCATCTGTTTCTCCGTGATCAAGCCAGATACGTTTCCGGGATTCAACATCCACCACTCCTATGCGGACAGTAGGGTTGGTATCACCAACCTTAGGGTAACGGATTTGTGTGAAATCGGCGTGTTGACCTGAATAATCAGTCATCTGAAAAACAGGTACATGTCGCTCATCTTCCTGCCAGAATGCGATTTTACGGCTATCCGGTGACCAGCGCCATGCCTGAGCTATCATGAACTCCTCTTCATATACCCAACCAAAACGACCGTTGAAGATATGTTCACGTGCATCATGGGTGAGTTGGGTTGTCTCACCGGTTTCAAAACTGTACATAAACAGGTTACCTTCACGTTCAAATCCTATCATAGAACCATCCGGTGATAATTCAGCTGTACCAGCATCATTAGCCACTAACTCAAGACTTTTTTCCTCTATGGAATAGAAATAATAATCAGAAATTCCCGAATGTCTGTAAACAGGGCGGAAATTGCTTTGAAAAAGAATATGACGTGAATCATCTGCCCATTCGAAAGCATGGTAAATAAACTGCTCATCACTACCAGGAAACTTTAGGTTTTCTCCATCGAAAATAAGTTCATCCTGTAGTGTTGTTGGATCAAAAGCCCGTATTTCCTGCCTCTTATTTTCCGAATTCATCTGAAGATAAGAATACTTATTGCCGCCATCGATCCAGTTTACACTCTGTGGACCAGGTTTCCCCCGAAGCTGACTCCCCATAGTCAATGCTTCTTCAATATTTTCAAATGGACGGGCATCCTGAGCAATCAACGGGATATTCAGAAGCGAATATAATATCAGCAGAATTGCCTGACGATACATATAAATGATTTTAGGATAATATATTTTTTGTGCTGCCAGGATCATGGTTTAAGAATTTATGTATATGTGGAAGGAGTTAAGCTAAAATAGGTTACCTTTTTGCTCTTTCATACTGTTTCGGCCATACCGTATCCTGATGTAAAACTTTTGCGGAATTTAAAGCAAAATAAGGATTTCGAAGCATTTCCCGGGCCATGTAAACCAGATCGGCCTGGCCTGTTACTATGATATGATCAGCCTGTTGTGGTGATGTAATCAAGCCAACAGCGCCCGTTGCTATATGAGCTTTTTTCTTGATCTCTGCTGCAAAATGTGTTTGATATCCCGACTCAGGTTTTACTTTCTGATAGGGTACCAGTCCACCGGATGAACAGTCGATAAGGTCAGCGCCATGATCTTTAAGTACCTTACACAACTCAATAGTTTCCTCAAGATCCCATGAAGGTTCACTATCAAGCCAGTCTGTAACTGACAACCTTACGAAGATGGGTAGTCCGGAAGGCCAAATTTCACGAACAGCCTTGAAAGTATCAACAATTAAGCGGGTACGATTATGAAAAGTTCCTCCATAGTTGTCGGTTCGTTTATTAGAAACAGGTGATAAAAATTCATGCATCAGGTATCCGTGCGCAAAATGCAACTCAATAATTTGAAAGCCGGCATCTAGCGCTCGGCGTGTTGCATAGCGAAAGCCATCGATGATTCTGTCAATGCCTGTTTGATCTAGTTCAATGGGTGCCGGAAGATCTGGAGAAAAGGGTATAGGAGATGGAGCCATTATATTCTTCCAGCCGCCTTCTTTTTCGGTAAGAAATGTCCCGCCCTCGAATGGTGCTGCCTTGCTGGCTTTGCGTCCGGCGTGTGCCAGTTGGATAGCCGGTACGGCACCTTGACGGGAAATGAAATCGGTGATGCGTTTAAGTTCTGGAATGTGCTCATCTTTCCAGATACCTAAATCGACAGGGGATATTCTGCCCTCGGGCAATACAGCCGCACCTTCGGTAAAGACAATGCCAGCACCACCTATAGCCCGACTTCCGAGATGTACCAGGTGCCAGTCGTTGGCAAAGCCGTCTTCACTGGAGTATTGGCACATGGGAGAAACGACGATGCGATTCTTAGTAGTAACATCATGGACTTTCAGCTGGCTATATAGGTTCATCGAAAAAAGTGATTTATCATAGTTGTATCAATAAATTACGATAATCCTTACTTATATACCTTATTGCTAATTGTTCTTAATTCTATGTAAACCATGTATGGACTTTATCCTCTAATCCTATATATTCTTATATGTTGAAAATGTTTTATCAGCTATGTGTGGATGAAAATGGCAAAGAAGTTGCAGCAATGGATTTGATTCGAATATTTAGGGCAATCGATTTAATAATGCGGATTTTGACCTTAATGAATAGACCAACTTGCTTAAATGTATTTTAGTCAAAACGATTTTATCTAAATAGCCATTAATACTGTTAAAAGGATTGTATAAGAATATCATTCATCATACTTGAAATTATCAGGAGAACATACAAATGAGAGTATCCGCAAAAACCAAATCACCGGAAACGAAATTCATTAGTGTGAAAAAGCCTTTTCGCAGAGCTACCGTATTAGGAGCTGGAGTCATGGGGTCACAAATTGCCTCTCATCTGGCTAATGCAGGTCTTGAGGTTCAGCTTTTGGATATCGCTGCTGATGGCGATAATAAAAATGAAATAGTAGAATCAGCTTTTAATAAAAACCTGAAAAGAAAACCTTCACCGTTGTTTACTTCAAAGACAGCGGAACGGATCACATTAGGCAATTTTGATGATCACCTTGATCGTATTAAGGATTCTGACTGGGTGGTGGAAGCTATAATAGAAAACCTAGACGCCAAGCGTGATCTGATGGAGAAGCTTGAGCAATATGTAACTGATGATACGATCATTTCAAGTAATACCAGCGGCATTCCCATTCATCAGATAATTGAGGATCGGTCAGAAACTTTTAAGAAAAATTTTTTAGGCACTCACTTTTTCAATCCTCCACGTTACCTTAGGCTACTAGAAATAATCCCAACTAACTATACGGAACCGACTATAGTTGAACGCGTTAAACATTTTGCAAGGCTCCATCTGGGAAAAGGGGTCGTGGTTGCCAGAGATACACCGAATTTCATTGGAAACAGGATTGGCATCTATAGTTTAATGCATAGTGTAAAAGCTTTTGATGAAGGTCGTTATAGCATTTCGGAAATAGATAAGTTATTGGGTCCGCTAACCGGCCGTCCGAAATCAGCTACTTTCCGCACGGCCGATGTAGTTGGTCTGGACACCTTAATGTATGTTTCTGGAAATTTATACAATGCAGTACATGATGATGCTGAAAGGGGAATGTTTAATATTCCCGAGGTTTTAGAGAAACTGGTTTCTACACGCAACCTTGGATCAAAAACGGGAGCAGGTTTTTATTCTAAGGATAAAGACGGGATTAAAGAACTAAATCCTATCTCTAAAGAATATGAACCACCTAAGGAAAGTGACATGGGGGACATAGAGTCTGTAAAAAAGATCAGGGACCTTAAAGGTCGTTGGAAAGCCTTGTTTGACCTAAAAGGGCGGGGTGGCGATTATATCCGGGAACACACCATTGATCTTATTAATTATTCCATTCACCGAATACATGATATAACCGATAATCCCAGGGATATTGATCAGGCTATGCGTTGGGGCTTTGGATGGGAAATGGGGCCTTTTGAAATACATGATGCTATCGGAATTGAGAAGGTCATCTTTGAACTCGACCGTGCAAATAAAGAAATTCCCGGCTGGCTTTACGCGATGAAAAGAGATGGAAATGAGACTTTTTATAAAACCATAGAGGGCAAGCCTCATATATTTATTCCTGAAAAAGGCTATATGCCGTATCCTGTTCATAATGATGAACTAGGGTTATCCTATATTAAATCAGATAAAAACAGAACCATTTGGTCAAATGAAGAGGCTGCATTGCTTGATATTGGAAGTCAGGTAGCTTTATTCGAGTTTAGATCTAAAGCAAATTCGCTTGGATTTAATGTAATGCAAGGTTTAATTGACGCTATTCAGGTAATTGAAAATAGTGATTTCATTGGGATGATCATTGGCAACGAGGGATCAAACTTTTCAGTTGGAGCAAATTTAGGAGAGTTTGGTATGGCCGCGAAAGAGGGTGATTATAAGAAAGTTGAAAAAGCTATTCAACAATTTCAATACACGATTCAGACACTTCGGTTCTCCTCTAAACCAGTTGTTTCAGCTATTCAGGGAATGGCACTAGGGGGAGCATGTGAAATTGCTATGGGATCAGACCAGGTTATAGCCAATGCCGAATCCTATATTGGGTTGGTTGAGCTTGGCGTTGGATTGGTTCCTGCAGGCACCGGAACGATGCATATGACAGCCAGAGCTTCTGAACGGGCTGTAAACAATCATGCAAGCCAAATCCAGCCATTTCTTGAGAAGGCTTTTCAAACAGTTGCAATGGCCAGAGCAAGTACAAGTGCTCATGAAGCTAAGGATTTGGGATATTTGCTAGAATCTTCTAAAATCATCATGAACCAGGATCGCCGAATTTATGCTGCCAGGCAGGAGGTTATATGTATGGCAGAACAGGGATATTTACCCCCACCGGTCCGTACTGCTATAACGGTTCAGGGAAATGCTGGTAAAGGACCTCTTATTACAATGGCCCATAATATGATGGAGGGTGGATATATTAGCGAGTATGATAAACACCTGGCTGAAAGGCTTGCTCATATTATGACCGGCGGAGACATAACAGGACAAGCCCAGGTACACGAAAATCACCTTCTGGACCTTGAGCGTGAAGTATTTCTTTCCTTACTGGGCAATCAAAAGACACAAGATAGGATTCATAGCATACTGACCACAAACAAACCATTGAGAAACTGAATAAGAATCTTAACAATACCGGAGTATAAATGAACAATGAAGCATTCATTGTAAGCAGCGTCAGGACAGCGGTTGGTAAAGCAAAACGCGGAGCCTTGAGAAACTACCGACCTGAAGATATGGGCGCTGAAGCGGTGAAAGGGGTATTAGCCAGGGTAAAGGGACTTGAGAAAGACATGGTCGATGACATCCTCATGGGTTGCGCTATGCCCGAGGGGGAACAGGGCATGAATATGGCTCGTCTCATTACTTTGCGGGCAGGTTTTCCTGATAGTGTGCCTGCAGCTACCATTAACAGGTTCTGTTCATCGGGATTGCAGACGATTGCTATGGCTACTCAGGCAATCATGGCGGGGCACTCTGAAATTGTCATTGCCGGCGGTGCTGAATCTATGAGTTTAGTACCTATGACAGGATATTTCTTTAGTCCACATCCAGAGATGGCGGGAAGTAGGCCTGAAGCATATTTAAATATGGGAACTACGGCTGAAAATGTTGCTAAATCTTATAATATTTCCAGGGAAGATCAGGATGCGTATGCATATCGCTCTCATATGAAAGCAACGGATGCCTTGAATGCTGGGAAATTTAATGATGAGATTATTCCTCTTAACGTAAGGGAGACACTTCCTGGTAATGGAAAGCCTGAAAAACATGATACTATATTCAAAGTGGATGAAGGTCCGCGTGCTAATACCAGCCATGAAGCACTTGCAGGTTTAAAGCCGGTCTTCAACCCAAAAGGAAGCGTGACTGCGGGCAATTCATCTCAAATGTCAGACGGTGCAGCGGCAACCCTGGTCATGAGCAAGGCCTGGATGGAGAATCTCGGCCTTAAACCCATGGCCAAACTTATAGGATTTTCTACGGCTGGAGTGCCACCAGAAATAATGGGTATTGGCCCGGTGAATGCTATTCCAAAAGTTCTTAATCAAACAGGACTAAAGCTTTCAGACATAGGACTTATTGAATTAAACGAAGCTTTTGCTTCACAGGCTCTCGCTGTTATAAGGGAACTTGATATAAACGAAGATAAGGTGAATGTGAATGGTGGTGCAATCGCTCTCGGTCACCCGCTTGGTTGCACCGGGGCGAAGTTAACAGCCAGCCTGCTTCACGAAATGCAGCGACGTGGAGTACGATATGGTATTTGTACCATGTGTGTGGGAGGTGGAATGGGTGCTGCCGGTATATTTGAAAACTTAATGTTATAAATTCTGGAACGCCATCTATTTTATGATGAGAATAAGGTATTATGTGTTAGTACGTAGATAATTTAAAAATCAGAAGACATGGAAATATTAAACCTGGGCTTTTTGAATAATATCGAAGCAATATGGCTTGTCTTGGGCATAATAACCGTAGTGTCAATATTAGGCTTTAACGGAGCACCTCTATTTGCATGGTTGTTGTTTGCAGCTTTTTTAATGGCAGGGTTCTCTTCACCCTTATGGTTATGGATTGTTCTTGCATTAGTAGCCGTATTGTTACTGGTTCCACCTGTCAGAAGGACTATACTCTCATCTGGAGTGATGAAATTCATGAAAGCGATGAACTTCCTGCCTGTCATCTCACAAACAGAGAGAACTGCCATTGAAGCGGGGACGGTCTGGATTGAGGGAGAATTGTTTTCCGGAAAACCTGATTTTAAAAGAATGATGTCAGAAGGATATCCGGGTCTCTCTGCCGATGAGCAGGCATTTATAGATGGCCCTGTTGAAAAGCTTTGTGCCATGGCCGACGATTGGGATATTTACAAGCATAAAGAATTCGATCAAAAGATCTGGGATTATATAAAACAGGAGAAGTTCTTCGGGCTTATTATTCCTAGAGAATATGGCGGACTTGGTTTTTCTTCTTCAGCTAATAGCGCAATAGTGCTAAAAATATCCACCCGAAGCGGACCCCTTGGAACCACGGTAATGGTTCCTAATTCTCTTGGTCCGGCGGAGTTACTGATTCACTATGGAACAGATGGCCAGAAAGATTACTATTTGCCTCGTCTGGCAAGGGGAGAGGAAATACCATGTTTTGCCCTTACAGAGCCTGAAGCAGGCTCAGACGCAGGTGCTATTACTTCGAATGGCGTATTATTTAAAGGAGAGGATGGTAATTTATTCATTAAATTAAACTGGAATAAACGGTACATAACCCTGGCGGCAATTTCTACTGTACTTGGCATGGCTTTCCGGCTTTTTGATCCTGATAACCTTTTGGGAAAAGAAACAGACCTGGGTATTACCTGTGGACTTATACCTTCGAATACACCCGGTGTAGATATAAGCCGCCGGCATGATCCGTTAGGAGTGCCATTCTTTAATTGTCCGACGACGGGAACCGATGTTATTGTTCCAATTGACATCATAATAGGAGGTAAAGAAGGTGTCGGTAAGGGTTGGAAAATGTTGATGGAATCATTAGCTGCCGGACGAGGAATATCCCTTCCTGCAGTTGGTTGTGGGGGCGGGAAATATGTAACCAGGGTGACTGGAGCCTATGCAAAAGTACGTCAGCAGTTTGGCCTTCCAATAGGGAAATTTGAAGGAATAGAAGAACCGCTTGCCCGGATTGCCGGATTCAGCTACATCATGGAAGCGTCGAGAAAGTACACGAACGGCGCATTGGATGCTGGTGCCAAGCCTGCGGTCGTTACAGCTATTGCCAAATATAATTTCACAGAACTTTCGCGCAAGATAATCAATGACGGTATGGATATCATGGGTGGAGCAGGCATATCACGGGGCCCAAGAAACCTGCTTGCACATGGGTATATAAGTTCACCCATTGCTATAACCGTAGAAGGTGCTAATATACTCACCAGGACATTAATGATCTTTGGGCAAGGAGCCATCAGATGTCATCCATATGCTTATAAAGAAATTGATGCATTATCCAAAGATGATCTAAAGGCTTTCGACGCTGTATTCTGGAAGCATATTGGCCATGTAGTTCGAAATAAGTTTCGTGCGTTTCTACTGAGTATTTCCAGAGGTTATCTGGCTTTTCCGGGTATAGGTGGACCGGCTTCACGTTATTATCGTAAGATGGCATGGACATCTGCATCCTTTGCCTTTCTGGCTGATCTTGCTATGTCAACCTATGGTGGAAGACTTAAAGCAAAAGGTAAACTTACAGGCCGTTTTGCTGATATATTATCCTGGATGTATTTAGGATCAGCAGTTCTAAGACGCTTTGAGGCAGAAGGTCGCCCAAAAGATCAACTGCCATTACTCCATTGGAGCATGCAGCACTGCTTCGCCCAGTGTCAGTCAGCCTTTAATGGAATTTTGGATAACTTCGATATTCCGGTAATTGGGGCTGTGTTCAGAGGTCCTGTAGCATTTTGGTCACGACTGAATCCCATAGGGACTAAACCTTCAGACCGTCTGGGTCATATTATTGCACAATTCATTCAGGAACAGGGATCGTTGAGAGACGCCTTGACTGAGGGTATTTATATTTCTCAGGATAAAGAAGAAGCATTAGGGCGATTAGAGAATGCATTTTTGCTGGTTACCCAAAGTGACCCCATTTATAAAAAGATGCGCATAGCGATTAAAGAAAGGAAATTACCAAAATCAAAACCATCCTTATTAATCGAAAGCGCCCTTGAAAAGGGGATCATCACCGATGAAGAAGCTATCTTATTAAGAAGGACCGAAGATGCCCGGTATGACGTTTTGACTGTTGATTCATTTACCCTTGAAGAATACAAGCAAAACGCTGCTAATAAGGATAATCCTGAAATGAGAGCTATGGAATAATCCAATGATCTCAAGATTGGAAACATATACAGCAAAGCCATATATAGGATTAATCAAACTTTTGATCAGTTTCTATCGTAGAACATCGTTGATAAAGTGAATTCATTTTGCTGGATTTTATGACATGTGAACAGTAGGGTTAATATATATGTTGGTAATGCATCAAGTTCAACTCTGATCAGCTTTATATGATTCATGAATGTTTTATCTTCCTGCTTGATACATTTACTTTTAAAGAAATTTGGTTGACGTTTTAACCCCCAACCATATTATCAACATCCAGGTTATAATCAATTTTGAAATACAAGTATACAATGAATAAACCTTTAATATATACCCATTTATATTGCCTGATTGGATTAATACTTATCATGCCAATTTATGCCACTGCGCAAGACACCATAAGGGTATCCTTAGAAGAATTCATCAATAGGGGCATTGAAACTTCATCTCTTTTAGATGCCGAGAGGCAAAATATTGATCTAGCTGAAAATACGTCTGCACGGGCTCGAGGTGCACGTATATTGCCTAACATAGAATTAACAACAGCACATGGTCTTGTTCCTGGTATTATCTCCAGGGAACCCAGTATAGATGAAGGATCACTATATTTAGATCCAAACCTGGAAAACGACTGGGAGAATTGGGGGATTTTCACACAGGCAGAATTGTCGGCCCTTCAACCCATCTATACATGGGGTGCAATCAATAATGCTATCAATGCTGCACAGGCAGGCGCTGATGCATCCCGTTATGAATACAATGTTGAGCGAAATGCATATGAAATGCAATTATTTGAGTTATACTATGGCCGCGTTTTGGCTATTGAGATGGATCGCCTTTTAGATGAAGCGACAGAGCAACTGAACAGGGCAGAGAAGATGTTGGAACAAATGATCGAAGATGGGGATCCTGATCTGGAGCAAGCCGAGGTTTATAAATTTAATTTATTCCGTTATGAATTTGCCAGCCAGGCTGAAGAAGTAAAGCAAAACGTTTCATTTGTTGAAGAGGCCTGGAGACTAGCCCTAAAGACTAATGATCAGGTCGTTTTTTTCCCCGAACAGTCATTTTTGGATCCATTAACACAAGGCATACAGGAGGCAACCTATTATGAGCTTCAGGCGATCAACAACAGACCGGAAATAAAAGGTTTAGAATTGGCTGGCAATGCAGCTAAATTTGGTATAAAAGCTAACCGGGCCCAGTTACTTCCGGGTTTGTTTTTGGGATTGCAAGGGCGCTTTGCATATACACCTAACCGGCCACGGCAAACAAACCCTTTTATCATCAATAATACGAACTACGGGTCCGGGTCATTCGGTGTTGGAATTCGTCAGAACCTTGATTTTAGTGGAATGAAACGTGACATACAGAGGGCAGAGGCGCAATCCCGTCAAGTGAAATATTTCAAAGATGCTGCCGTTGATGGTATTACACTAGAACTAAACGAGCAGTACAGGGATTTAAGAATTACGGAGGCCAGGGTTAATAATACCCGTGAAGCTTTAAATACAAGTAATGCCTGGTTACGGCAGGAACAAATTGATTACGATCTTGGTTTCACCGATGTGGAGAATCTTGTTGATGCGGTCAGATCTAACCTTGAACTTGAAGTCGCTTATCGTCAACGTGTATTTGAATATAATCTAGCATTGGCCCGGATGCATTTTGCTGCGGGTTTACCTTTAAAAGATATTGAGTAATTAAAACAATGAAATACAGAATAGTCATTCCTTTTATCTTTCTTGCCATGATGGTGTTGCAAAGTTCAGCCTTGCCAATGCAGATATCGGAGGAAGATAGGATTGTCAATCTTCTCGATGAAAGGGACCATCTGATAAAAGAACTTATAGGGCCGGAAGGCAGTACGTACACAGAAGAACAAAGACAAGAACTTACCGAAATAATTAATGATATCATTGATTATCAGGCAATGGCTAAAACTGCTCTGGATAGTACTTACGACACTATCAGTGAAGAGGAGAGAGAAAAATTCGTTAATCTTTTCTCAACAATTATTCGTCAACAGTCGTTGAGCCAGTTGAATATTTATCGTGCTGAGGTTGTATATGATAATGTAGAGGTAAGCGGAGATTCTGCCTTGGTGGAAACCACCGCAATTCTTGATAATGTCAGGACCCCTGTTTTATATGAGATGGAACGAAGAAATGACGAATGGGTTATTACTGATATGGCTATTGATAATGTATGGACAGCTGAGTCTTACAGACGCTCCTTCCAAAATCAAATCAGAAGAAGAGGTTTTGATGCCTTATTGACTAGCCTGGAAAGAAGGGCGGATAGGCAACAATAATTTTCATAAAAGACAATTTAGCTTTATTTTAAAATAATTTAATAAAACTCCCTTTAGAATAATTAGATAAATGTCACGAGCTATACCTCGGAAAACTCTTGCCAGAGAAGGATATATATTTGCTATATATGGTAAAATAAAATATCTCAAGCATGCAGTTGCCTCAGCCTCTACTATTCGCCGTTATGATGATGATCGCCCAATTGCTTTGGTTTGCGAGCAAAAACATCATGATGAGCTTAAAAAGAATAATATGCTGGATATGTTTGATTTCATCTATCCCCTGGGTGAGCAACACGATTCAATAGTCGGTTTCAAGCATAATATTCATGAATACATGTTGTTTGACCGAAATCTTTACCTGGACTGTGATATGGTTTGGTGCAAAGATCCAAACCCTTTATGGACCAGTTTATCTTCTCATCCATTCACGATCACTGGAAATCAAACGGCAGATCATTTCTTTGGGGGTCCCAAAAATTTCTCCATTATCACAGACTTTGTATTAGCTCGACGGCAAAGAACGCTTGATACATTTGGCCTGACCTATTTAAGCCGCGTTCAATCAGGTATGATGTATGCCCAGGATTATGAATTGACAAAAAAAGTTTGCTTAACCGCAGCTGAGATGCTTGAAAGAAAAGATGAAACACATTTTCTATCCAGAACTTTGGAAGAAGGTAGAACCGAGGAGTCCTGTGAGTGGAGCCTTGCCATGGCGATGTCTAAACTAAATATCCCAGTTCACCCATGGCTACAGGGACATACCAGTCCACAATTAGATTATATCTCTGATTTAACTAATCATGATCGGGATTTCGAATACGTTTCCTGTAAATATTACAGCAACAACTTTATCTACTCGTTTCGTGGACTTAAATCGAAGGCCCTGAGAAATATCTTATTGAAGACATTCTCAATTGTACCCGGTTTCGGTGACCATTTAGCCGTTGTGCCTTATGCTCTTCATTTTGGATGGTATCATCAAAAGAGGCCTTTTTACTCTTTTTCTAATAGAACCTGGAATTACAATTTGGAAAAAAGTGCTGCAGAACGTCTTGAAAAGAATAAAGCCGGATCTGAAGATAGTGTATACTCGGATGCCACAGTTTAGATAGGTAACCCACCAAAGGGTAATTCCATATTATTTAACATGAATCGGCCTTGAGCTGGTAGATTCCATTATATTGAAACGTGTTTTTCTACTAGCCCCATATTTTCCTCCCAGAAGAAGGGTAGGTTCTTATCGGGCGTTTAAGTTTGCAATTCACCTTAAAAGCTTTGGATGGGAACCAATAGTCATTCACCTCAGTGTAAACAATAGTTCTCTGAGTATAAGGGAACAGTCATTCCTACAAGGTATAAAACGTGTAGAATTACCCCTGCCATTTGACCGCTCCACTAAATCTTCAGGTTCCTATACATCTTCTGATAAACCAAAAAATCCAAATTCAGTAGTTAGTTATCTTGGAGATTTATTTGATCATTCTTTTCCTATCGACACCTGGTGGCCTGTGTTTCGGTTACATCAAAATAAACTGAAAAAGCTGGCTTACGAGTTACAACCGGATATGATATGGAGTACGTCTGATCCATGGTCAATCAATGTAGTAGCAATGAACCTTGCCCAAAAGAACAATATTCCATGGGTAGCTGATTTTCGGGATCCCTGGACCCTTTGTCCGGTTCGGTCACCCGCCCGAATGCCATGGGCCCGGGCTTTCGATAAGAAAATGGAAAGAAAAATAATATCACAGGCCAGTCATATTATATTTACAGCCAAAAGCACTGCTGCTAAATACCGGGAGCATTATACCGAAGTGAATACTCCCATATCCACTATTTATAATTCATTTGACGAAGAATATTTTCTTCCGGTCAATAAAGAAAATATCTCAAACAACAAACAGAAGAAGTTCACATTAATGTTTTATGGCCGTTTCCGGACGTTATCACCGGCCACACCGGTAATTGCACTACTAAAAAGGTTAAAAAATACTAACCCGGTTGTTTTTTCTGTGATTTCCGTTCAGTCATATGGTGATCTTAATACAGAAGATATGAAAGCGGCTAAGTCAGCTGGTGTATATGAGGTTTTTGAGACCATCGGACCCGAACCCTACGAGAATACACTTAACAATTTAGAAAAGGCTGATTTATTATTATTAAGTACGGAACTTAAACGTGATGATATTATTCCCGCAAAATTATGGGATTATCTGATAGTAAATAAACCTATACTGTCATTGTCAAAGAACCCAGAAATTGCTGAGATACTTGATGAAACGGGAACCGGCAAGCAGTTTGCTCCCCATGAACTGGATAAAGCCGCAAATATGCTCATAGAATGCTTTAAATCACGAGAAGCCGGTAAGACTATGGATTTGTCAGGTGAACACCGGAAATCTAAAATACAGGCTTATTCGTCGGTTAATACGACCGCCCAGCTTGCAAAGATATTTGATCAATTAAGTAACGCATAGCTATATCAAAGACGATAATAAACAAGCCACACTTGCTGAAAAAACCGGCGTAGTCGTATTCTCTCGGATATTAACTACAATCCTGGAATTAGGTTTAGCCATTGGGTTGGTAAACCTCCTCTCAAAAACTGATTTTGCAGTTATCAGTTATTTACTGCTGATATACGAGAGTGCCCGTTATCTGGCCACACTAGGTTTTCCGGAAAGTGTCTTTTACTTTTTCGAACGGGTGACCATGAATGCCCGTAAGGCATTTGCACTACAAACTTGTGCCATCATGATGGTCACGGCTACGGTTTCAGCAGCTGTAATTTTTGGGATGTCTTATGCCGTACCCGGTTTACTTAGCCATTGGGATGTCGAGGCACAGCAATCTGTTATAACCTTTCTTCCTATTATGGCTTTGGTGGCTTTTCTGGAAATACCCACCTGGCCAGTATCCAATATATTATTAGCAGCCAATCGTCAGAAAAGCGCCGCCTGGTACCAGCTATTCACGAGCGGCCTGACTTTTGCAGCAATAATTGGTCCGCTTGCGCTGGGTTATCCGCTGATGATATCACTCTATTGTCTACTTGGTTATTCCCTGGTTCGGTTCATCATCTCTTTTATCTGGATATGGATTGCACTACCTCCATTGGTTCAGACCACCGGGAAAAGCATGCTCAAAGAACAGATAAAATTCGCCATACCCATTGGAGCGTCATCTCTGGTTAGCAGATTCAATAAGTACATTGACAAATTTGTCGTTTCATTGATTCTCCCTGCAGCAGCATTGGCAGATTACAATGTGGGTGCACAGGAGATTCCCATTGTCAGGGTGATTCCTTTTGCTGTTGGTTCTGTATTAATCAGCCGCTATGTGAACCTGCAGCTCGACCATAAGAAAGATGAGCTATTAGAACTATGGTATAAGGGAATTCAGAAAGTAAGCTTGCTGGTACTGCCGCTTACAATCTTGTTTATTGTTATCGCTTATGATTTTATAACGGTTTTATTCGGACATGAATACGAAGCGGCAGTGATACCCTTTCAGATTTATACCATGATCATTTTAATGAGAGTGACCTATTACGGCAGTATCCTTCAGGCTTTCGGGGATACAAAAGGGGTCTTTTATATTAGTCTCAATCTGTTAATTGCTAACATTATTCTTAGCGTTCCTTTTACCCTGTTATGGGGAATCAATGGGGCAGCATTTTCTACACTTCTTGCTAATGTCTATAATTGGGTTGTTGTGCTTAAACGAATTGGCGGACATATGGAAATATCCCCTGTAAAAGTATTGCCATTTCCATATTATTTAAGAGTTTTAGCCCTATCGGCATTTAGCGGTATATTAACCTGGATGGCTCGCAGCTTCATCTATTACGACATTACACCTTTCATTGGACTGGGTATTTCCAGCACATTATTTCTTACGTTGTTCTCAGTTATCGGAACTAAAGTTAAAGTGATCTCATCAGAAGATTGGAAGCAGTTTAGAGACTGGGTGGGCATGCGTTTCTTGTATTAATGATCTGTTTCGTCAATCCACGTTTATAGCACACAGATACCCCTGTTTACAGCTTTATTAAACAGCTTCAACCTCATTTTTAGCTTTGGCGCTATCGAATTTTTCTATAATATAATCAATAAGAGATGGCCAAGGATAAGCCATTAGTATTAATTGGTATACAAAAGCTGCAAATACGATATTCATCGTCATGGTAATGCCCAGGTGAGTACCAATGATCAGGGTAATGATAATTGGCCGAAACTTTTTCCACCACATAGTAAAACCTGACAATTCGACCAATAAACCACTGAGCAAAATTAAACTGGCAATACTATGATTTTGGAATGCCAGTTCCTGTAACCAATTGTATTCAAAACTGCCTGCTCTCGACATAATATCGATACTTTTTTCCGACATCCATAGCCATAAATGTCGTCCGTCAAACCAATGGATACCGGTGCCGACCAGTTTAGAGAGGCCTGCAAGGGTGTAACCCAATCCACAAAAAAAATAGACGGAGCCCATTGCAAATCGTCTGCGAAAGGTTGGATCCTGAAAGTAAATATGCGCAAGGGCAAAACATAACAAGGTCATTCCCATAAGATTTGCACTGTGAGGTATTTCTCCGAGTGTAAAACGTGTAGCATACTGCAGATGCAGTAATAAAAGGGCAATCAGATATGCAAATCGTGTGAATAACCCAAAAAAACCAATCGTCAGTGTTATTGTTATCAGGAACGCATTGACCAAGGGTAGTGAAGTGCCAAACATGAAACTTACATCGAGGTAATTGGCAATTCCCAAAGGCAATACAATATCACTAATCCGTTCTACATAGAGACCCCATTCCCAGGCATGCTTTACAGCAAAATAGACGATGAAGAGCTCAAAAATCTTAAAGAATATATATTCACCCCGGCTTTCAGGTTTTTCAAATTCAAATAAGTTTCTAAAGAGGCTGTTCATGATCAGGGTTTTCATAATAAGCACTTTCAGGTAAATTGGGATTTAAATAGGTATTGTCTCGTGTTAGCAAAATAAAAGGAACGGCCTCAACAGTGATGTGATCGTCATCATGGATCAGCCCGTTCACTTTCATAATCATCAGCTCTTTTTGTTCTAATATCTCTTCTCCGATCATTGTACGTAATCCTTCAAGGCGATCAATATTCCACTCAATGGTTTTGGATATGTAATTCGAAAAATCAATCTGGTCTACACCTATATCATTCATTGCCAGCAGGGACCCATTAAAGCGATCTATCTCTGAGGGGTTCCACTTCAGACTATCATCAACCTGTGTTACATCACTTATCGCAGCCCGGGTCCAGGGATTTGCCCCCTGTGAAAACATGGGGTAAATGCTGAAAGGCCAGAATTCACCCTGATGCGTAGAAACCAGTAATGCATATACTAGCATTGTTGTTGATAATATCTTTATGGTCTTTTTATCCATACTTATTACCCCTCTTTTTTTAAAATCAATGATGAACAGTCTTGGTTAGACACACTTGATATATTACCTATAATCAATATATTACTAATACAATAATTATAGGTATTTACTCCGTAGAAACCTCGTTACCCCAAAGTTAAATAATCGTTATATTAAAAACTTACCTGCTTAAAGAATATTAATTGATTGATTAAGAATTAATCATAATTTGTTAAACCCATAAACGGATAAATAAAGCTGAATACATTCTTTGCTATTTATCCTAACTTCAAAATAATCAGCTAATAACACCAATAGTATTATATCTATTTTCGTTTCATTATAATTCATAAACATATTATATATGTTTATGACTAATGAACGATATACTGCAAAATTAGCCTTTTAAAAAAGAAATTCAATATAATGAACAAAGTTCTCGGCCAATTCCGGCCCCTTGTTTCACTAAATTATTCACATCCCTGGCTTGTACTCTTTTTTGCTCTGCTATTAGCCATCTTTTCAATGTTCTTTGCAGCTAAGCTGAAAATTGATACTGATATTGCGAATCTTGTTCCTGGTGATTACCCAAATGTCCAGGCTTTGAATGAACTACAGCGTACGGTTGGCGGTGAATCACCTATGGAGGTTGTGATTCATTCACCCAGTTTTGAAATCAATAAAAGATTTGCTGAAGATATTATACCGAGAAGCATGGAACTGCTCGACCCGCGTTCAGATAATCCTTTTTTTGAACGGGTCGAATACACAAAAGACACTGAAGTTCTTAAAGATTATGCACTGTATCTGGCTACACCCTCTGAAATAGAGGATGTTCGTGACTATTTGCAGGAACGTATTGAGGATGCTAAACTTGATGCCAATCCTTTCTTTGTAGATTTTGATGATGAATTTGAAGAAGAAGGGGAAGAAAACCAAAATGATTTTACTCGTTTTGAAACGGCTTATGATGATCTGATTCCCCCTGAATATCCAGTCAATGATGACAGTACCTCCCTGGTACTGAAATTCTACCCGACCGGGTCAAGAAGTGATATCACTTTTCTGCGTAATATGTTCGATCATTACGATCAACTAATCCAGAGAATGGGACCAGAAACCTACCATCCGGATATGGAAGTCCGGGCCGGCGGGCGTCTGAAACGCTATATGCAGGAACTGGATTCTATAGTTGATGATGTTCAGCGAAGTTTCGGAACAGGGGTAGGCAGTGTTATTTTTCTGGTGGCTATGTATTTTTTCATAAAGAAATATGTTCATTACCGGCGTGGTAATAAAAATAATCGAAAACATAATTTTTGGGATCATTTAATCAGGATACCCATTCCAATATTAATTATTGGTATTCCCCTATTGTTCAGCCTCAGTTATACCTTTGGCATAGCCTATGCAGCAATTGGTGTGCTTAATACGATGACATCTGTGCTAATTGTTATCCTTTTCGGGTTGGGTATAGATTACGGTATACATTTCTACGCACGTTATCTGGAACATCGTTCACATGGCAAATCAGTACCGGAAGCTCTCTTAGCTACTTATGACAGTACCGGATCTGCCATATTTGCCAGTGCTTTGACCACCTCGGTGGCTCTATTTATTTTGATTATTGCTGATTTTAAAGGCTTTTCAGAGTTTGGATTTATCTCGGGTCTGGGTATTCTGTTAGCCTTTTTTTCCATGATGTTTGTCATTCCGGCTATGCTCACTTTATTTGAGCGTTATAATTTGATCCTCATCAACGAAAAAGACTTTCGTAAAATCAAACCAAAGGCAAAGAAACCTTATCCGTTTGCCCGAACAATAGTGGCGAGTGCTCTTATAATTATAGGTTTAGTTGCATACAATCATCAACTGCTGGAATTTGAATATGATTTCGGCAAACTGGAACCTGAATTTCCTGAATATGAAGCGTTTCGTGATTTAACCGCGTCGGCTGACTTGTCTACTCGTCGTAATCCTGCCTATATTCTTGCTGAAAATGATGAGGATGTTTATCGAATTCTTGATGCTATACGTGAAATAAAAGAAGAAACCGGTGGCGAGGATTCAATAATCGATGATGTTGAAGCACTTCAGGAACGTTTTCCTGTTAATGCTCAGGAAGAACGCATTAAGCTCCAACAGGTAGCTGAAATACGAGAACTTTTGCAAGACCCTTTTATCGTTAATCAGGAGGATGAAAGCCTTGACCGGTTGCGCCGGGCTACCGAGGTTACAGAGCCACTGGATTTTGAGGATATTCCGGATTTTTTAAAGGAACGCTTTGTAACTCGTGATGGCGATATTGGCCGTTTTGTTATGGTTTATCCAAGCAGACGACTGGCTGACGGACGTAATTCCATTGCTTTCAAGGATGCCATTGGCACCATCACACTGGATGATGGACGGGAGTTTCATGCTGCAAGTACATCTATCGTTGCAGCTCAAATGCTTGAGTTGCTCCGGGAAGAGAGCCCTTATATGGTTTTCGCTACATTTATAATGATCTTTGTATTGGTGCTCATAACTTTTCGTTCTTTCCGCTGGTCTATCATGGCCATGTTACCACTAATTCTGGGACTTGTTTCAACGTTTGGCGTGATGATGTTGTTCGATTTGTCTTTTAATTTCTATAATCTGGTTGTTTTACCGGCGATTTTGGGAATTGGTAATGATAGCGGCCTGCATCTTGTATCCCGTTATAGGGAAGAGGGTAGTGGACGTGTATGGAGTGTATTACGTTCTACAGGACAACATATCACTATTGGGTCATTGACAACCATGCTTGGTTTTGCAGGATTGCTCTTTACCAGCCATCCGGGTTTAATATCTATCGGGTCCCTTGCTGTTGTTGGCATAGGAATGACACTTTTTACCGCACTAGTATTCCTGCCCGCCCTAATACAGGTATTGGAAAATAATTCCTGGATTCGCTACAGAGAATGAAATAGTTCATGAGGGGGCTATTTGTTGAAGCACCTGCTATTCTAATTAAGTAAGGATAAAAGGGAGATATGCCTTATATGCAGTCGGGTGACTATGAATAATATTGAAAAACGCACATACAGGGATATTTGAAAGTTATATCCATCATAGTAGGTTAATACTAGGCCGGACCAAGTCCTATACAAGTCCCATAAAACTCTTGATCAACTGCGGCGGGCATAAGCCTTGCATGCGACTTGGTATAGCCAAGGTTGATGGTGTGATAGTGTTATTATTGAATAACAATCAGTTTTATTTAATTAAGGAAAACCGACTCCCCGCTTTAAAAAGTATTATTTTCCGTGGGGTAATTAACCGCTATAATTACCTTTTAATTCTCAGTTTTAAATATTGAATGGAACTCAACAGAAGGTGATAACTGTTAAACCATTACATTAAATGATGGATATGGCACATCGGTATTCTAATAAAAACAAATTTTTCAATAAGTCAGATTACCTGATTCTTACAGCGGACTTAATCTCATTGTATTTTATTTAGTTTTGTTTTTCAGAGGTGAATCCGAGGCAGGTATTTTTGTAGGTAAAGCATAAACTGGGAGAGATGTAAGACATGGAAGTTCCAATACTGCTTGTTATGGGGATATTCGCTGCAATTATTGTGATTGCCGGAATCATATACTCTGTATCAGAGTTCCAAAAAATGAGAAAAAACCGTAATAATGGACGAGATAAAGAAAATAATGAGGATGAATAATTTTTACTCCACATTAATGACTCGTTCTAGCGGGTCTCGATTCTGTCGGTTAACCCGAACTTGTTTCATACCCCGGGTTTCAGGAACGTAATAATAAGCCCTTCCATCCAGGTCTACTATAACAGCTGCACAAACTCTGCTGTGGATATATTGTCCGTAAGCATCGATTTCAATCCCATTTTCTATGTCGGTAGCTTCAAAATGTGAGAAAGAAAAGCAGCCATTGGGTCCGATAGTACCGAAAAAATTAACTGCTACCGAATCTCCAAGCATGACGGATTCGGGTGCCGCTATACTTTCAACCTCAATTAAAAATACATCATCATCATCGTCATCATTGTTAAATAGATCACAACTAAAGGTCGTCAGCGAAAGCAGTATTACTGCTAATATTTCTATTTGCCTTTTCATAATCATGTTCATACTGAAATGGAATCCAGTTATTTAAACTTTGTATTTGTTATTCAACGTCCTTGTCAGCAAAATAATTTGTATTTAAACACATAATGAGGTAAATGGATAAGATAAATGGAACGGTATATTAAAATGTTGTATAGCTTAAAGTTGGTAGGGGTTTAGCAATCTTTTAATTTTAGTGCTAAAATGTAAAAAAAAGTTTGACAGGACGACCGGGTTTATGTAAATTATGCGCGTTGGCACTCTGGATATTAAAGTGCTAAAAAACATTAATTAAAATTCATAACAGGAGTTGTAACATGGCTAAAATCACACCCTTAAGCGACCGTGTTTTGGTACAGCCGGATACTGCCGAGGAAAAAACAAGTTCAGGAATTATTATTCCTGATACTGCTAAAGAGAAACCACAACGTGGTACTGTAGTAGCGGTTGGACCTGGCAAGATAGAAAATGGGACCAAAATTGACATGTCTGTCAAAAACGGCGACAAGGTACTTTATGGTAAGTATGCCGGTACTGAGCTTGAGCTCGATGGCGAAGAGTACCTTATCATGCGTGAAAGCGACATCTTAGGTGTAGTCTAAAACTACTATCATCACTCACATTATTAAAAAAACAATAGAATATTATGTCAAAACTAATTCATTATAACGTCGAGGCACGCGACGCACTCAAAAGAGGCGTAGACAAGCTTGCTAATGCTGTTAAAGTCACCTTGGGCCCTCGTGGGCGCAATGTGGTAATTGAGAAATCTTTTGGTGCCCCCACGGTTACTAAAGACGGTGTAACCGTTGCAAAAGAGATTGAACTCGAAAATAAAGTAGAAAACATGGGTGCACAAATGGTGCGCGATGTTGCTTCAAGAACCAGTGATATTGCCGGTGACGGTACAACAACTGCAACAGTGCTGGCTCAATCAATTATCACCACGGGTATGAAGAATGTCACCTCCGGTGCCAACCCAATGGATCTCAAACGTGGGATTGACATTGCTGTAGAAGCAATCGTTGCAGAGTTGAAGAAAATCAGCCGTGATATTAGCGACCGTAACGAGATTGCACAGATCGGTACTATATCTGCCAATAACGACGAAACCATCGGAAGCCTGATTGCTGACGCTATGGAAAAAGTTGGTAAAGATGGTGTTATCACCGTTGAAGAAGCAAAAGGTACGGAAACTTACCTCGATACAGTAGAAGGTATGCAGTTCGACCGTGGCTATTTGTCTCCCTACTTTGTCACCAATTCGGAAACGATGGCTGTCGAAATGGACGATGCACTTATCCTTATTTATGACAAAAAAATCTCTAACATGAAGGATTTGCTTCCTATCCTGGAGAAAGCCATTCAGACTGGCAAGCCTTTGTTAATTATTGCTGAAGATATTGAAGGTGAGGCACTGGCTACGCTTGTGGTCAACAAACTTCGTGGTACACTTAAGATCGCTGCAGTGAAAGCACCGGGATTTGGTGACCGTCGTAAAGCGATGTTAGAAGACCTGGCTATACTTACAGGTGGAACCGTAATATCTGAAGATCGCGGGTATAAACTTGAAAATGCTACTCTCGATTATCTTGGTAAAAGCGGCCGAATTACCATTGATAAAGACAATACTATTATTGTTGATGGTAAAGGGAAAGATAATGATATCAAAGCGCGTATCAATCAGATCAAAGCTCAAATCGAGAATACCACATCCGATTACGATAAGGAAAAATTACAGGAACGTCTTGCCAAACTTAGTGGTGGCGTAGCTGTTCTTTATATCGGTGCGGCTTCCGAAGTTGAAATGAAAGAGAAAAAAGCCAGAGTCGAAGATGCCTTGCATGCTACACGTGCTGCTGTAGAAGAAGGTATTGTAGCAGGGGGTGGAGTTGCTTTACTAAGGACAGCTCATGTTCTGGATAACCTCAAACCTGAAAATCCTGATCAAAAAATCGGATTTGATATTATTCGGCGGGCTTTAGAAGCTCCATTAAGAATCATATCAGCTAACGCTGGTGTTGAAGGTTCTATCGTGGTGCAAAGAGTCAAAGAAGAAAAAGGTAGTTTTGGATATAACGCACGGACCGAGGTTTACGAAGACCTTGTAAAAGCCGGTGTTATTGATCCTACCAAAGTTACCCGTACAGCTCTCCAAAATGCTGCATCCGTTGCAGGCTTAATGCTTACGACCGAAGCTGTAGTTTCTGATAATCCTGAGAAGGAAGAACCTGCAGGCGGTGGTGCCCCAGATATGGGTGGCATGGGCGGAATGGGCGGCATGGGTGGAATGGGAGGCGGCATGGGCTTCTAAATTGAACCCATTCGTTCGACCAACGCTAGCCGTTGATTTTAAAAGCCCCGGTGTCTATGATGCCGGGGCTTTTATCATTTTTGCACATCTTAAATGAATTTCAATTTTAAACTTAACTGAAAATAGGGAACTATTATATGGCACAGGGTTTTGTAGTAGTTTATCAAGTTATGGGCATAAATTAAATAATGAAAGGTAATCTATGACGATTCTATATATTTACCCCCATCCCGATGACGAATCATTTGGGCCCGCACTGGCAATGACATCTCAACTGAGAAACGGTCATCAGGTACATCTTTTGACTTTAACAAAAGGTGGAGCAACCAAGAAACGCTTTACATATGATTTATCAGTAGAAGAAATGGGTGAAGTCCGTTACAGAGAGATGCTCGAAGTTGAAAAAGTGCTTGGATTGACCAGTATGAAGGTGCTTGACCTTCCGGACAGTGGTTTAAAAGAAATGAATCCTATTGATATAGAAGAGGTTATAGAACAACATATTCATGAAATTCAGCCGGATATCCTGGTAACTTACGCTGTTCATGGTATCAGTGGTTTTCATGATCATTTGGTTACTCACGCAGTGGTAAAAAGAGCATATTGCAACTTACGTTCCAATGAAACATCGATGAAGCGGTTAGCTTTATTTACTCTTGCTGAGTCTGATATGGCTGACACAAAATTTAAACTGAGCACATCTACAGAAAATGAGATAGATTGTGCCATAACAGTTGATGAAACCGACATTGAGCAAAGCCGCCAGGCTTTACTTTGTTACAAAACGTATCAGGATGTGATTGCCGAAGTAAATGTTCTTGAGCGTCTCGGAGATACTGTTTATTTTGAATTATTTCAGGAAAACTTTAGTCCACCTTTGAAGGATCTTACGGAAGGGATAAATGAGTAAATGCAATTTGTCTATCATTTTTTATATCGGTTCAAATTGCATATAAAATCGTAAAGCTTTGTCGGTGCTTTTTGCCGTTTATATTTCTGAATGATGAGCTGCTTGATTAGCTTCTCTTCCTGAAATTTTATTTGAATATCCTGATTTTCTTCCTGATTAATAAAATGCATAAATGCTTGAATTTCTGATTTGGTAGCTTCATTATCCACAACCAGAGTCATTATTTCCAAAGCTTTGTTTCTGTCCAAAATGAGTGTCATAGCAAAAGGTAGGTGATCTATATTGGGTGTCATATTAATTCAACACCAGGGATTTTATTAATGTTCCATAATGGATGAGAATACCATCAGAAAAAAACAGGCGTTAGCCTGTAAATATGATATAATGTAAAATTAAACCGTACCTTTGGGATATTAATTCACCAATTGATAATTTAAGTTTATAATTCTGATTTATAGATAATCATGCCTGCTAAAATAATGACCCTTATCATATTGGTTGCCTGTTACATTGTTGGGTGTTCTTCCGAGAATCGTCCTTCTATTGAAAATCAGGATCATGAAATAAATTATGTTGAAGATGTCTGGTATAGTATGGAAGAAGCCCAGGCCAAAGCAGTTGAAGAAAACAAGAAAATAATGATCTTTGTTTATACAGATTGGTGCGGCTTTTGCAGAAGGATGGACCGTGAAATACATTCCAGTAATGAGGTAATTGATATCTATAACGATTATTACTACCCAGTGCGCCTCAATGCGGAATCCGATAAAATCACTACATTTAATGGGGAAGAATTTACTGAATCCCAGCTTGCCTTAGCTTTTGGCGTGACTTCTTATCCGACAACCGTCTTTATTGATGAAGCTGGAGAGCCATTTGGATCTCAACCTGGCTTTATTGAAAAGGACACCTTTAAAGAAATTTTATCTTTTGTAGGAACTGATGCTTATAAGTCACAAAGCTTTCAGGATTTTCAGAATAACTCTGTTTTAAGTAAAGATTCAAAGTCCCCATAAAAATCAAAATTAAGATTGCAAGAAGATGAAATCAGTTAATAGCATTGTAATTGCTATAATCTTAATACTTCAATTTATAGGTGCTTCCTTCATCGGTTTAAATGCGCAACCTATATCTAGCGCTAACCGATTGTCGGTCGATACCAGACTGTCGGTTGATCATGTAAAAGCGGGAAGTGTCTTCAAAGCCGCTGTACTGGTGGATATTCAGGATGGATGGCATGTCAATGCCAATCGTCCCAGCCTGGATTATTTAATTGGTACAGAATTATCCCTGGATCAACATGATAATTTCATTATTGCTGATATTCGGTATCCCGAACCAGAAAGCTATGTGTTTGCATTTGCCGATGGTGAAGAACTTTTGGTATATGACAATCAAGTTGCGATTTTTATAGAGTTTCGCGCATCATCATCATTAGACCCAGGTGAACAGTTAATTGAAGGCAAACTCAGGGTTCAGGCATGCGATGATCAGACTTGTCTGGCACCCTCAGATGTTCTAGTCCGTATTCCTGTAACAGTTGTTTCGGATAACGCTGAATCTGAGGCGCGGCATATTGAACTTTTTTCTCAATATGATTCGGGGTTAACAGGATATTCTAATGGTGGAGAGCAGGCTAGTGAATTTGCCGCTATATTTGAAAATAGGGGCAATCTGTTAGCTTTTATCACCATATTCTTTATTGGTCTTGCCCTTAACCTGACTCCTTGTGTTTATCCAATGCTTTCGGTTACTGTATCCATCTTTGGATCACAGAATGAAAGCCATGGGGGAGTCATATTTTCAAAAGCCTTACTTTATGTTTTAGGAATTGCCACCATGTACAGTGGTCTGGGTGTAGCTGCAGCATTTAGCGGAGGGTTATTTGGGTCATGGTTGCAAAGTCCGCTTGTATTAAGCTCGATTGGCATACTTTTTCTCATCCTGGCATTGAGTATGTTTGGCTTTTATGAACTTCAAATGCCTTACTGGGTTACGAAGCGGCTCGGAAACAGTAACTCTACTGGTTATCTGGGCACCTATTTTTCCGGCCTTGTGGTGGGAATATTCGCGGCACCCTGTATTGGTCCACCCATAATTGCCCTGCTTGCTTTTGTCGGGACTCAAGGCGATCCGGTATTTGGATTTTGGGCATTTTTTATTCTTTCTCTGGGGCTAGGGTTGCCTTATCTCTTACTTGGCACGTTCACAGGCCTTTTAAATAAACTACCAAAGTCCGGCATTTGGATGGTGTGGGTCAAGAAAGTTTTTGGCGTAATATTAATTGGGATGGCTTTATTTTATATCGGATTGGCTTATTATCCTCGTTACGTTCTTTATTTAATCCCTATTACTTTTGTAATAGGAGGGATTTATCTTGGTTTTATAGAAAATTCTGGCAAAGGCAAACCCTACTTTACTCGTGTAAAATATGGTATTGGAGCGTTTGCCGTGATATTTGGAATGATGTTTACCATGAATCTGCAAAAAGAGGAGATGGTATGGGAGGAATATTCTGAAGATCGTTTCAAGGATGCCGTTCAGGCAGGACAGCCAATTATCATGGATTTCTACGCGGACTGGTGTATTCCTTGTATTGAGCTTGACAGGCTCACATTTACAGACCCTGCTGTAATTCAGTCAACTGAGAATATGGTCAGGCTAAAAGTTGATCTTACTCATTTTGATTCCCCTGAATCAGAAAATCTACGGCAAAAATATAGCGTTGCAGGGGTTCCCTCCATTGTTTTTATCAATAGTTCGGGAGAAGAAGTTCATAAAGCCCGGGTTGTTGGATTTTTAAAACCTGCTGATTTTTTGAAACGCGTTGAAATGGTGAAGTCTGACTATGTAGTTCATAATTAGGAGAGGGTAGGCGGTTTCTTTACGTCACAAGAAGTAGCTCCAGGGTTCAAAAGAAGGCCTATTGACCTCAAAGGAAATGGGTTCTTTTTTTATTGGATGCAAGAAACTTATGGATACTGCCCTCAATGCCAGACTGCCTTTCTGACGGGTTTGGAATTTAGCAGGCAGGGTAACTGATTCACCATATTTTTTATCTCCCCATAATGGAAATCCTTCAGCAGCAAATTGAACCCGAACCTGGTGTGAGCGCCCGGTGATTAAATCAATATCGACCAGACTACAACCGTTCTTATAATCGATACGATGATAATTTAAGACTGCTTTTTTTGCATAGCTTACAGATGCAGGAACTACTTTTGTGATATTTGTTTTCTGATCTTTGACTAAATAATGAATAAATTCACCATTAGGTGGACATTTACCCATTATAACAGCTTGATATTTTTTATAAAAAATACGGTCTCTAATTTGATCAGAAAGTCGGGATGCCGCTTTTGATGTTTTGGCCAGTACCATAACTCCGCTAACCGGCCGGTCTAATCTGTGGACCAAAGCAAGAAAAACATTACCTGGTTTATCGTATTTTTCTTTAAGATACGTTTTTAATATAGTTTGGAGGTCATCATCATTAGACTCATCTTTTTGGGATGGAATGTTAATGGGTTTATCAACGACCAGCAAATGGTTGTCTTCGAAAATTATTGGAATATTCATCCATACAAAATAGACTCATTCCCGGGTAAATACCCGGAATTATCTTTACTTTTTATTTTTTGTTATCGTTTACCCCAATGCAATTGCTGCTAGAAGAGAAATTAGAGAATTTACCAACCTGCCCGGGGGTTTATCTTTTTAAAGATTCGGGTGGAAGTATTATTTATATAGGAAAAGCCAAACGGCTTAGAAACAGGGTTCGTTCCTATTTCCAGGAATCACGTGTGTTCACGGGTAAATTGAATGCTTTGGTCAATAGGGTGTCTGACCTTGATATTATTGCTACCGATTCTGAAGCAGAAGCTTTAATACTTGAAAATAACCTGATTAAGCAGCATCAGCCTCGTTATAATATCAACCTGCGTGATGATAAAAGTTATCCCTATATATGCGTGACAAAAGGAGAAAGGCCCAGGGTTTTTCCTACAAGGACCATTATACGGGATGGCAGCAGGTATTATGGACCTTATGATCATGTAGGTAAGATGAGGCAGATGCTTGAAACTATACGTCAGACATTCAATCTTTGCACTTGTGCCTGTACGCCGCGAATGATCGACCAGGCCCGTGGTGTACCTAAGTGGGGTAAATGTTTTGAAGATTACTTCGAAAATTGCTCCGGTGAAACAGATCCTGAAATCTATCAGGATGTCATGGATAAGGTAAATCGCTTATTGAATGGCAAGACAGAAGATCTGATACGAGATTTGAAAGAAGAGATGCAAATAGCATCACAGGCTCTCGAATTTGAAAAAGCTGCCACTTTACGTGATGGTATTAATTCGTTGTCTAAATATAGTCAAAAGATGAAAATGATTACGAATGATGCTGTTGATCGTGATGTATTTGGACTAGAGATAGACGATGAGGAAAATATAGCCTGCGGTGTGCTTTTTAAAATCCGTGAGGGCAAATTACTGGGTAAGTACCATAGGTTGCTTAAAAACATAGAAGGAAGAGATAAGCCAGAAATACTGCAAACATTTATTGAAGATTATTACACAAGCGCAATTGCAGGAACGAGTCCGGATGAAGTACATATTAGTCATGAATTAGAAGATGATGAGCCTTTATTAGAATTTCTGGCACAAGAACATCATCGAAAAGTCCCCATTATACAACCCAAAATAGGAGAGAAGGCACAGTTCGTTAGAATGGCACTATCCAATGCTAAACTGACATTAAGTGAGGTGAGGTTTCAGAAGTTGAAAGCTGAAAAAGACCGAATACCGCATTCGGTGAAAAGTTTACAACGTGATCTGCGTTTGAGACAGCCTCCGCGTCGAATAGAGTGCTTTGACATCTCTAATCTTCAGGGAACAGATACTGTTGCATCGTTGGTTTGTTTTGTGGATGGACAACCCCGCAAAAGTGAGTATAAACGTTATAATATTAATACCGTTACCGGACCTGATGATTTTGCTTCAATGCGCGAAGTTATACGACGTCGCTACTCCCGGGTGATGAAGGAAAAGCTTACGATACCTGATATGATTATTGTTGATGGGGGTAAGGGGCAGTTATCCAGTGCTGTAACCGTGCTAAAGGAAATCGGTTTTTACGGCCAGGCAACCATAATTGGACTTGCCAAGCGTCTGGAAGAGGTTTACGTACCAGGGGAATCTGATCCTGTAATGATACCCAAAACATCTTCCAGCCTAAAGTTGCTCCAGCGCATAAGAGATGAGGCTCATCGTTTTGCAATAACATTTCATCGATTAAAAAGGAGCAAGCGCACCTTTCAAAGTGAATTGCAGGAAATTGCAGGGGTTGGAGAAAAAAGTGTGTCTAAATTATTAACTCATTTTGGTTCAGCTAAACAGGTGGCCGAAGCAGAATTGGATGAGCTGGAAGCTGTGGTAGGTGAAGTTCTGGCTAGTAAAATAAATGAAAAATTAAAAAGTAAACCAATTGAGGAATAGCTTTCCGGTTGCAGTTTATGGTTCATCAACAAAGACTCTCACTTTGGCCCCGGCCATACTGCCAAAAAGCCCTATACCACCTTCTATGTTATATATTATATTTGGAATCTCACCTGGTGAAAGAGTAGATCCCCCTAATTGTACTGATTGCGAGCGGTAAAAATCATAGATATTATCATCAATTGCATAAGTTATAATCTCGTTTGGCCCGTAATAAGCAATACCTAGCCATGGAAAACGAAGTATGAGCTCCTGATCATCAACCTGATAATTATCTTCGTTGATAATTCCTGAATTGATTAAAGTCAGAGAGCTTTGTTCGTTATCAGCCATTTTCCAGAATGGAGTGAGGGAATAGTTTTCGGGGTCAAGCGCTCTGGTTGCAAAAATATAATAGCTTTGCCGGCCCGGATAATAACTGGCTGAATAGGTTGCTGTAAATTGTTCACTTGATTGATATAACAGGGTATCTTTACCCGAGCTTAAAAGTTCAAATTCTCCTGGAACCGTAGTTCTGGCAGAAATTGTATCATCAGAATCCGGAAAGGTGATCTCCAACTCATATGTTCTCTCACTCTGGACGATAACTTCATTTCGATAAGTAACATATACTCCAATATTACTGGGCTCCCGGTAAACATAAGTTGCAACACGTTCATCATTATCATCCAACAAATGAACAAGCACATTAGCACCGGTAACATAATTTTCACTGGGTATATATTCTGTATCAAATGAAGCTGTAGTCGTTAATCGAATTCTCGGCAAAGGTTCACCTTCTACAAGATAGCTTTCTACAAAATATTTCTCTCTATATTCATCCTGTTCATATAGTTCACATGATGTGATAATGAGAGCAAATAAGGAAAGTTGGATCAAAAGCCTTTTCATGTTCAGAAGTTAATCGTATATGAAACAGTGGGTAATATGGGGAGTAATGCTATTTCATCTCGTTCAATTGGGTTTTCATCGAAACGATAATTATAGAACCAAATATTTCTTCGGGAATATACATTTATAACCTGAAGCTGAAGTTCGGAGTCTGCCAAACCAAAAAAGGATCCTTTGCGTGACATGCCAATATCCAGCCGGTGATAGGCTGGCAGGCGGGAGGCATTCATTTTTCCCACTACGACAGCATCAACGATATTATTGCTAAATGGATCATCTCTTAGTATGCCTCTACCCAGGGGTTGCGTGTAAGCCTGTCCGGTGGCATAACTCAATACTGCCAT
This sequence comes from Balneolales bacterium, assembly GCA_040905745.1. Classification (GTDB taxonomy): domain Bacteria; phylum Bacteroidota; class Rhodothermia; order Balneolales; family Natronogracilivirgulaceae; genus JBBDMU01. The sequence continues at coordinate 31,395 of JBBDQY010000004.1, forward strand.
TGCATTCCATCTTTTTGACAGAGCATAGCTCCCTACAATATTAAAATCATTAGTACGGTCATACTTAGGCGGGTAGTATTCATTATTATTGAATCCATCAAACTGCCTTCTTGTGAGCCCGAATGTATAGCTTAAAAACCCGCTTAACCGCCCAACTTCTTTTTGGAACAAAAACTCCAGTCCGGTGGCATAACCTTTGCCGAATCTAAAGATATCCTGATATTCCCGTCCGGCTACATCACCCGAAAAGGGATCAAGTTCAAAAAGATCTCTCATGGTGCGGTAATAGGCTTCAATTTCTATATTGAAATTATCAAACGAGCTGTTTTTAAAACCAAAAACAAATTGATCACCGTAAGCAGGAGAAACTCCCTCGTCGGTCATTAACCAAACATCAAAACCGGAGAAAGCTTCATTGGTGATGAGAGTTAAAAACTGGTTGTAACGGCCATAAGCAAGCTGTAATCTTGTATTTGAGGTGAGATAATATTCCAGTGATAGACGAGGATCCAGCCTGATATCATGATTATTACTAAAATAATTACCCCTTACACCAAAATTAATGTTCCATAGAGCATTGGGCCGCCACGTATCCTGAAGATAAAAAGTAGCATAATTGGTCTGATTTCTGGTATTAAAGCTTTCAGATCCGTCAAACCGGTCATTAAGCTTTAGGATAAGATTTCCAAGCCAGATACCCGTCTGTATACTATGTGAATTTGAAGGGAGCCATTCAATATCACCTTTGCCTGAAAAATCATAAACGAAGTTTCTGCGTTCAAGCGAGGTTCCCCCAATTTCAAAAAATGGATAGTTGAAATATTGAGATCCTGTAAAAGTAAAATTAGTAAACACATTGTTACTGAAAACATGGGTCCAGTTAGCACTTGCAGTACGGTTACCATAGGTAAGATTGATATCTAAATCATCACCAAATGGAAATGCGACATCATCCTGCCCGGTATAAGCTGAAAAACTGAACCGGTTGTTGTTATTCAGATCAAGGTTGACTTTAGCATTAAGATCATAAAAATAAAAACTGGAGGGAATGTTGTCATATGTATTTTGAAGGACCGCCAATACAGGTTCCAGAGTAGATCTTCTGACAGCCAAAATATAAGAGCCTTTTGAATAGGGGCCCTCAATCATAGCACGAGAGGACAGCATGCCAAGGCTGACTGTACCACTTAGTTCATTACGATTACCGTCCTTGTTATAAATATCAACAACAGAACCTAGGCGACCGCCATATTCAGCCGGATATCCGCCTTTATACAGCCTGACATCTTTGATAGCATCTGGATTAAAAGTTGAGAAGAAGCCAAAAAAATGGGTTGGGTTATAAACAGTGGTACGGTCCAGTAAAATTAAAGTTTGATCCGGGCTGCCACCTCGTATGTATAATCCGGATGAAAAGTCTGAGGCTGCTTTGACTCCAGGCAATAGTTGGATGGATCGGAATACATCTGCCTGTAGTACCGATGGCACTTGCTTAATAAGCTCTGTACTTACTTCTGCCCGTCCAATGGAGCGCATTGCTTCACGTTCCCTGTCGGATTCTACTATGAAATCATCCAAAACCATACCCACAGGGATCAAGTCAACATCAATTCGATGCCGTTCTCCCGGAGATAGTTCAACTTCTTCAATATGGGATTCATACCCTATGTATGAATATCTGATTTCATAAGAACCCGGTGGAATGCCGCTGACCGTATAATAACCAGATGTATTTGAAGTGGATCCTAAATTGGTTTCAAGAATTTGCACGTTGGCTGAAATAAGGGTTTCACCGGTTGTGTTATCACTTATATAACCGCTTATGGACGCATCCTGGGCCTGAATGTCATACCAAATAGCAAGCGACAGGATGACCAGCAAAAGGCTGCCTTTATTTAAAATCATTGAATCATTTGTATAAATTAAGGCTAGATTGCCTAAAAGGAATTTTCAAATGGGTTGAATATTACTGGTTAGATTTTGTATAAGTTCTACAGAAACTACAAAACGGTAATCAACTATATTAAGTTGATTAAAATTCCCTATTTGTCTTTATATTTTGATGTTACTATTTACCCGATACATAAATGCCCAATTTATGAATAATGTTTCAAGCAAAGTACCGATTTATATATTGTCTGCTATCATGTGGTTGATAGCTTCGCTTACTGGTTATGGGATTTCTCAAGGACAGAACGGTAATAATGTTTATGTTGTCGAGGTAGAAGGATTGATCGACAATGGATTACATTCGTATATCGAAAGAAGCCTTGCTGCTGCAGAAGATGACGAAGCAAAGGGCATCATATTGCACATTGATACTTTTGGCGGTTTGGTAGATGCAGCCGATAAGATCCGTAAGACCCTGCTTGATGCTAAAATCCCAACGGTCGCTTTTATCGATAAAAATGCTGCTTCTGCGGGTGCCTTAATTGCCCTGGCAACAGATTCAATATTTATGTCACCCGGTTCATCTATTGGCGCGGCTACGGTAGTTGACGGTAGCGGGCAAAAAGCGGACGAAAAAATGCAAAGCTATATGCGGGGTTTAATGCGCTCAACAGCTGAAGCTAAAGGTAGAGATCCTCAGATAGCTGAGGCTATGGTTGATGAGCGTATCGAAATTGAGGATGTAGTTATTGAAGGAGTTCTGCTGACCTTAAGTACTTCAGAGGCCGTAAACTTAGGGCTGGCCAATGCCTCGTTAAGAAATATCAGTGAAGTAATGGAATACATGGACTGGCAGAGTGATGACCTTGTTAATGTTGATCAGCGGTGGCAGGAAACAGTGCTTAGGTTTTTAGCCGGTCCCGTAGTTACCAGTTTGTTAATGATGATGATGCTTGGAGGTTTATATTTCGAGCTTCAGTCACCGGGGGTAGGATTTCCAGGTGCAATAGCACTTGTTGGGGCATTGGGTTTCTTTGCTCCTCATTATATTATGGGACTGGCCAGTTGGGAAATTATTGTATTTATTATAGGTGTGGCCCTGGTTGTTATTGAAATATTTGTTATTCCCGGTTTTGGTATTCCCGGCATTGTTGGTTTAATCCTTATTATTTTCGGTTTGCTAGCCTCAATGGTGGGTAATGTTGGATTTTCATTTCCTGAGATGCAGTATATGAGCGGTCCGATATGGACTATGGTTGCCACATTGGTTCTTGGTGTTGCCTTGATTGTATCCATAGCCAGACGTATGCCTCATAGTAAAGCCTTTAACAGGCTGGTTCTGGCTAACACAACAGGAACCTCCTTTGGATATACCTCGGCTGCGACTTTGGATGATTTGGTCGGTATGGAAGGGGTTGCCCTTTCAACCCTAAGGCCGGCTGGAACGGCACTTATAGGATCACGGCGAATAGATGTTGTTTCAGACGGTGATTTTATTGAGAAAGGAGAAAAGGTAAAGGTAATTTCATCGGTGGGCAGTCGGGTAATGGTGAGCAAGAACTAGGGTTACCATTTGGCATCTTATTTAAAACAAATTGGTATAATATATTATAGGGCATTATATTAATACTGTTATCACTCCACTTAAATAAAGTAATTGCTATGGATCCCTATTTACCACTTGCACTGATCATCAGTATTGTCGTCATATTGATGGTATTTTTCTACTTTGTCCCCATCGGACTGTGGATCACGGCTTTTTTCTCCGGCGTTAAAGTCTCAATATTCAGTGATTTAGTGGGCATGCGCTTGCGTAAAGTGCCACCGGGTCCGATAGTAAAAGCAAGTATTACAGCTACCAAAGCCGGTTTAAATATAAGTGTTGCTCAATTAGAAGCTCACTTTCTTGCAGGGGGTAATGTGCAGAAGGTCGTTATGGCACTAATTTCGGCTGATAAAGCCAACCTTGGCCTAACCTTTGAACGGGCGGCTGCGATTGATCTGGCGGGCAGAGATGTATTTGAAGCTGTACAGATTTCAGTAAATCCAAAAGTGATAGAAACACCGCCTATTACTGCATTAGCTAAAGATGGCATTCAAGTTCGTGCAACTGCAAGGGTAACCGTCCGGGCTAATCTTGAAAGGCTTGTTGGAGGAGCTACAGAAGAAACTATACTTGCCCGGGTTGGTGAAGGTATTGTTACAACCGTTGGTTCTTCTGCCGACCATAAGGCTGTTCTTGAAAATCCTGACCAAATATCTAAGATGGTCTTAAGTAAGGGGCTTGATAGTGGGACTGCCTTTGAGATATTATCTATTGATATCGCGGATGTCGATGTAGGTGATAATATAGGTGCTGCACTTCAAACCGATCAGGCTGAAGCCGATCTTAAAGTTGCCCGTGCTAAAGCAGAAGAAAGAAGAGCCATGGCTGTTGCACTGGAACAGGAAAATAGAGCCAAGATTCATGAGATGCGTGCACGGGTTGTTGAAGCTGAAGCTCAGGTGCCCTTGGCCATTTCTGAAGCTTTCAAAGCCGGTAAACTTGGCGTGATGGATTACTATAATATGAAGAATATACTTGCTGATACTGATATGAGGCAATCTATCGCTCAGGGTACAGAATCAAAAGCGGATGAAACAAAAGACATACCATCTTCAGGCAGTACCAGAGGCAAGAGAAAATGATAAATATTCAGGCGATAGTTAGTTGATTATCTTAGTTATCATCATTGATGCTGATATTAACAAAAATAAATAATCGTAAGGTGCGTTAGTTCTTTGTATATTGTTGTTTAATTGGGGGTGAAACTGGCTTCGACGGGTTGAGTACAATCACAGGTTGCATGTCGAGTTTTTCTCAGTGGTTCTTGTAAAAACTGTTGAGGCAAACGTAAATGCCAACAATTACGAATACCGAATGGCTGCTTAACAGCCCCATTCCGTTCACCCGGTTGCCTGCTTATTGGCGGCTGGTACGAACGTCGATAAAAATAAGCTAGTGTGAATTTGTGATTGGCAAATTTACATGAAAACTTACCAATCTAATCTGAAGGCGCTTGTTGCCTGGCTAACCTTCAGGTGAAAATCTAAAAGCAACTATGCATGTAGACGCTTGTAGGTTTACCATCTCGGACCCGGGTTCGACCCCCGGCACCTCCACACTAAGCCTTGTAACTAATTGAGTTGCAAGGCTTTTTTGTTATGGGTATTATCATAGGTAATAACAATTATTAAAAGAAGCCTATTTTTTAACGGATTTGTAATTCTGAAAAATAGTGAACAAAAAAAGCCATTCCTGAAAAGAAACGGCTTTTATATTTCGCCTGTGGCTAACGATCTAAGATTATTTATACTGTTCTGCGATATATCGTTTTACAAATGATTCTGCTGATTCTTGCTGTGGATTCCATGAAGGGGGGCGGTTTTCTTTTGGTTCCGGTTCACTTAGCTTTTTAGGCAGGTTCAGCTCTATTTCTTCAATTCGTTTTTTATCTTTATTGGACATGGTATCTTTCATTTTAAGGGTTGTGTATTCCTGTAACTTTTCAAGTGGCAATCCTGCAAAAACTATGATCCGGTTTGATTGTTCTGCATTGTTAAGTATATCAATGATTCGTGCCATTGTATTCAGATAGTTTAAAGTGTTTGAGTTGATTTATGATTTTAAACGCCGTTTCATCTCCTGTTTCCCGGATTAACAATTCTTCCATCCAGACAAGAAAAACCTGAATATCGGATATGGGAACCAATCTTTGTTGTTCCAGTAGAATTTTTTGGGAACGCTGTTTACCCTGAATTAGCCGGTCAAGAATTTTTGTCAATTTATCTAGCGCATCCAGGTCATTCGATCCGTTTTGTAGCTCTTTGGATTTCAGGATAAGAGCCTGGAAGATTTTAATTTCATTGATCGGATCAATTAAATCATCCTGATCTATATTATCCAGTTCTTCAAGGATTTGCTGTAAATCATTGCTTACGAATTTGCTGTATAAGCCATGTTTAAAAAGGTGGTGAGCTGTACCCCTCTTTTGCTTTCCGCCGTGCATCCTGCACCGCTCACGGCCTTGTATGGAGTAGTTACCACAGGGATTGCCGCTTTTTGTTCTGGCTCCACATTGTTTTTTTTCTTCGTTTTGCATGGGATTGCTGAAAAGTTATTAATTGCATGGCATTATCTTTAAAAAACCCACCCGGCAAGCGTTATGCCCAACGCTCACCAGGCAGGCCAGGAGGCAGGAGGCCAACCTTTTGTTATTCTCTTAGTGCTTTTTGAGCTTTTTCCGCTTTTTGTGTTAACTCAGTTCCGAAGCTGTCAAACTCATTAACCACGGCAAGTATACCTTTTTTGTAGTTATTTAAAAGTTTGCCATTCGTGGCAAGTTCTTTCGCTTTATCCGGAAAGGCACCTTGTACATACGTCTGCTTTACTTCTTCAAATTCAGCCGGATCAATCTCCAGGAATGCCGCTGATCTTCCGACAATATGAGAAAGTGTTTCAAAATCACCGGCTGCTGCCAATTGCCGGATGAAGCTAGAGCGCTTATCCACCTGCATAGAATTAAGTTTCTGCATCGTAACAGATTTCTCGATTCGATCTGCATTGCCAATAGCGCTGGATATTTCCTGATTGATGCTTTTCGTTTTGTCCATCAAGCTTGCGGAGGCATCATTAATGAGCTTCTCTAGGTTCTGCTTTGCCTGTTTTGCTACACGCTCAATCTGAATTTTCTTTTGTGGCTGTGTTGCAGTGGGGTCTGCTGAAATATCCCGTATGCGTTCATTCGTCCGTTCAATGATTCCGCGCGCTTGGTCACATGTACGTTGAGCACTTGCAACATCAAGGTTTTCTGCTGATCCGGGAATGGATTCATTCAGAAAGTTTTCCCAAAAAAATGAAGGTACTGTGATTGATTTAATTTGTTTTACCATGGTGTTGTAACTCCTGTTTTTGTGTGTTTTGTTGTACCTATGTTATTACCTGCACTTTATAAGTAATTGATATTATATATTATACTCGATCTTATTATGGATGGAAGTCAAGTCTAACCGTTTATGGGTCATGCCGCTTTCCTTTCTTCGTTTATCATTTCCATGTATTCATCGGTTCCCGGTGGTGGTGGTTCTATATCCCAATCAGTAGGATAGGCTCTGTATTTGCCCTGTGGCTTACGATCTTCACGTATTGATGACTTAGCCTTGCCTGTAAAATCCGATAAGTCATAGCCTGTCAGATAATCCGCTATATCGTAACCTTTATGTTCGGTCGGAGCGTTTTGCTCGAGTAGCTCCGAAACATTCACATTACAGATGTTTTTTAATTGTTCTGCCTTTGCGCTCCATTCAACCATTTTCCCGACGTCAGGAAAAAGGGTAACTTTCCGGCCTCTGAGTACTTCATGCTTATTGTGGGTTGCTGGCATCAGTCCGTTTGATCCATCACAGCCTAACCAGGTGTAACTGGGAAAGTACGCACTGGCTATAATGGCCGTCTTTGCGCTCTCAACTATGGCAATGGGTTTGTTTGCATCGCTTAGTAGATGTTCACCAAAATAGCATTGTCTCAATGGGAAGTCGGAGTATAAAAGACTATGTACCCAATGATTTTTATTCTTATCCCGTTTTCCGGTCTGTGGATCATAGAACATGATCCTTCCGGTACGTATGCGATTTTTTATATCAACCTGCCAAAATACATTAGCTCCGTTCCATTGCTTAGATGTGCCTATATGATAGGTGGCTATTAACTGGTTTACTGTTTCTTCAGCAAACAGGGAAAGCAGATATTGAATAAAGTTGTTCCGATCATATCCCGTTCGGGATTTATGGAAGGTTTCATAGGGAATAAATTTAACCTGCCTTGATGGTCTTTTTGGAGTGTTCACGTTCATATTCCCTAGGGTAATGAACGATGAACACTTGAACGGGTCTAAATGATAACCGCAATTTTCTTCACGATCACAACGCCCAAACTCACCATCTACATAGTTATTCGTCTGAGAATCAATATACCGGACAAAACGTTTTTTCTCACATGAAGGACAAATAAACTTCCTACTTCCGGGATCTAATATGTATTTAAAGTTTTCCATTGTAACTAGAGTTCATTGTTTTGTTCATGCGTGAACATTTGCATGAACAAAGTGTTCATCGTTCATTAGTGTAGGGAAATGAACAGTGAACACTCAAAAGGGTGAATTTTCGGGTTCTGATTCTTTTGCATATTTCGATACCGTTCCAACTGCTATTTCTAATTCATCAGCAATTTCACGTACTGTTTTTCCATCGGATTTAAGTCGGTGAACTTCTTTGATATTATGTTCACGCTTTTGTTCTTTCCCCTGGCTTTCCAATTCCCCTGAAAACATTCTCTCAGTCTTTCTAATCTTAAGTTCATTGCTGATCGTATTGAAATAGATTTCAGCTCTAAGAGGCCTCATTGCCTGAGCGCTCCGGGATTTCAGGCACTGCAATTCTATGAGGTTTGATCCGTCTTGCTGGTATTCGCTTCGAAGGCCAAAAACAAAATCAGCCTTAGTTCCAAATACCCGGCTGTCAGAAACATCCTCTACGTTGTATTCTGTTTTTATCTTCGATCCCTTCCGGGTGTGGGTGACCAGAATAACAGCAATGTTGGCAGTTCTGGCAAGGTCGGTAAATGCCTTCATGGTTTTGTTGGCAAGTTCAGCCTCATATAGGTTGCCCTCATGAAAATCAGCCAGAGTATCAAAGATGAGCGTATCGGCTCCATACTTGATAACTTGCTCTGTAAGTTCATTCATAAAGACTTTATTTGTAGCAACACAAAATAATTCCTCTGGCAGCGATACGGTTTCTAGTCCGTTGTTTTCCTTTATGGCTTTCGCACGTCGCCTAATTTCAAATTCAGATGAATCAGCGCCTGTCAGATAAATAGCCTTACCCTGGGATGTGGGTAAAAGGTCATTATCTCTTTTTTGAAAAATAATTTGCTGAAATAATGATTTACCGCTTCCGGCACTTGCACCAATTACAGTAATTAGTCCTCTGGCACAATATCCATCAACTATAAACTCAAGTGGTGGTACAGGCTCTGTAAAAGGGTCGGAAGGGTTGAACCATGTTTTATCATGATCCGCAATAAGACCATTTACATGGCTTTTTAATTCATCCGGGGTAATAGCATCGTTCATAACCCACCTCTTATCTTTCGGCAATGAAGCCAGGTGAGGTTGACGATCTCTTTTTCCCGGTCTGAAATAGGATATGGAACACCGGGAATGATAGATGGTGGACTATCTAAGGGGTTGTTTGTTAAGGCAGGCTTTTCTATTTTGCAAGACAATTCCCGTTGTCCGTACAGCATTTCCGAAAGAGCAAACCCATTCCCGTGAGTTTGCTCTTTCATTTTATAGCCTTTCTGCATTTTGATAATACCATTGTTGATACCTTTTTTTTAAAGTATTTGTCTTTCACGGTGTTACGTGGCTTATTGTGGGTTGTGATGGAATCAAACATCTTTTTTAACCTTAATTCGATGGTCTTCCAGAAATTTGTCAATACCTTCACGTGGGTACATGATCCTTCTTCCATGTTGTGTAAATTCAATCTTTCTGGAGTCTCTCATGTATTGGCATGTCCTACGGCTCCAGCCGGTAAGCTCCATGAGTTCATCAGTTGTTAAATAAGGCTTTTCTTTTGCTTTTTGTACAGCTTGTGGAATAGCGATAGCAATCGCATTCGATACAGCCAGGCTTACGATTTCAGCCAGTTTTTCAGGGGTTGTGACCACAACGTTGTTCATTCTTGCATCTCCAGTTCGTTTTTAAATGACATTAAAACTTACATAGAGCTACAGATGCAAAAAACCTATTTCTTTATGGGGTGAATATTAAACTTGTTTATATTCAACTTACGAACGCTTTTATCATTAAAGGAAGCCCATAAAAAAGCCGATACCCCAAAAGGATACCGGCTTAAATCATTTTACTTGTCTGACTAGGGTTAATAGTCAAGAGGTTTTTAAAAACTTCATAATAAACCCCGGATAACTGAATAACCGGGGCTTGATATCTTCACCCAAGTTTATAGATTTTCGATTTCTGCTTTTTCTTCATTGCTCCTCCTCCAAATTCGGATAAATATAACCCAACTCCGAAGCTGCCCACTCCAGCTCGTGAACTTTCCGGATGCTGTGTATCCACACCCTGTAATTGTTACCTGAACCCCTGATCGGAATTGTTTTTCCGTCATAAAGGCTTCGAAGGTGCTCACGCGCCTGATCCGGCGTTGTGACGTGATCGACGGTTTCCAGCGCCTGAAACGGCATGGGATCACCTTCATCCAAAACCTCGAAACTCCGGAACAGATCACCCCGCCAGCGGTAAATAAATCCGGCGTGTTGGGCCGCCGTGGTGATATGAACATCCGGGGAATTTTCGTGGATATGATGCTTTTTAAAAATCTCGGGGGCATTCTCCCTGATATGATCCAGTGCTTTGCCCCGGGTATCAATATTTTTTATAACTTTTTTAGCCATGATAAAATAGCCCCGGCCGTAACCGGGGCTTGAAAGGGTTATAGTTTTTCTGTTCCATGCAGAGCAAGTTGGAAAAGTTTATGATTCTCTTTCTCCAAATCTTTTATTACTTCTTCCAAATCGACCCAAACAAAGGTAATCGCATTATAAAGGTTTTCATTTAAACCACTCAAACGCCCTTCGTCAATATCCTCTATTAAAGATTGTATGAGTGCCTCAAAAATTGTCATTTGGGGTAAAAGCCTGGCTGATATATCCTTCTTTTTAATAACTTCCTGTATTTTTATAAGGGTTTCAGCTGGGTCAAACTCTTTTCTGGTTACTGGTGATATAAATGGATTCTTTTCTGTATTTTTCATGGTATGCCTTACTATGTTAAGGTTAGAAAGCCTCTGATTTGTTTAGCTACAGTCAGGGGCTTTCGCTTTATATGGGTGCTTTACCCAATTTGGGCTTAATCCTCAAAAAGCTTCTCCATTGCATTATCCACGGATTCTTGATCAAAGCTTTTGAGATAAGTTTCGGTAATCTTTAGGTTGCTATGGCCTAATATTTTGCTTACATCATACAGGCTCATTTCTTTTGTTCGGGCATAATCTGCAAAGCTATGCCGGGCTATATGTGTTGAGATATTGGCTGTTATTCCAGTTTTAACCATTTCATCCATCTTAGCCAGTATTTGCAGATTCCGATTAATAAGCACATTGCGGGAACTGATTGCTCTTTGTTCAAAGATAGGGTCGGAGTAATCCCGGTCGTTTCGCAACAGAGGGAATATATAAACCTTTGGATCATCCTTTTTATATCGTTCCAGAATAGACCGCGCCTTACTGAGAAGTTTTACAGTAGTATGGTTAGCCGTCTTTCCCATTGTATAATGTAAATAGTCACCACTTATATTTTCCCATTTTAGTCGGCACATGTCACCAAAACGGATGCCTCCGGTATAGAAAGCGAACATGAATACATCTCGGGCTGTACATAATGCTGATCCGTGGTCCAGCTTCAAGGCTTCCAGCGCCCGTATTTGTTCAATGGTAAGCTTATCCTTTTTAGTCTTGGTCATTTTAACCGTGTATTCGATCACATCCAGCCTCAATTCCGTATTGAGGTGTTTATGCGCCCTTCGATATATGGTTTTGATATGCTCTATATTCTTAGCAATGGTGTTATTCACATTCTTATAGGGCTTATTTTTCAGGAATAAGCAAAAACGCTCAATCATATCCCCATTGATAGCATTGAAGGGTAGATAGTCGCTTTTATTGAACTTTTTGAGCTTCTCAATAGATACCTTCTTTTTCTTCCAGTTCCAATATTGGCCATTGCTTTTCAAGGCGGACAGGTGTTGCTCTGCATAACTAAAAAAATCATGCTTACCCTTGCCGGTGATGGTATCCTTTAATTCTGTGATAGACTTATCCTTACCGTTACCATTGCGGATCTTGTTTTCAGCCTGGGTTTTGATGGTGTGAAGCTCATCGTTATAAGCCTGGTAGGAGGGATGGGATTTCCTCACTTGTTGCTGATTGGGGTTCCAATGCTTTTCATGCAGACTAACACCGGTTGATATAAACCGTGATCTGCGGTTCTCTGTGATTCTTAAATAGACCGGGATAGTACCATCCCTTTTTTGCTTATTGGTTTTTAAGGTGAAATTCAGCGTTGCCATGTTGCATCCTTTTTAGGTGATAAACTTTAAAGGTACTAACAAAAGGTAACAACATATTTTGTATTTCCCAACTTTTCAAAGTTACAACGGGAAACATAAAGTGGCTAAAAACGCTAAATGAGGTAGGTCAGCGTTAATTACTTAGTTGGTAGTAAGTAATAGTTAGAGTTCCGGCACCTCCACTTTAAGGTTGTCGTTTTTTTAACGGCAACCTTTTTTTTTGCTCCAAATTAGGACGTGGCATTATTTATTCATTTGAAAGAAGCCTGTTTAATAAAAGACGCTAAAAGTGTTTTTTTCAGTTGACTTCTATTGACCTGGCTGGTATATTTAGCCGTCGTTTGAGTAACAAATGATTTCTATTCCTCGGTAGCTCAACGGCAGAGCATGCGGCTGTTAACCGCAGGGTTGTAGGTTCGAATCCTACCCGGGGAGCTTAAAGGTCTGTAGATTGATTTCAATGTGCAGACCTTTTTTTGTTTTTGATATAATGCTCTGACAATTTCCTCCCCGTCAGAGTTTTAAAGGCTTATTTAGGCTTATTTTTCTAATTCTCAGATTATAACTGAAGATAATATTTCTTTTCAATACATTATAGTTTAGTTAATTATGGTTCTATGTATAAACGAATTAGTTAGTATTACTAAATATCCTATAGTTTTATGGACTATCAAGCTAGAATTCGCAGATTATTTATCTTTTTTTTGATCTTTTTACCTGCACAATATGCATTGGTAGGGGTCATGGGATATTTTCAAATTAATGAGCATTGGCCAGGATTTGTATTTCCGGGGTTTAAAAATGTTTTTGATGGAGCAGATGGTATTTCCCTGGAGGAGCCTTACTTAATGGTTACATTATCTGATGGATCAAAAAAACAGATCAATGTACCTGATCTGCTCTCTGAAATGCCTTACTCTCATCATAAGACGGTTATGGCCAGAAGGTTTCATCCCGAGGCAATTGAAATTCTTGAAGAAGAAACAAAGGTATGGCTATACCAAAAATTGTCAGGCATAGTGAATGATCGAGAAGTTATAAACTTAGAAATCGAATGGAGATTGATAACATATCAGATTTTAGATGGAGAAGTTAACACCGGTTCTGAATTAATATCCCGAAACATCATTAATTTTCATGAGGAAGTTTGACCGTTGGATTTTCAATTCCTTTGAGATTTCGCCAGAGAGCCTGGGGTTGTACAGGATTTTGTTTGCCCTTTTCGTTTTATTTATTATGAGTCCGGGGCATTCTGCCTACACCCAGTTTGCATTGCTTTCTACCTTACCCGGTGAATTTTTTGACCCACCCCCAGGCCCTATGATGTTGTTCAATGGTTTTCCGGGAGAAATCTTTTTCCATGGACTCGTACTGGTATTGAATATTAGTCTTGTTGCCTTGTTAGTTGGTTATCGCACATTTTGGTCTTCTATTGCAACGGGCATATTATTGCTGATCGGCTTTGGTTTCTCATACTCATTGGGTAAAATCAATCATAATTTGCTGGTAATCATTTTGCCTTTAATCCTAATGTGGTCTAATTGGGGAGCTGCTTATTCAATTGACGCTATAAATAATTCTGGTAATGACCGAAAAGTTGAGACATGGCCACTTAGCCTGCTACTTCTATTTTTAGGATTTATGATGTTTACTGCGGGCTTTCCAAAGTTATTGGGAGGTTGGCTTGATCCTGAAACAATGGCTACCCGCGGACATTTATTCCGCCAGTATTATGTATCCGGCCGCACTGATTTAATGGCGGGATACTTTCTGGCTTTCGATGTGCCTTGGTTTTGGGTTATGCTGGATTATTTTACTGTCTGCTTTGAAATAGGTTTTCTATTCGCCATAATTCATCCTGTAACCACAAGATTATTCCTGGTACTTGCCGTGATATTTCATTCGGGTACTTTGCTCATGTTGAACATAGATTTTGCAGGAAACATCCTCATCTATGGATCTTTTGTAGATTGGAAGGGATTCATGAATAAAATCAAAAGATATATTCCCATTTATAATCTTAAACCTCTAATGGAATTAAAGTATTTCCCCATTTTAATTCCTTTTTTGGGCGGAATCGTTTATTTTTTGGGTTCGCCTTTTGGATTATTTAATGATACGATGACTTTTGCTAGTGATCTGAGACCTCAGGAAGTACTGGTAGTATTTGGTGCGTTAATGGGAACTTTACTATACTATTCATTGAAAGTATTTTCCATCCTGCGTAGGAAAAAAAGTATTAAAGTTTTAAGTCAGTCCAATGGCTTTTTCAATTCGGTTTAATAAGGCGTCATGTTGTTCAAAGCGTTCAATAGCTATTTCATTATAACCTTGAAGATCTGCCTGGCGAAAACGGTCATATAAATCCCGGGCGAATTCCAGATAATTACTATGATAACATATAATATTTTCCCTTTGATCTGGCAATGCTGAAACAGGGTAGAGGTATAGGGTCTTGGCCCTATCAGGGTTTTCTCCATGTGATAACCATCTAACAGATGCATCCGGTGCATAATGGGAATATTTCATACCGGGACTTTGTGGTTGTAACGCTTCTTTTAAGTTAGCTACCATCACTTTTTTGCCTAATACCTCTTCAATTTCATCCAGAGTAATATGGCCAGGTCGAAGAATTGTATAGGGTTCCGTTACCATGTTAATTACCGTTGATTCCAGACCGATTTTACATGATCCGCCATCAATGACCGGAAAATCTTTTCCAAAATCCTGTTTCACATGAATTGCTTTGGTTGGACTTGGTTTCCCTGACAAGTTTGCACTTGGGGCTACCAATGGACCAGTTTCGCCAATTAAATGTAAGGCCATTTCATGTTTAGGCATTCTAAGTGCTACTGTGTTCAGTCCCGCTGTGATAATATCCAAAACATCCGCCTTCTTTTCTAAAACTATGGTCAGAGGACCTGGCCAAAATACTGATGCCAGTTTTTCTGTATCATCATTGATATGATGCCAAAAAAGACGTGCCATATTCATATTGGAGATATGCACAATCAATGGATTGTCAGAGGGACGTCCTTTGATGTGAAATACCTTCTTGATTGCATCGGGATTAAAAGCATTAGCCCCAAGGCCGTATACCGTTTCTGTTGGGAAGGCAACGATCCCGCCATTTTTTAATATTTCCGATAAACTATCGGTCAACGGCAGCTACCTCTACAGGTTGATTCAACTCTTCCAGGAGAGAAATAGCCGCATCAAGGTCGGGTATTCCATGAATGGCTATACGTATAGTATCATTCTTCTGAATAAGCTTATATCGGTTAGGAGCACGATGTTCAACATTTTCAAGCAAAGATTGTAATCTGCCTTTCTCAAAAAAGTCAATTCCTGCTTTAGATTTTTCTGATGGAACCTGCAACCACATCCGTTCTGACCGTACAACCACTTTACTTAAATATAATTTCGATGATAATATTTTGATTACAGTGAGTTTGATTAAATTCTCAGCTTTATCAGGTAGTGGGCCGAAACGATCTTTAAGTTCATCTTTCCAGTCATTGACATCTTTCTGACTTTTAGCCATTGCCAATTTGCGATATAGATTCAGCCTTTCCACATTCTCGGAAACATAGTTGACTGGTAGAAGAGCTGGTAAATCAAATTCAACAATTGTTTCCGGAAGTTCGCTTTCAATTTCAATCCCGGAAAACAGCTCAGAAAATTCAGTCTCTTTTAGTTCATTTACAGCGTCATTTAAGATTTTGTTGTACAGGTCATATCCAATATCATTGATAAAGCCACTTTGTTCGCCACCCAGAATATCTCCTGCCCCCCGGATATCCAAATCTCTCATTGCAATATTGAAGCCTGAACCAAGTTCGGAATATTCTTCCAGAGCCATCAGCCTCTTTCTTGCTTCAACTGTGAGAACCTCAAGGGGTGGAGTTATTAGGTAGCAATAGGCTTTGCGGTCAGAACGTCCTACACGACCCCTTAATTGATGTAATTCAGCCAGACCAAAATGGTCAGCCCGATTAATTATTATGGTATTGGCATTGGCTATATCAATTCCATTTTCAACGATATTGGTAGAAACCAACACATCAAATTTATGAGCATAGAAATCTAGAATGATTTTTTCAAGTTGAGGGCCCGTCATTTGACCATGGGCAAACCTTACCCGAACATCCGGAGCCAGCTGTCTGATCATGTCAGCCATCTCCTCAATATTCTTAACCCGGTTATGTATAAAAAATATCTGACCGCCTCTGCTAATTTCTTGCATAATGGCATCACGAACTAACTGGGAATCGAAACTGTGAATTTCTGTGTATACAGGCTGTCGATTGGGAGGTGGAGTGTTAATGATGCTTAAGTCCCGGGCACCCATCAAAGAAAATTGTAATGTTCGTGGTATCGGTGTTGCAGTCAAAGTTAGGACATCTATTGAAGCACGCAATTCTTTTAGCTTTTCTTTCATCCCAACCCCAAAACGCTGTTCTTCATCAACAATCAGTAACCCCAGATCTTTGAACTTAATATCTTTTGAAGTTATTCTGTGGGTTCCAATCAAAATATCGATTTTTCCAGAAGCAGTTTTTTTAAGGATTTCTTTTTGATCGGTTTTACTTCGAAATCGAGAAATAACATCTACATTTACCGGAAAATTCTGAACCCTTTCCTGAAAGGTTTTTGCGTGCTGGTCAGCAAGAATCGTTGTTGGCACCAGGATTGCAACCTGTTTTCCATCCATAACAGCTTTAAAGGCTGCTCTGACTGCTACTTCAGTTTTTCCAAATCCGACATCACCGCATACCAAACGATCCATAGGATGGACGCTCATCATGTCTTGTTTAACATCCTGAATGGCCGCCTCCTGATCAGGAGTTTCAACATATTTGAAGGTAGCTTCCAGCTCAGTCTGCATGGTTGTATCATTGGAAAAAGCAAATGCTTCCTGTGCTTTGCGTTTGGCATATAACTTAATCAGATCGCGTGCAATATCTTTGACTCTTTTTTTGGTCTTAGCCTTTTTCCTTGCCCATTCTCCAGAACCCAACTTGGTAATTTTTGGGGCTATACCTTCCTTTCCAGAATATTTTTGAAGTTTATGCAGGCTGGAAACATTAACATATAAAATCGAATCTTCCTGATAACGGACAACTACAGCTTCCTGACTGGATCCTAATACTACGATGTCTTTAAAACCGGCGAATTTACCAATACCATAATCAACATGGACTACAAAATCACCAACGTTCAGATCTTTTAGCTCTTTAAATGATATCCCACCACGGTATTTTCTTTTTTTAGTTTTGGGTCTGTGGTAGCGATTGAATATCTGATGATCCGTATAGACCGCTACGGCAGTATCTTGTAATATAAATCCTCTGTGAATAGTCTCAACCGAAAGATGGTAATTCATTTCTTTACTTGAATCCCCAAGGAGTTCTTCGAAACGATCTCTTTGTCCATCGTTGTCACACAGGATGTAGGTTATGGTATCATTGGAAGAAAGCTCTTCTATACTTTTCCTTAAGAGCTTTATAGAGGAATTGAAATCGGGTTGAGCTTTGGCATCTAACTGGCAAACCCAGTCAATATCCATATCTTTTTGAAATGTACCATGGTGAATTTTTGGTTTGGAAGATATACTGGTATTAAAAGCTGCAGCGTCAACAAATATTTCCTCAGGAGGCTGTTTACCATCAGCATGTTTTCTCTGAAAGGATGCTTCAGCTTCTTCATATCTATTATTCAGATCGTTCAGAATGAACTCTATACCAAAAAGGAAAATGACTGTATCATCATTGAAATATCCCAAGAGATTTTTCCTTTCTTCATCTCCTATTACATTAACATTTGGCGTCAGTCTGGCATTCTCAAGAAATGAAACTGAACGCTGTGAATCCGGGTCAAATTCTCTAAGCGAATCGATTTCGTTACCAAAAAACTCGATTCGTATAGGATATTCACCCGAAAAAGGATAAACATCCAGTATACCTCCTCGTGATGCAAATTCACCTGGCCCATCAACAAAGCTTACTCTGCTATATTCCTGATCAGAAAGTGTTCTCATAAGTTCACCTGGCTCTATAAGCTGACCGATTTCAATAACAACAGAAGCTTTACTAAAGCTTTCAGGAGAAGCTATTTTTTCAAATATTGCTTCTGATGAAGTGATAACAAGTTTTTTTTCAGCCTTATAAATAGATTCCAGTACCTCAGATCTTTGCACCAGAACCGATGAATCAAGCATCTGGTCATTATCATAAGGTTTATGACCAGTGGGTGGGAACAACTTCGCATGCTGCGCTCCCAGAGCGTCTAAGTCTGATTTCAGAAATTGCGCATCCTCAAAGCTTCCATAGATAACCAGTATATTCTTATACTTTTTTTCCAGTTCTTTTATTAAAAAAGAAGGAGTAGAACCCACAAACCTTTCCAGCCTGATGGATTTCTTATTTTCTATATGGTGATGAAATTCCTTAAGGGGCAGGGAAGAGGAAAAAAGTTTGCTGAGCTGCTCTAGTGCCATAGATCAGGTTTATGAGAAAATATGAGGGAAAAATCAAAGAGTATAACCCTGAATTATAAGGAATTATTATGTTTAAAATAGCCTGATTACCATGTTGAATTTCTACCTTTTAAATTACCGTAGCTAATTTGAAAAATGAGTATCAGGTTTTTCTGTTGAGACGCTTTAAAATCATTATTATAATCTTATCTTTCAGGCAATCAAATTCAGGATATGATGAAATTAGCTAAATTTAAAAAACCAGGACCTAAGGTTAAGGATATGGTTTCAAAACCAATCCCTAAGCAGGATAGAATCAATATATTTGTTCGCACAGAAAAGGAGTTTGTGAACAGTGCCAGGAAGTTTGCTAAGAAGAATAACATGTCATTATCAACACTAATTGAAAACTATTTTAGAGTGATTCATGAGAATATAAATGACCCTTCAATTGAAATGCCCGGCTGCAGATCACTTAAGGGGATTCTCAAAGGATGCTGTACTAATCCTTCTCATTATCAGCGTTATTTGCAGAACAAATACAAGTAAGGAAAACACACTCTATATTTTATCAATTCATGACATGAATGTACTGTTTGATGCCGATGTAATTCTGGATGTATTGCTTGATCGTGATCCTTATGAGGCACATGCCTATAAATTACTTACCCTGGTTGAAAAAGGACATGTAACGGGTTGGCTGGTATCAGGTACGATGAATACATTGCATTTCCTTATGTCGAAAGAGGTAGAGCCAAAATGGGTCAAAAGACACCTGCTTGAAGTGCTTGATATATTTCAGATCATCCCCATTACTAGTCATATAATGGAAATGGCGATCAAAAGCAGTTTTAAAGATTATGAGGATGCAGTATTGAATCAAGCAGCCTTAGAACAGAAAGTAGATTACATCGTCACCAGAAACAAAACAGTTTTTAAGGATAGTAAAGTACCTGTTTATCATCCTGAAGAATTTTTGAATATTCTTGAATCATTACACTAATTGGATGTATTCAATCCAAAAACTCTATGAGCATTTTGAGTGGTTTGCATAACAATTTCTTCTATCGAACATCCTTTTACCTCGGCAAGCCGTTCAGCAGTATATTTTATAAATGAGGGTTCATTCCGCTTACCCCTCTTAGGATGTGGTGCGAGATAAGGTGCATCAGTTTCCAGTAACATATGCTCTAAAGGCAAATTGGCAACCGTTTTATCCACTCCTGCATTTTTGAAAGTAAGTACGCCCCCAATTCCAAGTTTAAGGTTAAGGTCTAGTGCTCGTTTGCCTTCATTGAGGGTACCGTTAAAGCAATGCCAGATTCCCTGTAAGCTGCCATTTTGTTTTTCTTCAATAATATCAAGCATATCCTGCGTGCTATTTCTATTATGCAAAATTACAGGTTTATTGACTGCTTTTGCAATTTCACAATGAATGCTTAGAGATTTTTTTTGTTCCTTGATGTAATCCAATGACCAATGATAATCCAGTCCTGTTTCACCGATACCAACAAAGGTATTTTTACTTGCCCATTCAGATAACCTTGCTTCAATATCTCTATTATTTGAGGATATTTCACAGGGATGTACGCCAACCATGGAATGGAAAGTAATTTTAGGATGCTGAAGTGTTTGCATTGCTTCTATAGATTTGAAATCAATAGATGGCATAAATATATGATTTACACCAGCTTCTACAGCACGATCAAGAACCGATTCTAGATCATGTTTAAAATCCTCAAGGTAAATATGGCAATGTGTATCTATCATTGATTGTTTTTAAATGCCTAACATAATCTTCCCTTGCTTCTCAGAGAACCCAATCGTCATATAATGATCCAGGGTTTCCTGAACACTATAATCTAGGCGGAAGTTTTCATATTTAAACTCATTCGTATCCATTACACTAAAAGAAGCTCTGTGATCGCTATCCCTACTTTGCCCAATACTTCCAGGATTAATAACATAACGTTGGCCCGGCTTGACTGATAAAACACCAAATTTCTCGGCAATTACAGCAGGTTTATGAGTATGTCCGACAAATATGATATCCTGTTCTACTTTTTTTAAAACTTCTCTGCATGCTGTAGCTGAATCCAAATACACCCATCGGGTTGGATCAATAGGACTGGAATGAGTAGCTAACCAGTTTTCTCCATCCGTTAAAGTTAAATTTAAAGAGTTAAGAAAGGCTTTATTTTCCGGTGTTATAATCTTATGCGTCCATTTCAATAAAGAATGATTGGGTTCACGGAAGGTTCTTAAAGGTACGGCTCCCGTAATCGCGCCATCATGATTTCCGAGCACTGTTGGAATATTTCTATCTCGTATAATATCGCAACATTCGTTAGGGTAGGGCCCATAACCGACCATATCGCCCAGGCATATGATTTTTTCTACATTAAGCTCATCTAATTTTTTCAGGCACACTTTCAGTGCAGGCAGGTTTGCATGGATATCAGAAATTATGCCTAGTTTCATGGAGTTCAGATTATATAGAAAGTTTAATTATTTTTCATAAAGATAAAAAACTTAAAGCCCTTAGTGTAATTTTTCTAAATGTTTGTGGTTATAATTATGAATAAAATTTAATTCTATTTATCTTTCATACTTGTTAAAATTTCGTCCCTGGACGGCAAAACCCCTATCTTCTTAGACCTCATTTATGCAAAGTAATGGCTTAAACGATGCGAGTAATAATGGACATCTCAACATAAATAACAATGGCTCTCATCAACCTAATATGAATGATAGTGATGATGAAATAGATCTGAAAAAGATTTTCAATCTTTTGTTTGGCTATAAGTGGTTGTTTATTACCATTGTTATGATCTCAACGGTGGGTTCATATTATTTTGCCAAGTCACTGACACCCATATATCAAGGTGATGGCACAATGATCATTTCAGAAAGCCGGAATAGTTATTCAATGGCTGGAAGTGATTTGAATAGTTTGTTATCCAGTAGCTTCGGAATTGGCAGAGGAAGTACAATTTCAAATGAATTGGAAGTACTTCGATCCCGTAGCCTGGCGAAAAAACTAGGTGATCATTTAGTTGATAATCCTAAACAGGAAGATGGTACTATGTTTCCTGTACTCTGGAGAGAGTATCCTATAGATTCTACATTAATTAGCGAGGATACATTAATTTCACGTATACGTACAAATCTAACGATTGGACAAGTAGATAGAGAGACTGATGTTGTTCGGGTTAATTATGATAGTCCATCACCCTTTGAGGCTTCTTATATTACCAATCTTGTTTTAGATACTTATAATCAGCATTCTATTGACCAAAACCGGGCACAGACAAGATCTGCTTTAGAGTTCTTAAATACTGAAATGAACACGGTTAAAAATACTTTGGCTAATAAAGAAGAACTCCTACGTGATTTTATGAACAAGGAGAAACTGGTTCAACTTGATCGCCAAACGGAAGAGTTGATAACGGCAATGTCACAACTTGAGATTGAACGGCAAGAGGTGACTGTGAAATCGGTTGCAGTTAACTCTGCAATAGAAAGCTACCAAAATGAATTGGATAAAATTAAACCCGGCTTTGCTAAAATGTATGCCGAAGGTATGTCTCCCAAGTTGAATCGATTCCAGTATGAATTGGCTGAACTCGAGACCAGGAAGATGCTAATGATACAAAAGAATCCAAATTTGAGGGATAACCCATTAGCCGAACCCGAACTTGTCAAATTAAATAATCAGATAGACAGACTTAGATCAGAAATCACACAATTAGCTGGTGATTTCATTGAAAGTGATGAAAAATCTTTAAGTTTTCTGGGAAGTGCCGATGGTAGTTTATCAGGCAGGGTTAATGAAATGCGGCAGGAACTCATATTGCTGGAAATTGAAGCTCAGCAATATCAGGCACAAGCTGATGTCCTGGATATCCGCCTTGCAGAATATCAGGTCTTTTTTGATGATTTACCTGATAATATGGTTGATTTCGCTCGCATAAAAAGAGACATTCAGATTAATGAACAATTATTTTTAACCATATCCACTCAAACTGCCGAGCTCTCGGTATGGGAACAAACACAGGCCAGTATGGGCAGGGTGGTTGATTACTCCATCATTCCGCTAAAACCCATTAGTCCCCGAACTAAACTTATCGTTTTAATCGGATTTGTTTTAGGAGGCATGTTCTCGATCGGACTAGTTTTCTTACGAGAAATAAGTATTACTCAGATTAATAGTGTTGATAAACTTAAACAAAGGGGATATCCCTTATTATCGGTTATACCGGATGTTTCTATTCTTAAGAAAAAATTGTTTAATGATAAAAAATGGGTGGATGCCGGAGATGTCCTCATATCGACAGATCTGTTAACCGTTCTGGATTCGATGTCCTATGCCAGTGAGGCCTATCGGCGATTGGTGAGTAATATATTCTATTCACAACCTGATAAACCATATAAAACTATTCTGGTTACATCCCCAAATAAATCTGAAGGCAAAAGTTCAGTGATCTCCAACCTGGCTGTTGCTATAGCTGAATCCGGAAAAAAGGTGGTCATCATAGATTGTGATTTTAGAAGACCTCGCCAACATAAGGTTTGGGGTTTGTCTTCATCACCTGGTGTGGTAGATGTACTGTTTGATAAAACCAGATTTGAGAGAGTGATTCAGCCAACTTTGATTGAAAACCTTGAAATCATAACTGGTGGCATGCGACCACCTAATCCAGCAGCTATCATTCAAAGCCAGAGAATGAAGCAGTTGGTAGAAGATTTAAAAGAGATTTATGATGTAGTACTGATTGACTGCCCGCCATTTGGGATAATTACAGATGCTGCTCCGCTAATTCAACTAGCCGATGGAGTCATATTAGCCTCAAGGTTCAATCAGACTAAAGAAGCTGAATTGGACCAGTGTATTGAGAATCTTCGAAATGTCAAAGCAACCATTATCGGTACAGTTCTTAATGCTTATGATTATAAGAAAGCAACCAATCAGTATAATGCAAATCATTACAAGTATGCTTATGAGAGCTACGCTAGATATCATGAGACCGAAGAAAAATAATTGTAACAATTTTGTGTAACTCCAGAAAATTATAACAGCAATGAAGTTTTATTTCCTAGTAGTCCTTTTTTTATTCTCCTCATTAACTATCATCAATGCACAGTCTGTTCGGGATGTTCCCCAAAGTCAGCAATTTCGTTTGGGGGAAGGTCTTGTTAGGATAGCTGAGCCAGGTGAAATTGCAGATACCGTAAATGTATGGGGAGATATTAACAATCCAGGCAGATATTTGATAGCACGAGGCACAAGCGTTGCTGAGTTGATTTCTTATGCACGTGGACCCAGCCGTTACACTACCGGTGAAACAACCACTGATTGGTCTGAGGTAAGGCTGGAAGTATCTATCTCAAAGTTTAATAGCGAGAGTCAGGAAGAAGAAATTACTAATTTTGTATATCGCTATAATGAACCTGTTCCAGATGGTTTGAGAAATTTTAAGTTGGAAACTAATTCTGTGGTGTCCATTCAGGTCAGGAGGCGGCCCTCATTTGCTGATTATGTCCGGGTTATTGCTCCTGTTGTTTCAACCATTGCAACAACTTTTGTGATAATAGAAAGATTGAGTGGCAGATAAGGCTCCTAATCTAGCACAGGAAACTGTATATAAGAGGAGCAAAGTTTATCAAGTGTATCCTTGACGTGGCTTGATATGATAATGGTGCCCCCTTTATTACGATATTTTTCAAGTAAATTGATACAGGCATTCACACTTTCAACATCCAGGGCACGAAACGGCTCATCAAGAAGTATAATCTCAGGATCAGCTATTAATCCTGCGGCTATTAATGTTTTTTGCATCATTCCACTGGAATAAGTTCCGATAAGGTTTGTTCGTCGTTCATCCAGTAGAACCGAATTAAGCATGTCTGAGATGTCATCCTCTGAACGTTTTGTCCATTTATTCTTTGCCCGAAGAATCCATTGCAGTAATTCTACTGCGTTCAGGTAAGCGGGGAGATTATTAGAATCACCGGCAAGACCCGCATGTTTGAGGTATTGATACGGTTGTTCATGAATGTCAATATCTTTAAAAGTAACTTCCCCTTCTGTGGGGAAAGCTGTAGCGGATAACAACCGCATAAAAGTTGTCTTGCCTGATCCATTAGGACCCACCAAACCGGTTGCGGTACCTTTATTAAAGGTAATATTCATCCCACTAAGCACATAGGCGCCGGTCCCATATCGCTTGCTCAGTTGTTTTGTTTGTAAGATTTCAGACATATCGTTTTTTGAATTGATATTCGTGTAGCCCGGTGATAATCAATGCGGTTAGTAATGAAAATATAAGATCAAATAAAGCCCAATAGATTGGTAATGTAAATCCTATATCGCTTCGAAATACCGATACTACTCCTAGAGCTAGTATAATGGCGGGTGTCCAACGAATGTTTACAAAAAATCGGGTTAAAATCCAGCTAAAAGGACTTTGAATAGTCAATTGAAAAGGGAGTGGAGCAAAAGGCCCTGTTGTCAGAATATAAGAAACTGCATTTTTAGCAGTGATCATTAAGATGAGCCAGGCAGATATTAAATCCAAGGATACGTCAATCCAAAACAAGAACCACAGAAATATAATGAACAACAGCATTATCCTTCCCATAGGAAGACGCCGATCTAGTTGACGAAGGCATGCCCAAACAGCATGCCGCCAGGCATGGGGAACCCAATAAACAGCATCATATGTAACAGGTTCTCTCCCATCCCTGTTGAAAGCTTTCGGATTACGGAAAAGTTCATCGTAGAATGCGTTATCCCTGTAAAAGTGACTATCAAATACAGGTACAAGATTACCCAGTCTGTAACTTGAATATAATAATAGTATCAAGCCTGGTAAATAACTCAGTATCGAGTAAGGAAACGCTGTAAGATAGGCTGTCACTACTACCAACATCATGCCAACAATAGAGATCATTGAAGTCGCCATCAAAGACGGTATCATACCCGGTGGGATGGCAATGGCCTGTCCGGTCTGTTTTAATCCTGATATGATCTTTTTCCCTCTTTTACCTTCATGCCATTGCTGTGATAATAATCCAATTATTACAAAACGATAAAATGAATAACAGGCTACCGAAGTGGTGAAAATTATCCACCGGGAAAATAAAATAATCTTTTGATCAAGTGAAGATTGCCAATCGGCAGGATCAAAGAATGATAAAAGGAAGAATGTGACATATATAATCAAGATTAAAGGAAACAATTTCTTTGCCTGATGCAACATCAGGGTTTTCGGTTCCAGGTTAAGCAGCTGAATCAAATCCAACCTTTTATCAGGAAAAAGAATGTGAGGAATAATGAAAGCAAAAAAACCAGCCAGAGCAAATCCCCAAAAACGACCTGCTACAATCCTCTGCTGAATAGTTGCATCCCCGGAGAGTAGCATAGTAGCATAGAATAACATGCCTGCTACCAGTAATAAAGCTATTCTGGATAACAGGGTAGGCTGAGTCCGCGTAATTTTAGTGATTTTCATAGTGGAAGTTTTAAAAGCTCAAAGTATACCATAAATTAAATTGAACTCATATTTTATACCATCTTAGAATCTATAGGAAACCCATCTTATGGGTGAAGGCCAAGGTCACCTAAATGTGGGTATTTAGTGAGTACCTTCTCAGGCACACGAAGATATTTAAATTCATTGCGCAATGGAATTTCTGATCGTAAACGGCGGAATTGTATTATTTTTTCATCTTCTGGCAAACCAATAAGTAACCTGAATTGGTCATCATAGTGGAAGAGAGGGTGTATCTTACTTAAGATAGTATCAAAATTTGAATCAGAATCAATATCTATAAATTCAGTGGATTCCATAATATCAGTAGAGGTTTCATCCAGATTGAAATGTTTATTCAAAGCTTCACAAACCATTTTGGTTGCCTTCCTTTTGGATTGCCGGGAATAGCCTGCTATGTGTGGAGTCTTAATAAATGATGCCACGGATACCTGATCATCAAAATTGGGTTCATTTTCCCATACATCAAGAATAAAATCTATCCCTTTGGTTTTTTTTGCTGATAATAAGGCTTTGTCAGCAGCAACCCCTCCACGAGCACTATTTATAAATAGCTGAACTGAAGAATTCTTGATTTTAATTTCATTCAACCATTGATTAGTTGCATGCTCATCCTGATGGGTTAATGGAACATGTAGGGTAATAATATCACATGAGAGCACTTCTTTAAGGCTGCAAGATTTAAAGCCTTTATCCTGATCTTGCCTTGGTGGATCATAACATTGTGTTTTTAAACCCAGTCTCTCTAATAAAACGCAAACTTCAGACCCTGTCTTACCAACACCAACTATTCCTACTGAGAGAGCTTTTAACTCTAATTTATTTTTCCATGACCAGTAGAGGATGCAAGTAGATACATATTCGGCTACTGATCTTGCATTACATCCAGGTGCTGATGCAAATTGTATCCCCCGGTTATGCAAAAGTGGCCGATTAATATGATCAAAACCGGCTGAGGCTGTACCTATAAATTGTAGTTTTGGTGCCAGATTTATTTGATATTCATTGATTTGAGTTACTGTACGAACCAATAAAGCATCAGCATTTTCCAATTGTTCCTTATCAGGACCATTTTCTGGATGGTATGTGATACAGTTTATATCTGTACTTAAATATTCCTGAAGGTAATCAATATAGCTGTCCGCCAATACGGTAATCATTGGGAGCTATAATTTTTTATGAAAGTTTGAATTCTCAAAGTCTGTTTATAATTAAAAAATCACCTTCGTAATCTTCTAATACTGGACGGTAAGTCAAGTATTTCTCTCATGACATAAACAGTGCGCAAAGTTTCAGAATCGTGGATAATCTGAGAATAGTCTTTCATACTATTTTCTTCAGTTATAACTTCCGGGGCTTCATCGAGTGATTTATAAATTGGATTTTCTGTATCCATCAACTCGCTTGATACATCAACACTACCTATGGGCTTTTCAGTTTGTTGTATTTTATTTTGCTCTTCGGTATATCTAGCTTTGCTTTGTGTTGCAACAGGTGTTTGTGTGTCGGGTACTTTTTGCTCAGTCTTTCGTTGAGCCGGGCGGCCTGTTAGAAGCTCCTCAATTTCACTTAGAGTATCATCCCAGGAACCGCTTGGCCGGGGAGGGGTTTTGCTTTCTTCACGGGTATTATATTCAGGTAGCTCCCATGGACTTGAATCGTAAGAATCGTCCTGTTGATTCTGCTGAATATCACCCGGTGGTTGCCCCTTTTCTTTTATTCCATCAATTATCCGCTTGATGAAGGGGTATACTATGAATAAAATGATGAGTATTTGAATTATGTCCATGGCTCAAGTTAAGAGTATATTACCCACAAAAACAATGCAGGAAAAGTAATTAGAGCTTTAAACCATAATCTTCAGACAAGTACACATCAGATAGGGTGATGAAACAATATAATGTAACTTCCATCATACGGAAAAAGCGTGATGGTATCATATTATCAGATGATGAAATTCATTATATGATAAAGCAGTACAGTAATGACGACTTACCAGACTATCAAATGGCGGCATTTTTAATGGCAGCATTCTTAAATGAATTAACTGATAACGAAACTGAAGCATTGACTTATTCAATGCTCCATTCTGGGAAGGTTTTAGATTTATCTCAGGTTAACGGTGTTAAAGTGGATAAACATTCAACCGGAGGGGTAGGAGATAAGATTTCAATAATTCTTGCACCAATAGTAGCAGCATGTGGTGTTCCTGTGCCTATGATTTCAGGGCGTGGGCTTGGTCATACTGGTGGTACTCTTGATAAACTCGAATCAATTCCCGGCTTTAACGTAAACCTAGATATTAAACGATTTGAACAAATATTGACCCGTCATAATTTAGTGTTGATAGGACAAACGGAAGAAATAGCTCCTGCAGATAAACGATTGTACGCTTTGAGGGATGTAACTTCAACTGTTGAATCGATACCACTTATTGCAAGCAGTATCATGTGTAAAAAGTTAGCTGAGGGTATTGATGCGCTTGTTTTAGATATAAAATTTGGAAGTGGTGCTTTCATGCGCAAAAAAGAGAATGCCAGAAAGCTTGCTCAAAAGTTGATTTCTATAGGAAGAAGTTTTAATAAAGAAATGATTGCCTATATCACAAATATGGATCAACCTCTTGGCCTGAAGATAGGGAATTGGATGGAAGTAGAAGAAAGTATTGATTGCCTAAAGGGAAAAGGTCCTGAAGATGTAATGGAAGTCACACATCAATTAGCAGGTGCTATGATTTATTTAGGAAAGAAAGCACGTTCTATCGAAAATGGCATTGAAATGAGCAAAAGATCAATTGAGGACGGATCTGCATTTCAAAAATTGGTAGATATCTGCACTGAACAAGGGGGTGACATTGAATATTTATATCATCCGGAAAAATATAATCAGTCTGTTCCGAGTTTTGATATTACATCTTCTTCTGATGGATTTATCAGTCAGATTAATGCATATGAAGTCGGGATGGCAGGAGTAGAACTTGGAGCCGGAAGGAAAACTAAGGAAGATGTAGTTGATCCAGTTGCTGGTATAAAATTCAACTTTAAAGTAGGAGATGCTGTAAAAAAAGGTGAAACAATTGCTGTGTGTTTTACGAATAAGGAAGAAATGGTCGAAGATGTTAAGGCTATGTTAGTTAATTCAATTGTTATCTCAACAAACCGACCCAAAAAAGAGCCAATGATATCCGCAATGTTAACAGGTTCCAATCTTCAAAGGTAATAGGTTATCATTACCTTACTTATATTACATACAAGGTCAGAACATTAAATTAATTAATCAAGGTAAATACTATGTTCAAACGACCCTTAAGTCTTTATCAGAATGTGAATCTCAGCTTCAAACAATTGAAGATACCATACGATATATTTATGAGAAATCAATAACGATGACGAATCCCGAAGAAGTCGGCACCCAATTAGATAATCTTATCCATGACCTGGAGGAAACAGCCACTATGATGGAAGATATTGATGATGATCTTCCACCAACCTTTACCTTACTTCAAAAACTAGAAGCTATGGATGTTGATGGTGACAATCAGAAACAGGGGAAAAGCGGTCAGGTTGTAAATTAACACATGACCAACAGGATATGTTGATTTTTCTGCGTCAATATTATTTATTTTAATTAATGCTATAAACTGTATTTTGCTATTAACAATTCTTCAAGCTGATTTTTTTAACAACCCTATAATATCTTGACTGAAATATTAATAATCTTGCTGGTCATAACAGCAAGTGCTTTTTTTTCCGGATCTGAAATTGGTTTTGTATCTGCCAACAGGTTAAAACTTGAAATAAAGGCTCGTAAAGATACCCTGAGTGGACGCTATTTGAATTACTTTGTAAGAAATCCTGAGTCCTTTCTTTCCACAACGCTTATAGGTAATAACATTGCCAATGTCGCTTATGCTACCTTAATGGCGTTATTCCTGGTTTCACCAATTACAAGCTATTATCTTAAAGTATTTGGAAATCCTCCTTCTGATGTCACTGTTTTGCTTATTCAAACTGTGATTGCCTCTTTTTTAATTATGATGTTGGGCGAAATCATGCCTAAAGCTATATTTCGAATACATTCAGATTTCCTGATATCTTTATTTGCTGTACCATTGAAGGTATTTAACTGGTTATTTACTCCATTTATCTACATTTCTAATAGGGCAGCTTCTGTTCTTATCGGATTATTCCAAAAAAATACTGATTATGCAGAGAGGGTATTCCGAAGACAGGACCTAGAAATGCTATTGCAGGAAATAGGTGATGATGAGACTTCGGATATTGACCGTGACGATTCGGAAATACTATCGAATGTCCTGGAGTTATCCAACAAACGGGTTCGTGAGACCATGATACCCAGAACAGATATTGTGGCAATAAATAAGAACGCTACTCTTCAGGAGGTAATGAATACGTTTGTTTCATCGGGAGTTTCCCGGCTTCCTGTATTTGACGAAAATATCGATGATATCATTGGTGTTGTTTTTGCGTATGATTTGTTTAAAAAGCCCAAAAGTCTTAATGAGATCATTAGGCCCGTAAAATTAATTCCATCGAGTCAAAAATCTAAAGATTTACTCACTGAGTTTCAGAAACTAAACATTTCATTGGCCATAGTAATCGATGAATATGGAGGAACCGCAGGGCTGGTAACTATTGAAGATCTGCTCGAAGAGGTTGTCGGTGATATTCAGGATGAATACGATATAGAGGCAACAGTAATGAAGAAAATTGCTCCTGATACTTATATCATTAGTGGAAATACCCATATCGAAGAACTAACTGAAAAGTATCCTGAAATTGAACTGGAAAGAAAGAGCAATGGATATGAAACAATAGCAGGATACATTATCAGTGCTGTAGGTAGAATACCTCAGGTTAATGAAGAAATTGTTTTAGGCCCTTATAAATTTATCATAAGTAAAGCGACACTATCCCGTATTGAAAGCATCAAGTTAACCAGAATCGGCGATAGATAAATTATTTAACTCGTTACTTTGAGCTCTTTTAAACATTACCCAGTTTGGGCAAAGGAACTTGTGAAGAATATCTCGGTAAAACATTCAACCAGTTTGTTTTGCATGGTAATATCAGGGATAAAGTCATGCTTGGCGGTGTTAGAAACCCAACATTCATCAGCCTCAAAAGCTTTTTATCAGATGAACTCTTTGCTTCTCGTGATATCATTATGTTTTATGACCGGTCACCAGGTGTTCAGTTTAATGATAAAAATGGAATGGCTGATTTTAAACGTGCAGTAACCGGAGATGTAATATCCAGCAAACAGTCAGTTGATTTACCAAGAGATCCTCAGCGCATATTTCCCTTGCTCGAGCAATATTTCTTGCTAAGAAGATCCCAGAACAAAAGTATAGCATGTATAATTGATTTTGCCGAAACTATTGTTCCTGCTGATTTTATACCTCCCTCATATCCGGATGAAATGGAGTTGCAAATACTTGCCGCAGTTATAGAATGCACATCATATTCGCTATTACCGGCAAAGTATAAAAAAATGGACAGGGATCAGATTGCGTCAAGATTTGAAGAACTTAAAATCCTAGGTTAAATGTATTATCGCCAATAGGTTATCATAGAAATGATATACAATTAATGAAGTTTAATATGCGATTATTGAAAGTATTCTGTTTTAGGTATATGAAAACAGAAATTTTCAATAATCCATAATCATATGCGACTCATAAATTCATTAACATTTCTTCTTGCCCTTTTTATTGTTGTTGCCTGTGGGGAAAGCCAGGAACGACAAAACGACGAAAGTCCGGCCTTAGGTGATCAACCAACACAGCCTCAGACTCCACCACCTGGCGGTGAACAAGATCAAACAGATACCAACGAAGATCAACTAGGGGGGGCAATGGAAAGCGAACCTCAGGAAGAATTTGTTGATCAAATGCAAACAAGGCTTGACCAGGCTGAAGAACAACTGGATGAAGTACGGCAAAATGCAGAAAACTTAGGTGAAGACCAGGGTCAACAAACGCAGGAGAGATATGACCAGATCGAAGAAAGAATCAGTAATACACGTGATCAATTATCCGAACTTGAGGATGCAAGTTCTGATGATTGGGAACAATTGTCACAGGAGGTCATGAACAGAGTCAATGATATTGAAGAAGATATTCAAACTCTTAGTGGCGGTGGTGGTATTGACGCTTAACATGATCCTTTAACTGTGACCTTTAAATGGAAGACTTCAACCTGAATTAAGTTGCAGTTTTCCATTTATTTTTAATTGAATCTATAGATGTTATTTATTGGTAGATCCAGTTAATGGTATCCACCCGACCAACCCCATCTTTACTCCCGGGAGCATACCGCGTAGCTTG
>JBBDQY010000005.1:0-13225 GCA_040905745.1 Balneolales bacterium
ATTTTAGTGTAAATAATAACATGGGAGACTGAAAACCAGTTTCTCAAAGTCTTCTTTAAAGTAATAGAAACTTTGTAGAATTTTAGTTATACTGACTTAACCGGTTAAGTAATATATTTATCAATATTTACCCTGGAGCAGTTTTACGATTTTTTTATTCCTAGAAAAGAAATGGTATGCTTATGATTTGTACAAATACTAATGAACGTGATTTGAAATGGGTGGAACAGATTCGGGATGGCAACAAAAGCGCATTTACAAATTTATTTTCAACTTACCATGTGCCTCTTGAGAGATATGCCTTTCGACTAATAAATAAACATGATCAAATCGAAGATATAGTTCAAGATATATTTTTTTGGATATGGGATCATCGTGAAAAATGGGAGCCTAGAGTATCGGTAAAAGCATATTTGTATCGAGCTGTTCATAATAAGATATTAACTTCCTTAAAGAAAAAGCGCTTTGAATGCAATTTGGAAGCAAGCCTTTTTGACCCTCAACAACTTTCACAAATTGATGAAATCCATAGCAAAGAAATTAATCGGGCAATTATTGACGCTATTAACCTATTGCCTGAAAGGCGACGAAGAATACTTGTTCTAAGTTTATTTCATGAACTTACCTATAATGAAATTGCTGACACCTTAAGCATAACTGTCAATACAGTAGATACACAAAAGCGACGAGCATTGAAGCTATTACGCACTAGGCTCAAACCTTACATAACTTCATATATGCCTGAATGTTATGATTATCATTATTAGATTATTGACCTGTAGATGCTTTTATATGATAAATAATAAAGATGAGAGTACAGAATATTATAAATATCAGTTCGCCTAAAGTAACAGTCTATGTAAACTTCAGTAAAATAGAAATATACAATTCCTACAACACACAATTGTAGGGCGCCTGGCGGCAAGCCAAATGCCGATGAGAGTAAGTCGGCCTAATGTGGGAAACCATTTCCCACGCGTGTACTTTTATTCAGCCTTCATCCTGACCATAATGATGCCATTCGTTTTGCTGTTTATGTTGGTGATTATATTAGCACCTTCATCTTGGGGAAAATAAAAGCTGATAAGCTTTTTCAGCAAGTTTCAACCTTCCTTAGAAAATAAATCTCCTGGATAAAAAGATTCGCAGGAGGTTCAAAAAATAAAAGGACTCCTTCGCTGAAGAGATGCTATATCAGCATGTCAATATTGTGGTTTTAAGGATGAGACGGGGCATGTGCATAAAAATTCCTAAGTGAAGTGGGTATTATAATAAAATGTTTACATTACATGCTTGGTCTTTTGGCCATAGGCTTGATATCTGTTAAATCTTCGATTTTGACAGGTTTTCCTGACTCCGCACTTTTACGTGCTGCTACGCCTGTCAAAACCGACATAACACCGTCACGTGCACCTGCTGATTGATGCAAGGGATCCGCCATATCAGGATTCTTGAACAATTTATCCATCATGATTGGATCGCCCCCCCAGTGGCCACCCTCAGTAAATTCAACTGAAATTATTTGAGGTTCTTTCCCAAGAGGAGTATAAATCCATTCCTGTTTATCAGGATCAGGCCACCCTCCTTCACGTCCTTCCAATCTCCCCTTGGTTCCATTAAAGGCAATCCAATATCCGTCATGATCCGTGTCAGAGGTTAAAGAATAATTAACCACATATTCATAGTTGGCCTTATACTATACCAGAAATAAAAACAAAAATTGTTTGCCAAAATCAGTAACAGGCCAGTTCTATTCAACTCCATAACAAGACCATATTAAGCCCATATCAACTCCATATATTTATGGCTTTGTTATGGGCTTATTATGGTTTTATTCTGTATTTTATATAGGGCGATCCAAGCCTGCATGCATAACCTACATTTCATTTTACTTCTACTTCTATGGCACGATTAAAAGATGGCATTTTGGGCCCGGCTTCGGGGTCGGTGAATAATGTGGTGTTCTCCAGCCGCAACGGGAAACCTTATATCCGGTCGAAGCCGGATAAAGTGAGCAATCCGCAGACGCCAGCCCAGCAGGCTAACCGGATGAAGCTGGGACTGCTTTCCGGCATGCTGGCGCGTTTCAAGCCGTTCATCAGGGTGGGCTTCATCGACCTGCCACCGGGGAAATCATCGCGCGATGTGGCCTATTCAGCCAACAGTAAGCACGTTTTTACCGGGGAATACCCTGATATTGCTATTGATTATACCCGGGCCATGGTCTCGGGCGGACCTCTGGCGCCGGCCACCGATGCCGTCCTGTCCCTGAACGGACAGACGCTGACTTTTACCTGGAACCCTCAGCCGTCCACGGACATGAAGTTTAATAATCAGGATATCGCCATGGTGCTGCTCTACCATGCGTCCTCCGATACGGTGGATTATTCCCTGCGAGCCGCCGAGCGCCGCACCGGGCAGTGCGAGATGGAAATCTCCCCCGAGATGGCCTCCTTCCCGGACAGCCTGCACGCCTGGATCAGTTTCATCTCCTCCGATGGCAAACGGGTGTCAGATAGTGTGCACCTTGGGTTAGAATAGAAGATTAGTCTCTCAAATAAATGTCCCAATCAGGAATTGTCACGCTTCTTTCAAGTAGAATAATTATTGGTATCCTCCTCATATGATTACCATTATAGATAGTAACATGTTCACGATAAATCTAATATCAGGATAATTATCTCAACTGAAGATTAATATCAAATTCTCCTGTAAGTACCTCATCAACCTCATTTAGTTTGATGATTCTGCCTGTATCAGCCTGACTCGCCCAGGGATCTGATGGAATATAAGGATCACCTTCAAAATATAGCTGAGTAACAAGATCGAGGTGGTTGCTCGCCCTCGCGAGAAAATGAATATGTCTGGGCCTGAATTCATTGCCGTTTAGATATCGCCCCGGTAATATACTCATGAACTCATAGAAACTCTGATCATTGGTTTTTACTCTTCCACGAAACTTAAAGTCAGAGCTTTCATTATCATATGCTCCTGAATCATCAGCCTGCCAAACATCCAAAGTCTCCTGTGCAAGCAACGTATCACAATCGGCCCCTCCCCGAACCGTACCATGAATTATTATTGGAGTTCCTTCTTCACTTAGCACATTCAATGCATTTCTATAAGGAGCTTCAGCCCGGTAAAAGGGACCCAGAATATCTTCACCTGTCTGGCAATGAATATGATCCTGGTTATTTTTATTACATCCAACTATGGTTGAAAGGGGCAGTCCGGCAACAGCTATAGTTGTGGTCCTTAGAAACAATCTTCTTTTCATTTATTCAGAATCTGCAGTATGCTAAACACTAGAAATTCATACATACAAAAAGTAAATATTATCTTGTGTCACCAACTATTAAAAGTTCCATCAAACTGTAAAGCAGCCACAGGGGTTGTTACCTTTATCTTCAGCATTATCGTTGGCTATGAGCTGAGCTTTCCGGCCTTTATTGTCCGATTTTACTAACGGATTATTGTGTACTTTTCCGTATATAATCAGATGGAGTCTCCCCTGATATCCGCTTGAACACACTGTTGAAAGAGGACTTGGAATTAAAGCCTGAGTCAAAGGCTATAGCCAGAATACTGTAGTTACTGTTTGCCCGGTCGGATACCCTTTTTTTAAACTCCTCGACACGGTATCCATTCACGAAATCATAAAAATTCTTATCCTCGTGCTGGTTTATTACTTGGGAAAGGTGATTCAAAGAGATATCCAGCTCACCGGCCAGCATATTCAGAGTTAGCTTTGGCTCCAGATAGGGTTTTTTGTTATTCATCAGCCCGAGTAATTTGCTATGGTGAAACCCGGCATCCTCCTCCTTCAAACCAGATCGCCTGTATTCACCGGCCGTTTCGGCTATTTTATCAACTTCAACTACGTCCGTAAAAATACCCTGTTGCCTTATGCCAAAATATCCCAAAAGAAAGATAAACCCAATGACAAACGAATAAATGACCATGTCCAAATTGATCCCTACCTCCAAACCCAACCCCTCCCTGAGAATGGACGATAGAGCGGCTACCAGATAAATCACTCCGATTCCCCAAATGCAATACTTCAGCCAGTTCAGGTTAATGAACTCTTCATAGGCATAGTTCTCATTGATCAGCCGGCGGTGCTGCCCAAGCATCCGGTATGATAATAACGGATAAATGATTCCTGAGATACAGAAAGCGATTAGGCTAACACCCATAAAGATGGAAAAATCATTAACTTCTCCGTGGTTAACCATTACCTTTTGTTCTGCCGAATAGAAAAAGAAAAATCGTATCATGTACAAATAACTAAGTACGAACGGAATAAAATGTGCGAAAAACCGCCAGGTAAATTTCTGGTCAGGTTTCAGCGAATATACGATGTACAGGTATAGCATAGGACCGTGAAGCAATGGCAACGGGTGGGTCACCCCTACCAGGTGGGGGTACCGGTCCCAATACCCCAGCGAGTATATGTAGAAACTAAATAGATGGATCCCAAATATAAACATCCACACAGCAAGTATCCTGTCAGGAACCGACTGGTTTTTCTTGGAAAGCAGCAGAAACTGCAGGAAAAAGGACAGGAAGATCCCGATAATGAATAATGTGTTCATTTATAAACTTATGTACGGATGGCAGGATACATATACCTTAAATTAATGAAACTGTTCCTATTTTTAATGGCTTATGCAATACTAAATAAGAAACTGCTTTTGCATTTAGGTTAACTTATGATTAGGGCAAGAATTCATTTGATATTTAATGATTGCTTTAAATATGTGGGATAACTTCGATGATTGTATATCTTTGATACCTTTAAACTTACCCTTTAATGCATCCGTTATGTTTTTGATTTATAACTTTGTGAAGATATATAAAAACCAAACTATATCCTATACCTCTTTTGCATACTACCTTGATCAGCAACAGGTTGTTCAGCAATCTCGGTTAGAAATAACACCCAGGAAGACACATGATGTGTTAAGCTGAATTCCTCACCGACATGTTCGTACAATGCACAAACTGGTGATACCGTGATCTGACGGCCATCTCTTTTTCAAAAAATTTAAAAACTTACACTAGTTGTAATTATTATGGTAACTTATTTTAAATCATATACATACCGGACATTTTTCAGGCCAAACCTATACGTTTAGACTTGCTTATTAGTGCGATCGCATAGGATCGGACGATTCCCATTGCCCTGCGCCGCATCCTTGGATCAGATATGAAAACACACAACAAAAAAGCCAACGGATCTATTCAACGCATCGCTATCGGAGTGATCTGTCTGATAAGCATTGCAGTGATGATCTGTGTGATCTGGATAAACCTGACAGGCAAATAGAAAACTGACCCAACATCACCTTGACTCTAAACACAATGAAACCAACAAACTTCTTCACCTTATGTATTGCGCTCATGGCGCTGCTTTTATTAACCCAGCTACTTCATGCTCAACCGATTATTCAAACGATTAGAGGTAATGTGTATGACAATGTCACGAATACCCCGTTGATCGGGGCCACCGTAATCATTCTTGATTCTGAACCTTTGCTTGGCGCTTCCACAGATATTGACGGGAACTTTTCCATCAGAAATGTGAGACTTGGCAGGCAAACCATAAAGGTTAATTATGTGGGCTATGAGCCTGCCGTTATCTCCGAAGTGCTAATTACCTCAGCCAGGGAAGAAGTGATAGAAGTTGGATTGAGGCAGTCGGTCTCCGAAATGAGCGAGATGATATTCACTGCTTATACCCGAAAAGACCTGCCGAAAAATTCTATGGCGACGGCAAGCGCACGGTC
This sequence comes from Balneolales bacterium, assembly GCA_040905745.1. Lineage (GTDB taxonomy): Bacteria > Bacteroidota > Rhodothermia > Balneolales > Natronogracilivirgulaceae > JBBDMU01. Next base: position 5,790 of record JBBDQY010000005.1, read on the forward strand.
TTTCACCGTTGAGGAAACCCGACGCTACGCCGGTGGCATGGATGACCCTGCCCGACTGGTTTCGGCCTACGCAGGGGTTACCACGGGGAACCTACAAGATAATGCGATTATCATCAGGGGTAACTCTCCAAAAGGAGTATCATGGCGTCTTGAAGGGGTAGAAATACCCACCCCTCACCACTTCCCCAATGGTAATGTTGCAGGTGGCGGTATCGTTACCCTGTTTAGCAGCCAAATGCTCGCCAATTCTGATTTTTTCACAAGCGCATTCCCGGCTGAGTACGGAAATGCTACTGCCGGTGTTTTCGACATGAGCTTTCGCAATGGCAACTATGACAAACGCGAACATACGGTACAGCTTGGAGCCTTGGGTATAGACCTGGCCTCTGAAGGACCCCTTGTACAGGGTTCAAATGCCTCTTATCTGTTCAATTACAGGTATTCCACCTTTGGATTGATGAATGACGTGGGCTTGATTCCCAATGACCAAGAATTACGCTACCAGGATTTGTCTTTCAAGCTCAATATACCAACTAAAAGAGCAGGAGTCTTTTCCCTTTGGGGTATTGGCGGAATAGATAAAGCTCTGCAGCCTGAACAACCCGACTCCACCAAGTGGAAAACCGATTGGGACAGTGCCTCCTTCGACTGGAATGTACAGATGGGAGGCATTGGACTAAGCCACAGGTTTATAACTGGCAACCAAACGTATATCAAAACAACTCTGGCAGCCACCGGTATTCAGAACCGAATGGAGAGCCTTATGCTCGATTCGAATATGATGACCCGGCCTGACATGTTTGCCAGCGACAATTCTGATAAAATAAGCCTGGGATCTTATATAAGTCATAGGTTTAGCTCAAGGCATGCTAATAAATCAGGATTCACCTATAAGCACCTAGGTTACAACCTGGACATCAGCGCCACTCATGATAATATTCCTGAATCCTACAAAAATGTTGTGGATGAGAGGGGAAGCAGCCAGGCTGTTGAGTTTTATACCCAGTCTAAATATAACCTCACAGCAAACATAGCGCTTAACGCTGGTGTTAATGCTTCCTATTTTGGTGTGAACAAGGCATACTCAATTGATCCACGACTTGGATTGAACTGGGACATTAATCAGGATCATGCTGTAAGCCTTGCTTACGGCCGGCATAGCCAGGCAGAGGAGCTTAAAATATATTTTGTGAAAGATGAGTCCGGTGATACACCTCTGTATCCGAATAAGGACCTGAGACTTTCCGCGGCTCACCATTTCGTGCTGGGCTATGACTGGAATTTTTCAAACAATCACCGCCTGAAGGTTGAAACTTATTTTCAGCAAATTAATGATGCCCCGGGGGTTAAAGGTGAGGCCTATTCCCTGATTAACTTTAAGCAAGAATGGGCATTCAGCCATATTCTCGAAAATAATAGCATGGGAAGAAACAGAGGTATTGATGTTACTGTTGAGCGTTTTCTGAACAACAACTATTACTACCTGGTCACCGGATCTGTGTTTAACTCCCGTTATAAGGGTGATGATGGTATCTGGCGCAATACCCGTTTTAATAAGGGCTTTGTAGCAAATGCACTGATCGGCCGGGAGTTTAATATGGATGATAATAATAAGGTTCTGGGAGTAAATACTCGACTTACTTTTGTCGGGGGTGAACGAATCAGTCCTTTGCTGGTGAATGAAACTACACGTGAGCGGCGGGAGATTTATGATGATTCACGGGCTTTTGAAGAGCAATTTCCTGCAATTTTCACTATGGATTTTACGGTTACCTATCGCATAAACCGTAGGAGCTACTCAAACGTGTGGGCATTACAGGTCAAAAACATGCTTGGAGCTCCAATGTATCAAGGAGAATACTACAACATCCAAAGTAATGACATTGAAATGGGCAGAGATGTCGTGGTAATCCCCACCCTAAGCTATAAAGTAGAATTTTAATATGTTGGCCTGTTACTGAATTTGGGTTGGCCCCTAAATTATGTCAACCTATTTCAGTAGTGGCCTAGTTTTAAAAAGCAACAATCAATTAGACTTAAAAGTGCTTCTCTGCTATATAAGCAATTATGTGGCCCAGGTTTTACCGATTTCTTCGAAGGGAACACAACCGTCATACCGGCCGGGCACCGGTAAATATCGTAATGTTTCAGTGGCTCCTGTTTCACTCGTGAAAAAGCCCAGTAAAGTCAGCTCTTTCATCATGAAAAAGAATACTACTCCCGGCTGACCATTAGTTTCACTTCGAAGTGCAAGCTTGTTCTGATGATCAGCAAATTCAAATTGAAGTTTGGAGTCAAGGTCAACGTATTTTTTGCCATGCTGTTCTTTAGCCATCTCATCAAAGGCTTTCAGGCTCTTCATGAACTTTTCTCTGGCATTCTCATCATATATTTCTGAAACCATACTCTCAATGAAAGCCGGAACACCGGCATCTGAGGCACCGGGCGTATCATCAGCGGGGATGATGATATCAGACAATTTGGTTATCAGCCTTGCCTGGCTTTTGTTGAAAAATTTTGGGTTCCAGTCAACCCCTGGCTGTGGTGTACAGCCATTCAATAGGCCAAGAGCACTGGGCGCAAATGCAAAACCACCCATTAAAATAGCTGTTCTTTTTATTGCTTCTCGTCTGTCCATGCTCATACTATGTTGTTGGTTTAGAGATTGTTTTTTTGCATTTCCTCTACAGCATGATTTGCGGCACGTGCCGTAATAGCCATAAACGTTAGGGATGGATTCTGGGTCGATACGGAGGCCATGCAGGCTCCATCTGTAACATATACGTTTTTGCAGGAATGGATCTGATTCCATTTGTTTAAAACCGATGTTTTTGGATCTTTACCCATTCGGGCCCCTCCCATCTCATGGATATCATTACCTGGAGTCCGGCCCGTGTCCCGGGCACGGATGTTCTTCACTCCTATTCTCTCGAGGATCTCAACCCCTTGCTCAAGAAAATCTTTCGTCATATTATCATCGTTTTCAGTAAAACCAATGGCAGTCACCAGTTGCGGTATTCCCCAATCATCCGTCTTCGTTTTACTGAGGCGAACATGATTGTCATACACAGGGATCACCTCACCGGACATCCGCATATTCACCGACCATGCTCCGGGTTTTTGCAGTTCTTTTTTTAAATCCGCACCAATCTTATCAGATCGAAATCCGCGGGTCCATCCGGATCTCCTAGCTCCTGATGAAATCAAATATTTGCCTTTAAAAGGCACATCATCCTGCTTATATACGTTCCGGAATGGAGGAATCAGGGGACTCACCGGCCTTCTGCCGTAATAATACTGGTCATCAAATCCTTCATAGGTCCCGTTGGCTGTGCCCCTGTAGTTATGGAAGCCTATATAGCGGCCCAAAACACCGCTGTCGTTGCCCAGGCCATTAGGGAACCTGTTGGATGTACTGTTCATCAAGATCAGGTTAGAATTAAGGCATGCGGCGTTTAAAAAAATGACCCTGGCATAGTATTCGGTCATTTCTTTAGTATTGGCATCAATAACACGCACTCCTGTGGCTTTGCCCTTCTGTTCATCGTAGATGATCGAATGTACCACGGAATGGGTCCGGATGGTAAGATTACCGGTCTTTTTTGCCCAAGGAAGTGTTGAGGAATTGGAACTGAAGTAAGCTCCATAAGGACAGCCTCTGCTGCAAAGATCTCTTGACATGCACATACCCCTTCCCTGCTGCCGGTGGATTTCCCTGACTTCCGTCAAGTGAGCTGCCCGGCCCTGAACAAAATGCCGGTCTGTATATAAGGATTCTAGTTTTTGTTTTATCTCCTTCTCTACACAATTCATCTCAAAAGGCGGCAGGAAATCACCATCGGGGAAATGTTCCAATCCATCTTTATTGCCACTCCATCCCACAAAATGCTCTACCTCGGAATACCATGGTGCCAGTTCATCATAAGTAATGGGCCATTCGATTCCAAAACCATCACGGCCCGGTGCTTCAAAGTCATATTTACTCCAACGCTGGCCTCCCCTTGCCCATAGCAATGATTTACCACCTTCCTGATAGGCACGAATCCAGTCGAATGGTTTTTCCTGCACATAGGGATGCTCAACATCCTTGACAAAAAAGTGTTCGGTTGTTTTATCAAACGCATAACAACTGGCAACCACAGGATTTTCTTTAAGGGTAGCTTGAGGTATCCTGCCTGCGTTCTCTAATTCCCAGGGATCATGATTAGCCGTAGGATAATCACCGTGAGGCACCGGCCGGCCTCGTTCCAGTACCAGCGTTTTGATACCTTTATCGCATAGTTCCTTTGCCGCATATCCACCACTCATGCCAGAACCAACTACAATAGCTTCAAATGTGTTGTCTTCTTTAGTTTTCATCATACTTCAATTCTGCAATAATAATTTTTGGGTATTATAATATTCAGCATTTCATTCGGTGATTGAACATCAAATATTGCTCTTAGCATAAGCGAGCCAACTTGCTACAGCAGCGACCCTATTAGTGTCAAGAAAATATGGGAGGATAATTGGTTTCGATTTTTAAATTAAATGGGGCTTATCTCAGTCGTGCGTTCAGCCATCGATCAGAATGTATTTAAAGGATAGAATATTCAAGTCGCTGTTAAGAAACAAGCTTTTTGTCACAATTTCACGTAATGTCCTCAGGGGTTAAATTTAATCAATCATCTCGCTTTACCATGAGTTATTCGGGCTTTCAGTTAATGTTTTGGGCAGTCTGGGAATATTTAATGTTGCTCCAGTACTTTGTTATAGAATCCATATTAGCTTTTTGGGTGGTAATTGGAATAACCTTATTATAACAACATTATTTAAGGGGTGGCGAACTCGATGGGTTAATAGAAATGATGAATGATTATAAAGATAATACGAGATTAAGGAGATTACATGCTGAGTAAGAAAAATGTTACAAGTGGCCTGCAACCTGCAGCGATACCAAATGATCCGGCCATATTAACGAGTACCGTTGGTTCCTACCCATGGCCAGACTGGCTTGCATCATCCGGAACTGAAACTGCTTTGATTGACGCGACACGGGTCATTTTCGATATACAGAGACAGAATGGGATTGATTTACCTACGGATGGTGAGTTATATCGATTTGATCCATCACATCCCGAAACCAATGGGATGATAGAATATTTTGTCCACCCCTTGGGAGGTGTCCGTTCCAGTTTGAGCAGAAGTGAGACGGAACGTTTTCGGGAACGTAATGCCATGAATTTCCGCTCAAAACCGGCTGCTGTAGTGGAGGAAGCTTTAAGTGAAGGTAGTTTGAACCTTTTATCTGATTGCAGAAGGGCCGCCAGTGTCGCTGACGGGCCCTTTAAATTCACCATCACCAGTCCCTATATGCTGGCCAGAACACTTCTGGATGAATATTACGGTGACTTTGAAGAACTTCTTATGGCTCTGGCCGAGGTTCTGGGGAAACAGGTATCCGGGTTGCCGGCAAGTTGCCTGCAAGTAGATGAGGCAAATATCCCCGGTAATCCTGAGGATGCCACCATGGCTGCCAAAGCGATCAACCATATACTGGATCATGTTGATGCCGGTACGGAAAAAGCCATTCATCTGTGCTTTGGCAATTACGGTGGGCAAACCATCCAAAAGGGTACATGGCAATCTTTAGTAAACTTTTTGAATAGTCTGCATACTGATCACCTCGTCCTGGAATTAGCCCATCGTGGACCTAATGATTTACTCGCTCTCAATGAAGTCAACGACCGCATTAAACTGGGCATCGGCGTAATCGATGTGAAAGTCAACCATATTGAAACTCCTGATGAAATTGCCAAACAAATTGAACAGGCTGAAGAAATAGTTGGACCCGGACGGATCCGCTTCATTCATCCTGATTGTGGCTTTTGGATGCTTAAACGATCTGTCGCGGATCAGAAAATAGCTGCTCTAAAAAAAGGACGGGATCTTTATTTGGGCCTTTCGTGAGATAGAGAAACAAGGCAATCATAGAATAGGATTGCCTTGTTTCTCTATTCATTTAATGATTCATAGGCCCATTCTTCTAAGGGAATAAAATCTGACAGATCAGGCTCAAAATCATATCCAAAAGGGGCATCCACCACGCTTCCCGTCTGTATCAGGCCGTCTTTAATTTTTAACAGGGTAATCGTTGACTTCTCCTCATAAAGATCAGGATGGGCATGAAGTGCCGCCTGTTGAAGGTTTTTATTAAAGAAGCTCAACCCATAGAAATAATGATGTCCGTTTCGTTCTACATGGCCTATGCCCAGGATTGAAACCATAGCCAGGTCCTGATTTAAAGCGAAAGGGCCAATATTGGTTAAATCTTCCGCCGTAAGGATATAGAAGGAGTCTGGTTTTAAACCTTTGTTATAACTAATGAGAGCCGCATTATACAATCCTTTGAATATCCCCTTGCAATTTTTATGAGAGACGCCTGAGTAACCAATATCCAGCGCTTTTTGCAGGGAATCCAGCGTTCCGTCTGACTCATCAATGATCATTGGCGGGTGATCATCCCATTCTTTCAAACCATCAGCGATATCATCATTCAAAGCGATATCGCGGTGAAAAGGCTGTTCCATTACAATGAGCCTGGTAAGGAAGTCTTCCGCCAAAGGAGTCTCTTTGAGGTGTTGCCAGAAGGTTTTTAAAGAATTGAGATCCGTAAATTGTTCATTTCCATCGAGTGTAAAACGGTAATCATGAATTCCTTGCTCGTTCAGGATACCGGCAATGCGTTTTAAGCGCTCTGTATCAACCTCTTCCTTACCACAAAGTTTGATCTTGAAATAACGAAGATTATATGCTTGAATACAAGCGCTCAGTGATTGAGGCAAATCATCAGATACCCTTTCATGTTCCGGGATTTCATCATCGGTAAGCGGATCACTCAGTCCAACGGTATGACGTAGGTTAATCTGACGCAATGGGACAGAGGGCAACACATCAGCAGGTGCCATTCCTGTTAATTCCTGCTTTAGTGCTCCAAAATCTATTCCCAGCCTGTTTTCATATAATGCCTCAGCCAGGGTCTGGCCAGTTGCCTTGCAGAATGCGTCAATGACTGCCCTTTCAATAAGGGAAACACCAAAACTCCAGAGAAGTGGTGGGTATTCATTTTCCAACCCCCATTGCATTTGCCGGTCATAAACTTTCTTCCATAGATCAAATACGTTTTTACAGACACCAGCCTGCTTCGCGAATTCTACAGCCGATTTTATTACCCGGCTCATATTCATTAATTCTTCATCAAAGGATTGTTCAGGATTTTTAGTGAACCATTTCGGAGGCATATTGTCAGCGGATAACCCTATAGAAATGTTTCCATCCACTTCAAGGGTCACCCGCACCACGAGGTGAGGAACCGCCGTAAGGGTGGCTATGCCATATTTGAACGGCATACGTGTATGGATGTTAGAAACCAGCAGATCGGTATGTTTTACACAGAT
>JBBDQY010000006.1:0-13142 GCA_040905745.1 Balneolales bacterium
CTGCCGCCATGGAATTTGAATACAAGCGAGAGGGCTCCATTATTGTAATTGCTTAGCCCTCTGTGTTGGATAAAAAAAGCGCTTTTTGTAATGGGATTATAAATGCTTTTTCAACTAATTAATACATAAGTATATGATAACCAATACGAGATATGTCAAATAGCCTTACTATGCCCAGAAATGACAAATACCGTGTTTATGTTGGTGTACTGCTGTTAAGTTCAATAAGTGTTTTTTTAATGATATCCCAGACTTTAGCAGTGCAGGCTGATTTCAACACAACCAACGAAATGGATAGTACCCTTACTACAGAGCTGTTTTATAGCGTAGAAGTTGCTAGTAATATTAGCCTGAAGCTGGAAAACGAATCAGTAGAAAAATCACTGAAAGAAATAGCTAGACAAACAGGTTTGAAATTAACCTATGTGGGAGCTATTGTTTCTGACAAAAAAATAACCATCAGCAGAAACAGCATTGGCGTAAGTGAGGCACTAGCACAGGTATTGGAAGGAACTAAACTCAGACCTAAATTTTCAAGAAATGGTTATTTATTAATAACCAGTGCTGTGAATGATGAGAATGACGAAACCGAACAGAAAAATACGGTTAATAAAAACAATGACCGAGGTTCGGTTATCGGAACGGTTGTTGATGCCTTGACTGGAAAGTCTTTGCCGGGGGCTACGGTTCTAATAGAAGGTACCACTCATGGCACATCTACGGATTTGGATGGTCGTTTCTTATTGCGCCGGGTTCCTGTGGGAGATTATTTGTTGATCTTTCGATATATGGGTTATGAGGCTCAGGAAATTCCAGTTTCCATTGTTAAAGATGAGCAGATAAATCTTGAAATAGAATTAGAAGAAGCTTCAATTCAGGGAGATGATATCATCATTACCGCCAATCAGCGGGGCCAGGCACGATCTTTGACCCGACAACGAGAATCGGTTAATATACGCAGTATAGTCTCTTCTGAGCAAATAGATGCTATGGGTGTGGGGGATGTTAGCTCGGCATTATCTCGTGTTGTTGGCATGGGGCATGGAGGGGCAAATATCCGAGGTGTGGGGGCCGGGGCTAGCAATATTACAATGGACGGTCAACGCATGGGGTCAACAAGTCAGGACAGAAGTGTGGATTTAAGTACGATTTCGGTCGATATGGTTCAGGAGCTTGATGTCATTAAGGTGATTACACCGGATATGGATGCGGATGCGATGAGTGGAGTCATCAACATTAGTACCCGTAGGCCGATAGGAGGAGATCGATCGATGAATGTTCGGGTGGGCGGGGGAATGCAGGATCGGTATTTCAGACATACAGGAAGCCAGGCGAGAGCGTCAATTAGCTATGGGGACTCTCCCAATGAGCGTTTTACATATGGTGTTAATTTTAGTTATCAACGTGATCCTCGAGCCCGGGAATCGGTGGATACCGATTGGGAAGGCATGACTTTTGACGAGGGACGTTTCGATGTGCTCAGTGGTTTTCGTACTGAACTTCGGAGCGATATCCGAAATCGCTATGCTGCCGGGTTTCAAATGACTTTTCAGCCAACAGACCGCTCTACATACCATGTACAAAGTATGTTTAACTACCAGGAAAGAGAGATCACTCAGCATGGTTTGCGGTATAATATTCGCGTCCCTCTCTATACCGATCCCAATCGAACCGGCTTGGAAGACGCAAAATTTCGAAGGATTGATTACCAGCCAAGGCTGGATGAGCCCGTAACCCACCAATATACTGTTCAGTTGAAGGGTAGACATTTATTGAATTGGCTGGATATGGAATATAATTTAGGTTGGGGGCACGGTCGTAATAATGAAAATAGTCATACCCTTCAGCTAAGAACACGGGATGAAGAAGAGATTACTTATGAGTTGACCGATAGTAATATCTTCATGTCCGCACGGAACGATGAGGGCATGGATCATCGAATAAACCGACATTTGGATAATGAATATACGGGAAAACTGGATTTTGAAGCACCCTTTAACTACGGAAAACTGAAATTTGGTACCCATGCCATTTTTTCCTTCAGAGTTGGTGAAGGGGAAAGATTTCAAAGTACGTATGATCAACGCCTGCAAGTTGGGGATTTTGATCTGATTCCAAATGCCGAGTGGAGAATTCTAGACCGGATACAGGAACCCTATCGGATTCCCTGGATGATTGATATGAAAAAAGTCAAAGAACTTTATTACGGCCAAAGACCTCATTTTGCATCTGACGGTGATATTTGGGCTATGGAGGTAGAAACATCTCAGTATGATGCCGAAGAACATACCTTTGGCGTGTATGTTATGGGAGACGTCACATTCAGAAGATTTACATTTTTGGGCGGTGCCCGGGTGGAAAAGTCGATAAATGTTTATGATGGCCGAGAAGGATCCGTAAACAGCGAAGGCCGTTTTATGGGAGCTACAGATGTTAGTAGTTCCAGCAGTTATATCAATTTCTTTCCGAATGCGCAAATGGTTTATTCATTAAGCAATATGACTAATGTACGGACAGCATACTCCCGTTCTATAGGACGCCCCAATTTCAGCCAATTGAGCCCGAATATTATGAGAAATTATAGCAATGAGACTATTCGACAGGGCAACCCTGATCTCAATCCTATGCTTTCTCACAATTTGGATTTTATTATTGATCATTACTTTATGGATGTCGGACAAATATCTTTAGGGCTTTTTTACAAAAATTTATCCGACTTTATTTTTAGCCATACTGGAAGAATTAGATCTTCGGGGGATGATGAAATTGATGATGAAGATGGGGACGATCCAAGATACGAAGGCTGGCAAAGAACTACTTTTTTAAATGGCCGAGAAGCCAATGTGTACGGACTCGAATTGTCATGGCAGCAGAGTCTTTCATTTCTTCCTGGCTTTTTAGGAAATTTGGGTACGTATGCCAATTATGCATATACGCAGTCATTAGCAGATATTGGGCGCCGCCATCCAGATCCCGCAATAAGTGACACGATAAATGTTGCATTGATTGATCAGAGACCTCATGTGCTGAACGCGGGCTTGAGTTATGAACAGGGACGCTTCAGTAGCCAACTACTTTACCATTGGTCGGCTCCTTCCGTTTCATCATATGGATCACAGCAATGGGTTCCTCAAATTCATCAGAGGCATCGTGAATACTTTGATGCCTACAGTGATGCTGCCAATGATGTGTCTTTGACTATCAGATTCAGAATTTCCACAAATTTTCGCATCTGGGCTGATGCTTCAAATATGTTAAATAATAAGAGCAGGGATTATTTCTTCGACCGTGGGACTTACCCAAGGAGAGAACGTCTCAGTGGCAGAAGAATTAATGTAGGATTGAGGTATACATTTTGATGTTAATCTATTAGAACATGTCGTGTATTCCTTTTAAAACGATAATATACAGGATGGGTGAGTATTAACATGTCCTGTAAACAAGTTAAGTTAAATCAAAACGAACATTGGAGAAAAATCATGATCAACTTTACAAATAAAAATACTGAAATACAAAAGCGTAAAGAAAAGCGATTTCAACTAGGTTATTATACCTGGATTACGATGCGTTTTTTCCTTGTGTGTTGCTTGATGGTTTCTGTTTCTACATTAATGGTGCAGGATTTAATTGCTGTACAGAAGGATGCTACCCCAAAGCACAGAGCGACACTTATAGATATCGAGGGTAATATCATTACTCCTGATCATTCAAAGTATGCTCAAATAACTGATGAACACGAAGGAATATCCGTACATGAGGATGATTCACTGGCATTAGTGGCGGTGTATCATGCAATGAATGGTGATGACTGGCGGGATAACACCGGCTGGTTGACAGAAAAGGTTGAATTTTGGCCAGGGGTAAATACCGTTGAGGAAGTCAATCCTGATGAATGGCGAGTGACCCAATTTGTCACTATCAGAGAGAACATGACCGTTCCGGGTGTTATACCTCCTGATATTGAAAACATGCAGTATCTAGAACGATTCAGAGTTCAGGATGATTTGCTTAGCGGATCTATTCCTCCTGAATTTGGTAATATCCCCACGTTTGAATTTTTAGTACCTCAAAATAATCTTTTAACTGGTGAGATCCCCTGGAGGGAATTAGGTCAGCTAGAACATTTCTGGTTCCTTATGCCACGATTTAATTTTTTATCGGGTGAAATACCATCATGGATAGGTGAAGATGATGAGGATGGTAATCCATATTTTCCGGTTATTGAGAGGCTTATGATATCAGGGAATCAGTTCGAAGGTCATCTTCCTGCATCACTGGCAAACAGGGCGACCCTGGAACGACTGACCGTTGATGACAACCATTTGACCGGGCCCATTCCGGACCTGTCAAGTTTGGAAAACCTAAATTTCTTTTTTATCAATAATAATGACTTTGAATCGGGTCCAATTCCTGAGATGATTAGAGAATGGGATCAGATTGAACGGATTAGTTTAGCCAATACCAACAGAACAGGAGTAATACCGGAGTGGTTCGGTGAATTAACGTCCCTTGAAAGGTTAATGGGAGGAGGAATTGGAGGAGAGGATGATATAGGCGGTGAAATCCCAGAATCTATGCAATTTCTTCCCAATCTTTGGGATTTTACTCTTTCCGGTGGCAACTGGTCCGGTGAGATTCCAGACTGGATTGCTGACTTGCCTTCCCTGGAGATCGTTACCTTCAACGATGTGGCATGGACGGGCTCGCTGCCAGAGTCCTTTGGTGATGCTTCTGATATGAGAAGGATATATATTACGGGTTCAGAAATTGAAGGTAATATTCCTGAAGTATGGCAGAACCTTACCCGTATGGAGATAATTGATCTTTCAAATAATTCAAATATGGAATTAGGTGAAATACCCGATTGGATGGCACAGAATTGGACCGAATTGGAACATGTAGATCTTTCAAATACAGGAGTGACGGGTGAAATCCCTGACAATTTTGCTGACCTAACCGGACTTGAAAGGCTAATTTTGAAAGATAACCCGCAACTTATTGGGGATCTTCCCAATTGGATTTCAACAAGTAACTTACGTCAGTTATCCTTATCGAATAGTGGTTTCAATATCAGTGAAATACCAGAATGGATTGATAACTGGGACCGTCTTGATGCGCTTGAGTTAGGTGGATACGGAATAGAAGGCTCGATACCGGATTGGCTGGGGAATGAGAATTTGGCCCCAACTCTTACTGTTCTGGCGCTTGATAATAATAATTTTAGCGGAGAAATTCCGTCTTCCTTGGGTAATCTGTTTTTATTGGATTCACTGAATTTGGCCAATAATGATTTGAGTGGTGATATCCCAGTTATGGCTTTCAATGAGATGGGTAAACCCACGCCTGCATTTAGTGTGACTGAGGCTGTAGTTTTATCTGGAAATGAAGAATTAACAGGTGAAATGCCCTTGTTTGAGGATGCGACTTTTATGCGAGTTATAGAGTTTGATGGTACAAATATTTGTGAAACTACTGGATTTGATGCCAGAGCGGTAGATATTGAGGAAGCAGCGACCGCTCCTCATCCGGATGCGTACTTCAGTGTCAACGGTTCCGGATTGTCTTGCCAGGATGTTTCTTCAACTATTATGACAGATATACCGGAAAGGGTGCAGTTAAAAAATAACTATCCGAACCCGTTCAATCCGCAAACAACCATTGCTTATAGCGTTCCAAATGAAATGCATGTAACACTGAGAGTGTATAACATTCTAGGTGAACAAGTTGCAACGCTGGTGAATGAACATAAAACTGCTGGAAGTTATGAAGTTAACTTTGACGGTTCAAATCTGTCAAGTGGAAATTATGTTTACCGCCTGGAAACTGATGAAGTAATGATGACTAATAAAATGCTGTTAATTAAGTAAGTAATTCAGTTGCCTTATTCTATTATAACTTATAACTAAAATATAAGCCCGCATAATAATTAAATATTATGTGGGCTTTTTTGGTGCTAAACTTCTTATATCTCATTTAATGAAACAATGTGGAAAAGATCATGAAGTCTCGTCTGGTTTTATTGTTAATTATGATAATCGCTGTTCTGCTGGTATTATTTTTATTTTTTATAAAATTCGCCGAAGAACCTCGGCAAAAAGGTTCTATTGTATCCTGGGGTTTGGATACGATGGGTCAGGTATCCGATACACCCGATGGAGAAGATTTTGTAGACATCGATGTTGGAATGTACCATACCGTTGCTTTAAAGAGCGATGGATCGGTGGTGGTCTGGGGCAGTGACGAAAGCAATCAGATATCTACGACTCCAACTGAAAATGATTTCATAGCTGTTGCTGCCGGTTCTAACCACAGTATTGGGTTGCGACAAGATGGAACTATTATCCAATGGGGTTGGGACCATAAAATTGCTGAAGGCAGAGATTTTGTGAAGGGAGATACACCTTCCCATGGGAATTTTGTGGCAATAGCTGCGGGGGGTAATCATAATCTGGCACTCAAGGAAGATGGATCAATTTATGCCTGGGGTTGGGATCTTAATGACCAGGTAAGTGGAACGCCGACAGAAAGTGATTTTGTGGCGATAAGTGCTGGTGAACTTCACAATCTCGCTTTACGCAAAAATGGAACGGTGGTTGCATGGGGTGGTGATATGCTAGGTTCGGTAAAAGATACGCCTAATGAAAAGGGGTTTATAGCCATTGCTGCCGGTGCCCGTCACAGTCTGGCTTTGCGGGAGGATGGGACTATAGTGGCCTGGGGGTGGGACCTTAAGGGAGAAGTTAGCAGCACTCCCACTGAAAAGGGTTTTACAGCAATATCAATCGGGTATACTTATAGTCTGGCTAGTCAGAGAAATGGAGCAATTACCGCTTGGGGCTGGGAGCGGTTAAATGCTGGTCAAATTAACGATGTGCCACTTGGAAATGACTTTTTTGCTATACGCGCTGGAGATTTTCATAATGTCGCATTAAGAAGCACAAGTCAATGAATTCATGCCTGTAACTAAAATAGTTTGTGGATGAATCACATTAGGTACACTTCAGCGGTTCAGAGATCAAAGCGGATTCCAATTCTGAAGTTACGTCCACCATTGTAATCTATTTGCGATGGGTAATTATCCCGGGAGCCTTGATAGCCTATTCGTTCTCTTCTCCATAAGTTGGAGGCATCCGCCCAGAATCTAAATTGATCCGAAATTCGGAATCTGAAGGAGGCCGACAAATCAGTGTGACCATCCTGGTATTGGTCAAGAAATGTGCTTTCCGAACCATAAAGTGAAGGTGCTAACCCACTTTGACCCAGATTGCTAAGAAAGCTGGCAGTCCGATTATACGAGACTTGGATGTAAAAGCGATTTTGTGTGTATTCAACCGCGGCATTAACAACTTGTGGACTTTGCCAGGGTATTTCAACCTCATCCTGACGATCTGTTTTATAAAAGGAGTCGGTCCAGGTATAATTTACAAATGTTCCAAAATTGCTCAGAAATCCAGGTAGGAAAGAGAGATGTTGCCGCCAGGAAAATTCAGCACCGTAGAGGGTTGCGGTGTCATCACTATTATTAAAACTCGACTCATGTATAGACAATTCATCTTCTTGTTCATTAAAAAGTGAATCGAATTCTCTAAACTGTCCTTTTTCAGCCTGAATGATTTGCTGCTGTAATGTCACAAAATTTTGCAGATCCTTATAAAAAAGACCAATAGACAATACACCGAGGGATGCTGTGTGGCGATTTACTTTAAAATCAAGATTATTTGAAGACACTGGTTCAAGTTCCATATTACCGCGAAAAAGCGTAGTATCCTGTAGGTTTACAATTTCAAAGGGTGCTAGCATCTGAAATGGTGGCCGTTCAATGGATCTAGAATAGGCTAATAATATATTGGTAAGATTCCCAGGGCTGAATAGTATTTGGGTATTTGGAAACAGATGTGTATAACTATTGCGTTTGTTGACAGGAAGTGATGATACGTAACTGTCCATTTCATCCAATGAAATCTCACTCCCTTCATATTTTGCAACTGTATGTTCTATACGCATACCTCCACGTAAAAGAATGTTACCCCGTTCAAAGTTTGCCATACCATACCCACTGTAGATGTTTTCATAGGACTGATAGTTCCAGATATCAGATATTTTCCGATTTAAATCCTCATCAAAACTAAATTTCGGAAGCTGAGCCTCAAGAAAGTTGCGGGCGCCGTTCTGTTCAATCAACCATGGCATGGTGTATTTGTTTAAAATACTTATATCACGTTGCTCAAAGGCAGCAAATCTTGACATATTATATCTGCCGGCATAAGTAAGATTTCTTTCGTCAAACTCTCCGGTTTTGTTCATCATTTTAACATTGGATCCCCATTGTAAGGTACCAAGCTTGTGTGGAATGTCGACATCCATTCTTACCAAATAAATATTATCGACATGATCATCATAAATGCGATCTAAGGAAGCCATGTTAATAAACCTTCGATCTATCGATCCGTCATCCATAAGAAAATGTGGGCTTGCCACATTCATTTGTGTTCTGGATCGGTCATTCATATCAATATCGAAGTTCATTCCATCTAGGGTGAATGGAAAGACAAAAGATTTTTTTTCAATTTGACTCTGGCTCCATTCCATATTAACCCTAAATTGAATTGAATTAAAAAGATAATTAGCACCTCCCTGAAATATTAGATTTTGGATGGAAATATCCTCTTGTTGTGCCTCGTGCCGATACTCTCCCTGATTGCCCAGCAAACCGGTGGACTCTGGGTTTATCCAGTCTCCATTTGCTGTATAGTTGTCAATGTTAATATTTACCAGGCGGTTGTTACTATTGATTAAGCTTCGCAGGTGATAAGTTGCCCAATCGGAGGGTTGATAAGTCAGGTGGAGTCCGCCTCCGACCGACCGGCGGCTATCATTATGCAGGCCGGGTGCCACCCGCTCAACCACATCGACAGGGCCATTTCCAAAATCAGCCACATCGTAATCTATTTCAAGACGTTCCCAACTTTGATGCGTTAATTGATGACTTAAGTTCACGGCAAGGGCTAGCTCGTCGGTAAGGGTTTCGGAATAGCGAATCGAAGCCCTGTTGCCGGGCCCGGTAAAGTCAAAATATTGGGCATTGGCATCGCCGCCGAGGGTCACGTTAAGCGCGCGTTCCCGGCCCACCGGTTGATAGGTCGTAAGATTGATCACGCCTCCAATTGCGTCCGCGTCCATATCCGGACTTAGTACGTTAATAACCTCCAGTTCCCGATACAGGTCGACAGGGAGCATATCAAGATTCACACTGCGATCGCCGAGCCCGGTCGAGCCTATACGCTGTCCGTCTACCGTGACATAGTATCGGTTCAGGCCAGCTCCCCGAAGATTGATGTCTCCCTGCGAACCTGCTTGCACACCGGGAATTCGGATCAGTGCTTCCTGAATGGAAGCATCTCCCCAACGATTTATTTGCTCCAACGTAACAACAGACTTGATCTGTTTGGAGTGCTGTTGTGCGGCCACGACTTGTGCGCGGTCACGTTGTGCGGCCTCCACAAAAATCTTGTCGCCATCGGCAAAACTTTGTTGAAGTTCCAGGGTTTGGGCCAGGCGTTCACCGGCGCTTACCGTTATAGCCATTTCTTTTGATACATAAGCCGGGAACCGGATCGACAAGTTGTGGGTGTCGGGCGGAATGTTACGCAGGATATAACGACCATCCCTGTCCGTAGTAGCAGAAAGCCCGGTAGCTTCAAGGGTCAGTTCGGCTCCCTGCAGAGGTTCGCCTGTAAGTTCATCAGTTACTTTGCCTGCCATCGTTGCGGTTTGTGCCGTTATAACATAAGGCATAAAAAGTAGTGATAGCGTCAATGTGGTAATAGCGAGGGTGAGCCTTGTCCGGTCTGTCTTCCGGTGTCCTAAGACCCTGGTTTTGTACAAACCAATCAAAGTATCCTTGTGCATTCGCTTCATTCTTGTTTATTTATATTTTATGGGTGTAGGTAAATCAGAGATCAAACCGAATTCCCATTCTAAGTTTATGTCCTCCATAGTAATCAGTTAGTGAGGGAGAGGCTTCATGAGAGTGGTTATACAATACTTGTTCTCTTTTCAAAAGATTTGATACATCTGCCCAGAACCTAAAATGGTCAGAAATCCGGTACATAAAGGAGAACGACAAATCAGTCCAACCATCCAGATTTTGTTTAGGGAAAAGATTGTCTTGGCTGTGGAATGATGAGGCTGGTTCGATTAAACTCGGGTTACTGATTAATCTATCGGTAAAGTGATATGATAACTGTGCAAAGAAACGTGCTTGTGTATAATGAAGCGCCCCGTTTACAACATGGGGACTTTGCCCGGGCAGAGCGATATTATTTTCATTATTAGTTTTATAGGTAGAACCCGTCCAGGTATAATTGGCATAAATTCCCAAATTACTAAGTATTCCTGGCAGAAAGGTAATATTTTGATGCCAGGAAAAACCAGCTCCATATAGCGTGGCTGACTCCCCGCTATTATAAAAGCTTGATTCTTTCACAGGGATTAGCGAAGTCTCTTCACTAAACATGGGATCAATTCCTTTGAACTCACCCTCCTGAACATGAATCGTTTGTTGCTGGAAAGCAGCAAAATTTTTCAGTCGTTTGTAAAAAAGGTTCATCGAAATGTTCCCGAGATTTGCCAGGTAATGATCAATGAAAAAGTCAACGTTATCGGCAGACACCGGCTCAAGTTCCATATTTCCTCGAATCAAAGTTGTGTCCTGTCGATTTGCAAATTCGAATGGAGCGAGCATCTGAAATGCCGGCCTTGCAATGGATTGAGTGTATGACAAATGGAGTTTAGTTGATTCCATAGGCTTGTATATCAACTGTGCATTTGGAAATAAGTCTATATGATGGTGTACCCTGCTAGTGTCGATACTTAAATTGTAACCACCAAACCGGTCAAAATCAGTGAGTCGTCCATTATTTTGTAATTTGGTAAACTCTAAACGAGCACCACCCTTCAAGGTAAGCCTCCCGAAATGCAAGGTGCTCATGCCATATCCTGCAAATATATTTTCAGAAATCTCGATATTTCTGAAATCTGATTCTATATGCATAGTTTCATGATCCTTAATCATTCCAGGTGCGTTTACAACATAAAAGTTCTGCAAAGCATCTGGATTCGCCAACCATGGCAAATCGTATTGTCCTAGTACAGTGGTTCCATTATGGTTCTTTTCGAACCCTCCAAGATTCATAAATCCACGATAATTAAGGCGGAAGAAGGTGAACGCCCCAAGGTCTCCAACATCCTTTGATTTAAGCTGTGCCCTGGTCCCTACATTGAATAATCCTTTAGCAAACGGAATTTCTATATCCACGTTGCCCATATATCTATTATCCACCTGCTTGGAGGAGATGTGTTCAATTGTCTGGAGAATCATATCATGACTCTCTATTGGAGGTGGATCGGCTGTAACGATTATTGGTCTTAAATTGTCTTCTACATTCAAAGAATAGTCAAGTCCATTCATTTGAAAAGGAAAAATCAAAGATTCATAGTCTACAACACTTCTAGACAACTCAAGCTCAATCCCTAAGTTAAATTCATTGAAAATATAATTTGCACTGCCTTGAACAAGGTATTGTTGATTGTCGATATCTTTTAAACCTACATCATAATTATATAATCCCGCAGTAACATTATGGGAATCAATCCAGTTCTCATTAGCAGCCCAGACATTTTTGTGTGCATTTACCAGGTGGTTGTTACTATTGATTAAGCTTCGCAGGTGATAAGTTGCCCAATCGGAGGGTTGATAAGTCAGGTGGAGTCCGCCTCCGACCGACCGGCGGCTATCATTATGCAGGCCGGGTGCCACCCGCTCAACCACATCGACAGGGCCATTTCCAAAATCAGCCACATCGTAATCTATTTCAAGACGTTCCCAACTTTGATGCGTTAATTGATGACTTAAGTTCACGGCAAGGGCTAGCTCGTCGGTAAGGGTTTCGGAATAGCGAATCGAAGCCCTGTTGCCGGGCCCGGTAAAGTCAAAATATTGGGCATTGGCATCGCCGCCGAGGGTCACGTTAAGCGCGCGTTCCCGGCCCACCGGTTGATAGGTCGTAAGATTGATCACGCCTCCAATTGCGTCCGCGTCCATATCCGGACTTAGTACGTTAATAACCTCCAGTTCCCGATACAGGTCGACAGGGAGCATATCAAGATTCACACTGCGATCGCCGAGCCCGGTCGAGCCTATACGCTGTCCGTCTACCGTGACATAGTATCGGTTCAGGCCAGCTCCCCGAAGATTGATGTCTCCCTGCGAACCTGCTTGCACACCGGGAATTCGGATCAGTGCTTCCTGAATGGAAGCATCTCCCCAACGATTTATTTGCTCCAACGTAACAACAGACTTGATCTGTTTGGAGTGCTGTTGTGCGGCCACGACTTGTGCGCGGTCACGTTGTGCGGCCTCCACAAAAATCTTGTCGCCATCGGCAAAACTTTGTTGAAGTTCCAGGGTTTGGGCCAGGCGTTCACCGGCGCTTACCGTTATAGCCATTTCTTTTGATACATAAGCCGGGAACCGGATCGACAAGTTGTGGGTGTCGGGCGGAATGTTACGCAGGATATAACGACCATCCCTGTCCGTAGTAGCAGAAAGCCCGGTAGCTTCAAGGGTCAGTTCGGCTCCCTGCAGAGGTTCGCCTGTAAGTTCATCAGTTACTTTGCCTGCCATCGTTGCGGTTTGTGCCGTTATAACATAAGGCATAAAAAGTAGTGATAGCGTCAATGTGGTAATAGCGAGGGTGAGCCTTGTCCGGTCTGTCTTCCGGTGTCCTAAGACCCTGGTTTTGTACAAACCAATCAAAGTATCCTTGTGCATTCGCTTCATTCTTGTTTATGTTCTTCACTATAGCAGATCTAATTCCATCTCGCAGGTGCAAGTTATCTCGGCTGATAGTTAATGACTTGGTGGCTGTTGTCTGATAATAAAGCAATTGAAATAACCAATACCCTGTAAATAAGGCGTTAAAAGTTGAGAAAATTCATATATAATCCCTAACATTCAATAAACAGAAAAGGAACCCGTGCACATAGTATAATCTCTTGGTGTGGTTACTAAGTGCTATTATCGGCAGTCGAAGTTTTATTTGTTCCGTTTACAGGGTAATGGCTATTTCGATTGCTTAATA
>JBBDQY010000007.1:0-2143 GCA_040905745.1 Balneolales bacterium
TCAAATAGAACCAATCCGAAATAAACAATGCCAAAAAGCTGGAGACAACACCTATTGAAAAAATACTCCCTAACGTAGACGTGTTCGCTTTAAAGGCAAAGATTTTTTCTATCCGAACAGGTACTTGGATAGACCAAAAAAAACCACCCACTGTAAGGACAAATAAGGAAACCATATACATGCTAATTCCCGGTAATAGAAGATCAGCAGGTGAAAGAATCAGGAAGGTCATTGAAATGGTAAAATCTGTGCTTAATGGTAACCACAGAATCTTCAGATACATGTTAAACATATCCTGGCCGGTAGAATGAGCCCGGTCTGAAAAAAGCCAATAATTACGAAAATAGCCCCAACTATTATTAAATAAATAAGTAAAAATGATTAAAGGAGAAATAAATAAAAAAAAGATGAAAATATTATTTGCAAAGTGTACTCCAGTTTTCAAGTAAATAATTAAGTCCAAAGAGAGCATTACTACTTTAAAGATCATTGCAACAAGTAGTGTCGTCCGTACTATTTTATTTCTCAATAATAAATCTATAGAGAGGTTCCTACTCGCATTTCCTGTTGATTTGAGAACAGTCCGCTCTTTAGGACACAGTTCTTCTAAAGCAAGATCCGTTAATAAAATAGAAATGAACCCACCAATACTTATCCAAAAGGTGAAATCTTCGAAGATAAACAGCAAACCCATAAATAAAAGAATCAAGGCTGTACATATGAAAAGCAATGAGAATGTTCGGCGGTTAATGTTAAATTTGTATTCAAAAATAGTCTGAAAGCATCGTCGCAGTATATGTGCTCCTGTTAAAGCTAGAATAAGATAAACGGTATATTCCAATCCAATGGTAGTCGAAAAAAAGTATAAGGCACCTATAAAACTACCAATGGTTATGAAAAATACAGAGATGAAATCACCAAGAATATTCAGCATAAATCGAACTAATGGCGAGATCGGATGAAAGCTTTTGAAATGAGAGCGGATAGGTTTATAAGAAGGGAAATATCCTCTCAGAAATGTTATTACTGCAATAAAACCCGGCAATCCCATTTCAAAGGTACGTATCATCGATTCAGTAAGTTCAAAAAAGCTTTCATCCATCAAGTTTGCGACCCCTATTCCATAGAGAATGGCAACCGGAATCAACAAAGCAAGGGCAAGAACTCCCCAAATATTGTTTCGAGGACTAAAAACTACCTTCAATTTTGTTAATAGGTAGTAAACTATCATAACCATTCCGGTTTAACATTCTTTTGACCTTCGGGCTGCAACAGTTCCAGAAGCGCACTGTTGATATGGTGGGAGGAACCATTTGCTATCAAATCATTGAGTGTACCATTGAAAGTAAAATTCTGCTGATCTAATACAATTACTTGTGTGGCAACCTGCTCCACATAACCAAGATCGTGAGAGGAAAGAAATATCGTTCGATGTACATTCCGGTAAACATTGATAAAATCCACACATTGCCGGGCAGCCAACGGATCAAGCCCAGAAAACGGCTCATCCAGAATAAGCAGGTCGGGGGTGTGCAAGACTGCAGCAATAAGACCAATCTTCTTTTTCATGCCTGTTGAAAAACCCGAGAGACGTTTATCTCTTACCTCTTCTGGGTGATCAAAAAACCAAGACAACAAATCATTTGTCCTTTGTTCAATTGTCCCTGAATCCATTTTATAGAGCCCCCCTGACAATTTGAGAAATTGACGGGCGGTTAGTTCTTCGATAATAGGGTTGTCTTCGCTCAAAACTCCCATCCTTCTCTTGATATCTACTGGGAGATTGGAGTATGAGGTTTTATCATAAAATATGACACCTGAATCCGGTTTGAGTAGTTTTATGATGATGTTGATTAATGTGGTTTTCCCGGCACCGTTTTTACCCAATAAACAATATGTTTCCCCATTAGTCAGTTCAAAATTCAGATCAGAGAATACGATTTGCTTTCCAAATGTTTTACTCAGATTCTTTACCTTAATATTCATGGATTTGCCTAGTCAATGTTTTGAATGACTGCGACGTCATGTACAGCTCGAAAACTGATTTTCGGATTATATAAACAATTGCATCGTTCCGGTTTCCACAACAGATTCATGTTTTAATGTAGCAGGTTCATACAGAAGTTACCTCATTTTCGTGGAC
>JBBDQY010000008.1:0-61999 GCA_040905745.1 Balneolales bacterium
TAATTACTTCCAGTGATGATCATAAGAATAATCAAGAAACGGAAAGATGTTATCTAGCTGAGTTTTTCCAAATACCGATAGATATCTTCTACAATGGTATCCACATCCATTTCACCGGTATTAAAATTCAGATCAGGGTTTTCTGAAACTTCATGCTCCATATTGAAGCCTGTAAGATCTTTTATTTCTCCATTCTCTGCTTTGGCATATAACCCTTTGGGATCACGCTGACGGGCAGTTTCTAGATCACAATCAACCTGTATTTCAATAAACCTGCCTGTTGGGAACAGATTTTTAACTGTCTCCCGATCTTTACGGTATGGAGACACGAACGTGCATAGTACTATATTTCCCTGCTCAAAGAATAAACGGGCAACTTCGCCTACGCGTCTTATGTTTTCAGTACGTTCTCCCGGACTAAACCCAAGATCACCGCATAGCCCATGTCGAACCTGGTCCCCGTCAAGCAACATGGTTTGACGGCCTATTTTAAATAATTTGGTTTCCAGCGCTTTAGCGATAGTCGTTTTGCCAGCCCCTGATATGCCGGTGAACCATAGAACTACTGCTTTATGCCCGTTTAATTCTTCCCTTCTAGCACGAGCAATATTCCAGGGCTCCCAGGTTGTATTGGGCGAAGCCTGGCGGAAATGGTTTTCAACAATACTTTTATCGTTAGCATCAACAGACTGGATCATACCGCCACCTACCGTAACATTGGTTGCAGGGTCAATGATGATAAAACTTCCTGTTTTTTGATTCGTTTTGTAAGGATCAAAATACAGAGGCTGTGAAGTTGTAATCTTAACCTTTCCGATTTCATTATGCTTGAGGTTGGAGGATGATTTTTTTTCAAGTGTATCCACATCCAGGCTATAGGTCACCTCATCAATAAAAACCTGAGTAACTCGGGTTGTATGCATCAGTAGGTAAGGTTTACTGACCTCCAGAGGTTCTGCATTCATCCAGCAAAGAAAAGCTTCGAACTTTGATTGGATGGTAGGAATATTATCGGCATGGACGAGCATATCACCACGGCTTACATCAATCTCGTCATCGAGTGTGATGGCCACAGAATCACCGGGTCCGGCTTCGGTCAGGTTACCATCATTGGTAACAATTTCTTTTATTTTACTAGTTATCCGTGATGGTAAAGCCATAACCTTATCACCCGGACGAATCCGGCCTGATGCAATTCTGCCGGCAAATCCCCTGAAGTTTTGGTGGGGACGAATAACGTACTGAACGGGCAGCCTGAAGTCTACCTTATTCAAGGCATTTTCTACTTTCACAGTTTCCAAATGATGCAATAGGGTAGGGCCATCGTACCATGGGGTATTGTCCCCTGTCTCAACAACATTGTCACCCTTTAAAGCTGAAATAGGTATGTAAGTGATGCTTTTTACATCCAGTTCTCTTGAAAAATCCTGAAATGCTTCTACAATATTCTGATATACGGCTTGATCATAGTCAACCAAATCCATCTTGTTTATGGCAACAACCAGATTCGGAATTTGAAGCAGTGATGATATGTAAGCATGCCGTTTCGACTGGGTTAGGAGCCCTTTTTGCGCATCGACCAGGATCACCGCGAGTTCAGCCGTAGAGGCTCCGGTAACCATATTACTGGTGTATTGAATATGGCCCGGCGTGTCTGCAATGATAAATTTCCTCTTAGGTGTAGCAAAATAACGATATGCTACATCGATGGTTATTTTCTGTTCCCGTTCTGCTTTTAAACCATCCGTAAGCAAAGCCAGATTCACTTCAGCTTCCCCGCCGTTCAGGCTGGTTTTTTCAATAGCTTCCATTTGGTCTTCGAAAATTGACTTGGAATCATAAAGCAATCGTCCTATTAGGGTACTTTTACCGTCATCAACACTGCCCGCTGTCGTAAAGCGAAGCATGTCCATGTGAAGGTAGGATGATTGTGAGGTTTGATTATTACGGGTCATTATGTGATGAAGTCTTTAGTCTGAGATTGCTTTTCAGTATGAAAGTTGAATTATTAAGGGGACGTTATGGCTATAAACAACAAAGATATTAAAAATAACCTTGTCGCTTTCGATCCTCCATAGCTGTTTCACTGCGTTTATCATCGTGACGGTTTCCACGTTCCGTCTGACGGGCCGAAGCTACCTCCTGAATGATATCCTCAAGGGATGATGCCGTTGATAATACTGCTCCGGTACATGTGGCATCGCCAATCGTTCGGAAGCGAACGGTCTTATTCAGAAGCTTCTCATCGGGTTGAATATCCACGAAATCAGTATTGGCAAGCCATACACCTCTACGTTGAAATACTTCCCGGTCATGGGCAAAATAGATTTCCGGAATTTCAATATTTTCCTGGGCGATATATTGCCAAACATTCATTTCTGTCCAATTGCTCAAGGGAAAGACCCGGAAGCTCTCACCCTGGTTTTTTCTTCCATTAAATAGGTTCCAAAGTTCGGGGCGTTGTTGTTTAGGATTCCACTGGCCAAAGATATCCCTGTGAGAGAAAAAGCGTTCTTTTGCTCTGGCTTTCTCCTCATCACGACGGCCCCCGCCAAGAGCGGCGTCTGCCTGATACTTTTTCAGTGTATCTAATAGGGTAACAGTTTGCAAAGCATTGCGGCTGGCATCGGGGCCGGTTTCTTCCTTAACTTTGCCCGAGTCGATGCTATCTTGCACGCTGCCGACAATTAGTTTAGCGCCCATTTTCTTTATCAGGTCATCACGAAATGTAATGGTTTCATCAAAATTATGACCCGTATCAATGTGCATGAATGGAAAAGGAATTTTTGCCGGGTAAAATGCTTTTTTGGCCAAATGAGCCATACATATTGAATCTTTACCACCGGAAAACAACAATACGGGTCGTTCAAACTGTGCGGCTACCTCCCTCATGATGAAGATAGCTTCATCCTCAAGTTCCTTTAAATGTGTATTGTTCTCAGCCATGGTTATATCCGATGTTTAATTAAAATTTGATTCTTCACAGTGTTTCTTTGTTTGTCTAAGGTTTGTATTTCTGCATGATATTAAAACTAAAATTCCCATATCAAAGGTACCATAATTATAGCAACGGTAGCGACAATCAGGTTTAAAGGTAATCCAACTTTTAAGTAATCAGAAAATTTGTAGCCACCCGGACCGTATACCATAAGGTTTGTTTGGTAGCCTATTGGAGTTGAGAAACTTGCAGATGCAGCGAAAATGATGATCATGACAAAAGGCATATAGTTTACATCCATTGATGCGGCAATGGATGCGGCTATAGGGAATATCAGCACGGCTGCGGCATTATTGGTGATCATCTCCGTAAGTATCCATGTGGTCAGATAAGTGGCAATGAGTGCTAAATAAATATTGGAATCGGCCATCTGTATAAAACCTCCGGCAATAAAAGATGCAGCCCCTGTAACTTGTAGAGCATTACCAATTCCTAAAGTGGCGGCAATCACCAATAGCACCGGCCAGTCGATACTTTCCCGGGCGGCACTGATACCGCAGCAACGGGTTAATATCATAAGGCCAGCCGCAAGAATGGCAGCTTCGAACATGGTTAATAATCCAAATGTTGCAGATAATACCATCAGACTGATAATAGATAATGATACCCAGGATCTTTTATAATCAGGTGTACCATTATTGGCAAGCTTGGTAACCAGGAAGAAATCATTTGAGAATTTGAACTTCTCAACAAAGTTGGATGGTGCCTCCATCAAAAGGAAATCTCCGGTTTGCAATCTTATATCACCTACCTTTTCATCAATCCTTACGCCATTTCTTGATAAAGCTAACACAACAGCATTATATCGTTGACGGAAATTACCATCTTTGATAGTCATTCCGATCAAGGGGTTGCTTTGTGAAACTACAGCTTCGGCTAAAACACGCTCCCTACGGGGTGCATCCAGTTTAAATACCTGGTCGGTGGCAGGAGAGAGGCCTGATATCTGCTGTAATTCAACTATTGAATCGACCATTCCTGTAAATATGAGACGGTCATATTGCTGTAATTGTTCCTGGGGGGATACCGCTGCAATGAGCCGGTCTCCTCTTATGATTTCAACCAGATATAAGCCTTGAAGGTGGCGAAGCCCTGCTTCTTCTATACTTTTTCCGGTGATGGAATTTTTTGAATGAACTACCATTTCGATGGTGTATTCTCGTGTGTTTTCAAACGTTTCAAACCCTGGTTTCCTATCAGGAAGAAGTTTGCGACCTATTGTCAACAGATAGATTGACCCTGCCAACGCAATGGGAATACCGACGATTGCGGGTTCGAACATACCCAGTGATCGGCCTTTTTCAGCAATCAGCATACCATGAACCAATAAATTAGTACTGGTACCAATTAAAGTACACGTACCCCCAAGGATAGCTGCATAACTCAAAGGGATCATGAGCTTGGATATATTAAGGTTATTCTTTTTTGCCCAATCCTGGACAGCGGGAATAAAGGAAGCGACTATTGGTGTGTTATTCATAAAAGCACTCATACCCATTACCGGGCCGATAAGCCTTGACTGTGCTGATATAAGATTTTTAGGCTGTCCCAAAAGGTGATTGATTATAAATTGTATGGCACCTGTACCTTTAAGTCCGGCAGCTACTACATATAAAGCAGCTACAGTAAGCATCCCCTGATTAGAAAACCCGACCAGGGCTTCAGCTGGCTGGATGATATTACCGACAATCAAAAGGATCAACCCCCCTATAAATACCAGGTCGGGTGAGATTCTGGTTGACATAAGCACCATAAAACAACCGATAATAACGCCAACAACAGCCCAGGCTTCTAATTCCATTGCTTTTCTTCTGAAACTGTATTTATTTTTGTTTGAGGTGAACCGGAAGGATTATGAATAATCTCTTCGGCAAGTTTTTTAGCTTTATGGAACAAGCCTTGGCGAAAGAGTTCTAAAACTTCAGAGTCAATTAATTCATACCACACAGCTTTTCGTTTAGTAAAGTGAGGGTGAATCTGTTTCATCCTTTGCCGAATACTCTGCATGAAGTCTAAAAAATCTTCGTATTCAAGACCAAATTCTTTTTCAAAACCTTCCCGTATTCTAACGGCCAGCGCAGGTGCAGCCCCGCTGGTAGAGACCGCAATATTTAATGGTCCTCGTTTGACTAATGAACCAAATGTAAAGTTGCAATGGGGAATATCGTCCATCACATTACACAGAATTCCTAACCGGTTCGCTTCCTGCCAGACCTTTTCATTAATGGTACCTTCATATTCAGCGACAATTACCATATAGGCATCTTTTAGATCACCATCACGATATTCTCTCTTAATCCATGTTATTTCATCGGAATTCTTCCAATCCATCATAACAGATGTAATATGTTTGCTGATAATAGTCAGGTTAGCGCCGGCACGAAGAAGCTCATTGGCTTTTCGTTCCGCTTCCTCATTTCCACCAATAAGGACGGTTTTATTCGTATTTAGCCTGTTCAAAAATATAGGATAAACTTCCATGGTAAAATCTGCTAGTCGGTTGTCTTTTGGGTAGTAAGATGTATTCCGCACTCAGTCTTTGTGTGCCCTGACCAACGGCCATCTCGTTCATCAGCATCGCCAATGACAGGTTTTGTGCAGGGTTGGCAACCGATGCTAGGATAACCATGATCGTGCAATGGATTATAAGGCAGTTCATATATTTTGATATATGCCCAGACTTCACTTACATCCCAATCTACCAGAGGGTTTATTTTAATAACCTGATTGAGTTCGTCCCATTCAAACATCTTTGTATTTTTCCGGCTTTTTGATTGATCGCGCCGAACTCCGGTTATCCAGATCTTTTTGTCTTTCAGATAATTTTGTAAAGGAATTACTTTTCTGATGTTGCAGCAGCTATCAGGGTTTTTAAGCCATAATTTTTCACCATACTTATCCGCTTGTTCTTCAAGTGATACTTCCGTTGATACCTTGTCAAAATGGATATCATATTGTTCGGCATACTTATCAGCGAGTTCATAAGTTTGACGGAAAAGCAAATTCGTATCAAGGTAAAACACGGTAACCGGGAGCTGAAGATCATAAAGTTTATGCATCAGAACGGCACCTGACAGACCAAATCCTGTTCCTATGGCCATTTCGTTGCCGTATTTCTCCCAGATATACTTAAGAATGGTTTCCAGATCTGCTTTGCTGAATTCCAGGTTAAGCTGTCTTACAAGAGCAATTGGATCTTCGTCAATCCATTTATCCTGTGTTATTTGATTCGTATAAGTCATCTATAAGATTATCCTATGGCTGTCTTTTTCAATGGGTGCAAATTCAAATCCTGCTGTAGTTGCTCCTTTTGTCCAAACCATGCAATATCTTCCGCCATGAGAACTACTTCACCAATTACGATGGCGGAGGGAGAAGCCAGTTTTTTGACTTTCTCAGCAATACCAATCAGGGTATCCGTGACGGTTTTCTGATCAGGGTAAGTTGCCTTATGGATTATTGCCACAGGTGTTTCCGGGGCTTTGCCATGCAAGATTAGTTGGTGGGCAATATGTGCAAGATTACTCATACCCATAAGCACTACCAGAGTGTCCTGGCCGGCAAGATGTTTCCAGTCAGGTTTGTACTCTTCGTTTTTTTGAACATGACCGGTAATGACCGTAAAAGATCTGCTAACGTTTCTATAAGTTAGTGGAATTCCGGCAAACATAGGTGCCGCCAAGGCACTGCTAATACCCGGAACAAGTTCGAATACAACACCATGGTCCGCAAGGTAGCGAGCTTCCTCTCCACCTCGCCCGAATATAAATGGATCGCCTCCTTTTAACCGCACCACGGTTTTGCCTTCCAAAGCTTTTTGGAGTAGTATATAATTGATCTGATTCTGAGATGCGGAAACCCGTCCAGGTTTTTTACCTACATAGATCAGTTCCGCATGCTCAGGAGCTTCATCCAGCAGGTCAGGTACCGCTAGTCTGTCGTAGACGATCACATCGGCTTCCTGAAGGGTTTTTAAACCCTTTACAGTGATTAACTCAGGATCACCAGGACCTGCACCTACGAGATATACTTTTCCTAAAGCAGATATTTTATTCAATCTGGGCATTCTCTTTTACATTATTTGGTTGCGGGAGTTCCGTTCGCCGCCAGAAGGCACCAAAGGTTTCTCCGTTCTTATGCTCTTCTTTATACTGCTCAAGTAATGGCCTGACCGTATTGGTTAGCTCCTCAAAAGGAACAAGTTCACGGTATAGTGTATTGATATGTGCACCGGATGGATCTCCACCAACAAATACCGAGTATTTCTCAAGGGATTGGCCTACAAAGCCGATATCTGCTACATACGGGCGAGCACAACCATTGGGGCAACCTGTCATTCGTACAGTGATTGTTTTATCTTGTAAGCCAATACGGGCGATTTCATTTTCAATTTCCCGGATAATCTGAGGCATAACCCTTTCAGATTCCGTGATTGCAAGACCGCAAGTTGGCATTGCCGGGCATGCCATGGCAAATCTCACAGTTTTTGAATAATGATCAGGCAGGGGTATACCGTTTTCTTTTAGAATATACTCAATCCCTGCACGGTCTGCTTCATTAATATTGGTAAGGATGATATCCTGATGGGGTGTTAATTGAATATCAGGCTGGTATTTGCTGATGGCTTCATGCAGGCCGTCTTTTAAACGAAGGTTGCCTTCGTTTTTAATACGACCGTTTTCTACAAACAAACCCAGGAACCAACGTCCATCTTGCTGTTTATGCCAACCGTGATATAGTTTAAGTTCAAATTCAGGCATCGGCCTGAAGGGTTCCAGTGGGTACCCCAGCCTTTGCTCCACTTCATCTTTAAACTTGTCAATTCCCCAGCTATCAATAAGATATTTCATACGGGCTTGCCTTCGATTGCTCCTGTTCCCATGATCGCGCTGAACAGATACAATCGTTTCTACGACTTCATAAAGCCGCTCGGCGTCAATAAACCCGAGGTGATCACCCAATCTTGGAAAGGTGTCTTTTTTCTTATGATTCATTCCCAGACCGCCACCGGCAATCAGATTAAAACCTTCCAGATCATCAGATTCATTAAACAGGGCGACGATGCCAATATCTTGTGTATAAACATCAATGCTGTTATCACCTGCTTCGGCAATTCCGATCTTGAACTTTCTGGGTAGGTATTTGGGACCGTAAAATGTCTCTACACTTTCGTATTCTTTTTCACCGGTATATACTTTCTCCCCATCTAACCATACATCATGGAAAGCTTTGGTTTTTGGTAATAACTTATTTGAGATTTCGTCAGCGTGCTTTTTGATGATATCCTGTCTACTGCTGATTGCAGGAATTGGACTATACATCACATTACGGACAACATCTCCACAAGCCGCCATTGTAGTTAAAAGCAGGTCATTTATAGTAGAGAGGGTTTCACTGATATTATGCTTTAGCACTCCATGAAATTGGAATGTTTGTCTGGTGGTTATACGGAGGGTGCCATTGGCATGTGTGTCTGCAAGACGGTCATGGACCAGGTATTGTTCAGCATTCAGCCCACCTCCTGGGATCCGGCAGCGAATCATAAAAGAATACTCTTTCTCCTTCCCTTTTCGCTTGTCACGATCATCCTGTTGGTATAAACCATGAAATTTCAGAAGTTGATAGCTGTCTTTTGTAAAATTAGTCGTTCCATTTCCTAATTCTTCTATCAAGTCTCCTCTCAGATCCAGGCTTCTAGATTTTAGCTGTTCTTCTTTACTAAGTTTTATTTTATCATCCATTATTTTGGTAATTAACGTTCTATTGGAGCATTGATAAGGTTACCCCATTCAGTCCATGAACCATCGTAATTGCTCACATTTTCAAAACCAAGGAGCTCTTTAAGTACAAACCAGCTGTGAGCTGATCGTTCTCCTATTCGGCAATAGGCGATGATGGCTTTATCAGGGGTTATGTCATGATCGGCATATATTTTCTTCAGTTCTTCAGTGCTTTTAAAAGTACCATCTTCATTGACAGTGCTTGCCCACGGGATATTCTTTGCACCAGGTATATGGCCACCCCGTTGTGAAAGTTCTTTTACTCCGGGTGGCGCAATAATTTTGCCTGTAAATTCATCAGGAGACCGTACGTCTACCAAGCCAAATGCATAATCATTTCCGAGGGTTTGCTCTACATCGCTTCGGAATGCCCTCAGTTCTTTTCGGATATCACCGATGATATAATTCTCTTTTTTAGGGTTAGGTACTTCTGTGGTTAATTCATTTCCATCAGCATCCCATTTTTTACGGCCCCCATCTAAGATCCTTAGATTTTCGTGGCCGTAGTATTTCAGGAGCCAATAAGCCCAGGCTGCGAACCAATTGTTATTATCACCGTATAGAATGATGGATGTGTCTTTATTAATCCCGGAATCGCCAAGCAATTTTTCAATAGCTTCTTTTGAAGCTACGTTTCGGGTCAGGGTATCCTGGAGTTGGCTTTTCCAATTCCAACCCACTGCGCCTGGTATATGACCATTATTATACGAGGTGGTATCTACATCAACCTCAACAAAGCGAATATCATCATTGTTGAGATTTTGTTTAGCCCAATCCTGGGAAACCAGTATTTCTCTATTATCAGCCATTTTCGTTTATGTTATAGGTTCAAGTTTGGGGTAGGGACAAAAAAAAACCCTCTACCTGTGAGATAGAGGGTTTAATGAAGAAATGATTTCAAGTTAAAATCACATTACGGACATACCTCTATCTCTGCAAAGTTCTTTGCAACAGCACATACACAAACAGTATATGGTACAGAGGTTGATATTTTGTCCAAAATTCATAAAGAAATGGATATATTTGAGCCTTATTGTTCTTAAGGATAAAGAGGTTTTAGTTCGATGTCAACTATAAAAACATATAAAATAGGTGAATGGCATCTTTTTTTCGAAAAAACCGCTTTCAAAAGCCAATATTTTTTAAACTTAATTTGCTACATATAGCAGTTTTAAATAGTTTTGAAACATATTTATTATCGGGATGTTATTTCCGATCAATTATTCAGAAAAAATATTTAAATGATTTTTTTGTGAATAAGACGCATTATCCATGTAATTATGAAAATAGAGGCTTTATCTTGAAATCCGTTTAAATTCCACATTTCTTGCACGGCCAGTAGATACTTTTAAACCCTCGACTCTTCCATTCTTATCCCTTTGGAATGCCATTTCCCAGGATCCTGCATTCCAGTTATCCCCTCCATTTTCGACCATCCACCCATTCGGTGTGAGCCGGCGGATTACCCTTAATTCACCATCTTCGATGGTTAATGTTAGTTGAGCTGATAGTTCATCACTATGGTAGATGCCTTCAAAGGGTTCAAGATATATTTCCATGGGCTCTTTAAGCAGATGATCAGCTAATTTAGAATTAAAATACTGAGGATTGGCGTCACCCCGGTTGCAAAGCGTTAAAAATGATATTCCTTGATCAGGGTATCGGCGGTATTCTGAATTAAAACCCATAAAAGAACCGCCTATCCTAACTTCCTGCATTCCTTTTCGAATTGCAAAATTCATAGCCATACCATGGTTGGAGGTTTTATTACCGATCACCAATTGGGTAGTCATCAGCTTTTTTAGTTCCATTGCTTCCATCTTTGTCAGTCCTCCCTTCCATTCAAGGGTACCATTCCAAAAAGAATCCCAGCGCTCCCAATCTTTTAATGTGGAATATAATCCACCATCTCCGACACCTTGAAAATTACCAGGGTATATTTGGTTATAGCCTGGATATGATCTTTCATAACTCATGGCTCTATTTTGGATTACCCGTTGGCGGTCATCATGGAAATGGGTTGAGCTCATCCCGAAAGGCTTGAAAAATTGTTGGTGCGCAAATTTTGAAAACTTTTCGCCTGATATTTTCTGGACCAAAAAAGCTAAGATGGTATATCCACTGTTGGTATATGAATATTTAGTACCAGGTTGGAACATCAATGATTCACCTTTTTTAATAATATTCAGATAACCATCAATCGTCATGACATCATTGATGGAAATTCCGGCAATTTTCATGACATCATAAACATCGGGTAACCCTGAAGTATGATTAATCAAATGGCGTATGGTAACACCATATGCCCATACAGGCCAGTCTTCCAGGTAGTCAGCAACTTCTGAATCCAAATCAAGTTGACCGCGTAAAACCAATAGGCCAGCTGCGGCTGCAGTGACCTGCTTAGAGATCGAGGCCATATTAAAGGATGTTGAATCACTGATAGGAATACCATAATCAAGATTGGCCAAACCATACCCTTTGCTGAAGACAGTATTTCCATTCTGATAAACAGCTACAGCGCAGCCTGGGGTGTTGTTATAGTTGTATCTTTTAAAAATTTGATCAATATCAGCATGGATGATATTATCGGACAACCCGGAATTGGGTAATGGGTCTGATGGTTGCAAATAATCATCTTCCTCCTGAGCTGGCTGGTTGTCGGGATAGGATGCTGCAGTAGTATCTTCTGTTGAAATACATCCGATTATCCAGAAAGTTGAAAGAAAAAGTGCTGTAAATGCAGGTAATCTGTTTGTAGAGGATGTATCCATTATGGAACTTTACTTTTTTTGAAGGTAATGTTACCAGTACTTGATGTTCTGATTCCTATTTGGTCTATTTTACCCTGGTTATCCCGGTTAAAATTTATATTATAAAGGCCGGCTCTGAATTGATCATCTTTTCTCCATTCCAGGTGGTCTTTATCTTTAGATCCTCTTGTTAGGCAAAGTTTACCGTCATCCATCAGAATATCATAGCTTGTATCAAAACTTTCATTTCTATAATGGCCGGTATAGTTCATGAGCTTATTAACAAACACTTCTTTGAGATAAAGATCAGCGACCCTATGGGTTAAGGTGGTTGGATTGATATTGCTCATATTGCAAAAGGTTATAACGGATAGTTGCTGTTCAGGAAATTGCATGTATTTTGATCTGAATCCCATATAATTACCCCCGTGGCCTATTGTCTTTATAGATCGATATTGGTTGACCCGAAGGCCGGCAGCATAATTTAGCGGTCTTCCATCAAGCACGAAACCGGTCTCTGTCATTCGTTCTGTAAAGTTCTGGAGGTTTGATTTATTCTCGATGAAATTACGATCCCATAATGCCATATCCTCGATAGTTGTGATTAGTCCGCGAGCTCCAATTCTGTCCATA
This sequence comes from Balneolales bacterium, assembly GCA_040905745.1. Classification (GTDB taxonomy): domain Bacteria; phylum Bacteroidota; class Rhodothermia; order Balneolales; family Natronogracilivirgulaceae; genus JBBDMU01. The sequence continues at coordinate 12,165 of JBBDQY010000008.1, forward strand.
TTGTCCCTGTAAAATCTCCCGGGACCGTTAACCGTTGGCCGATAACTAATCACCCGGTCAGGAACGATCAAGCGGGTGTCATCGTGGAAATGAGTTGAGTTCATTCCGATAGGTTTGAAGAAATGTTCATCGGTATATTCACGCAATGATTTACCGGTGATATTTTTGACAAGGACCGATATTAGAAAATATCCGCTGTTGCTATATAAATGTTCTGCGCCCGGACGAAAGTTCAGCCCTTGCTGTCTGCTTAGTAATGCCAATGCCTGCTGGGTGGTTGTAGTGTTATCGAGCCCTATGTCAGCAAGGTCTAGTAAGCTGTATATATCCCGCAGGCCGGAAGTATGATACATAATTTGACGACTGGTAATCGGATAACCAAGATCCGGCATCTCAGGGATATAAGTTCTGATATCTTCATCCATATCAAGTTTACCTTCTTGCTCGAGCATCAATAATGCGGCTGCTGTGAATTGTTTGGATATGGAGGCGATCATAATGCGGGAATCAGGCATTAAAGGTATGCCGTAATCCAGATTGGCTGATCCATAACCTTTTGCGAAGATCAACTCTCCATGGCTGACTACCCCAACAACACATCCGGGCATGTCAGATCGGTTATATCTGGAAAAAATATGATCAATGTTCTTTTCCGAAACATTCGGGTACGAATTATTTTGGGCTAAGGCTTGAATGTTCCAGCAAGACGTTAGAACAATCAACAAGCAAATGTAGCGAGGCAAATAGGCCATAGTGCAGATTTCCAACAGGTATTAAATACAAAAGGGGTTAAATCTATTGGTATGAAATATAAAAAAATCTTAATACTGATCAATACAAAGCTTCATTTATCCTGTAAAAAGATGTTAGACCAAATGGCATATTAAATTGATAAATGGTCTAATTGCTGCTTTCACAAATAATTAGAGAACCATTGACATTTTAATTTAAATTAAGAAAATCAAATATTGCATTCTGCAAATTTGACACAGGTGGGAGGCAAGAAGAATCTCTTTTAAAATTAGAATTACTACCTTAAATAATGCAAACTTGATACCATCCTGAAATCAGGCTTATATTGAGCAGTGAAAAAAACCTTATCTACATATACAGAAACCCCCAGGGGCATATTCACCGCTGCAGGACTCTGGTTCAATACGACCTCTGACATCCTGAAAGGTTATGCTCCAGGTTTATTTAAAAAACATAACCTGGGAGAAATTATCGCAGATGCTGAAGTTTGGATACGCAGCGCAGACAGCTTATCTATCATGATATTTATGCTCCTTTTGGCTGCAGATAATTTATACCTTGCGGTATTTGGTGTATTAGTTTTCCTGCCGGTCTGGCACTTGAATAAAAGTGCCTTTATTACCTATGGTTCTACCGGTCTTTTAAGACTCATCGATAATGAGTTTTTCCTGGTCTTACTTTCTATTATTGTCTTAAGCTGGATGGGGATGACTGAACAATATGTATCATTAGCGGTGGGCTTTTTGTTTTTCATATTCCTTAAATTTGGGTTATACCGAAAACTGATTGAGTATGCGTTTAATAACCCCAATAAATTGCCGCTCAACGACCGGGCACTAAAAATGGTTGTTGTGAAATATGCAATGTATGAAGGAGAAAGTACGAATGATGTGCAGGCTATGGAGTCGCAAATACACAGATTGATATCAGATAACAAAAAGAAATAACAGGCTGTTGGAATATGAGTGAAAAAGTAAGAACGATGTTTGCCTCGATTGCAGACAAATATGATGTGACCAACAGTGTGATATCATTCGGAACCCATCACCGATGGCGTAAAAAAGCTGTTAGAATGAGTGGGGTACAGGCTGGTATGTCTGTATTGGATTGTGCCACAGGTACAGGTGATCTGGCCCTGGAATTTAAAAAAGCAGTAGGACCTGAGGGCAAAGTGATAGGCACAGACTTCTGTGCAGAAATGATGAAATCTGCTCCTGCAAAAGCCGCCAAAATGAACCTGGAGGTTAACTTTGAAACGGCGGATGCCATGGATCTTCCTTATTCTGATAATACTTTTGATATAGCAAGCATTGCGTTTGGTATCCGCAATGTAGATGATCCTTTAAAATCATTAAAAGAACTCGCTCGAGTAGTTAAACCAGGGGGGAAGGTGATCGTATTGGAATTTGGCCAGCCTGATGGCCTATTTAAATACCCTTATCGATTCTATAGCAAGCATGTGATTCCTTTTATCGGGGGTATTATGACCGGCAACAAAGAGGCCTATGCTTATTTGCCTGAAACCAGTGCACATTTTGCTGCAGGATCCGCCTTTTTAAGCCTAATGAAGGAATCCGGACAATACTCCAGCCAACAGTCTAAAAAGCTGATGGGTGGAATTGCATATGTTTATGTAGGTGAAGTAGTACAAAGCAACGTTTAAACACCCATTATGAATAAGCCTCTTTTGCTACATCTACATGGTGTTATAACTGTTGGTTAGATCACTCTGATTCCAAGCCTGCATTAATCAGGCTGTTGTAACTTCCAATGTTGAAAGCATTTTTAAACCCATTGTTTCTCAACATTCGGATAGCCTGGCTGCTACGACTGCCTGAACGACAATAAAGATAATAGGTTGTTTCCTTGTCAAGTTGATCCATGGCCTCATTAAGTTCGCCTTTTAACCAGTCTAATTGAAGATCTGCAATTTTTAAATGGCCGGCATTATATTCATCACTAGTTCGAACGTCAATGACGACACCGGGTTGAGTAGCCGATATCTCCTTGAATTTTCCGGCGTTAATAAAAGTTTCATCGGGTTGAGAGAAAAAATTAAACATAAGTACTCCGGTAAAAGTGATAGAAAGGATGGTTATAAGTAAAGTTTTCATACCTGGAATGGTTATAAATATTTCAAAACACGTATTTATTTTTCGCCAGTGGAATCATCCGATGACCTTATTCGATGCCCAATGCTATCATAACATCAGGTTCGAGGACGATTTCGGATTTTATTGAACGAGAGATCAGACAAATTTGCTCTGCCTTCTCAAGCAGGCGATAACCCTTTTTTTCGTCTTTTTCATTATTAATAGTCAAGACAGGATTTAAGTGAATTTTACTCATTACAAACTTACCGTCTTTCTTACTCAAAATTCCTGATGTTTTGACAATAAGGCTTTCAAAATCAAATTTAGAAAATTCTGCTATGGCTGTGAATGAGGTCATAAAACAACTGCTTACCGATGCAACAAATAAGTGTTCAGGTGACCAAATACCCTCTAAACCACCCGGGAATTCGGGAGGGGTGGCAACTTCTATTTCTGAGTCAAGTATTGAAGATGATAAAGTTCCCAAGCGTCCTTCATTCCAATTTAGTTCGACTTCATAAATGTGCTCTTCAGGCTTGTCCATAATCATTTAGTTTTTGTTTAATAATAGTTTCCAGTTGGCTGGCTTGCATAACACCGGATGTCTGCCAGAGAATCTGTCCGTTTTTAAATAATATGAGTGTAGGTATCCCGCGCACCTGATATTTAACAGCGACGGCAGGATTTTTATCAGTGTCAATTTTAAGGATCTGAATTGCATCTCCCATCCTATTCTTCAAATCATGTAAAATTGGAGGCATCATTTTACAGGGACCACACCAGTCAGCATAAAAATCTACCAGAACAGGAGTGTTTCCTTTTATGACATCGGAAAAACTTGTTTTTTTGGTTTCTGTATTCATGGCTTCTATTTAATTAATTTCTTTGTATTGAATATCATCATGGTCGTCTTTCGCTTCATCAATTGGCGATGTCGGTACGGCACACTGGCCAGCCAGGCAACCGGTATTGGTTACCGCCTGAAAAAGAAAAAAAAGCGATACTAATCCTGCAAAGGGCTCATTATAAAGCAGCCAGGCCATGGCAAAAAAAAGTCCAACAAATAATGCCAGCCAACGCATCGGATGCCAATTGCTAAATAATATCTGCTTGAAATTTCTTAACATAAATTTATGGATTAGTTCTTGTACTTTTAATTCGCCTGTAACAAAGGTAATAACGCTCAAATAGAATGTCAGTTACATTTGTTACACAAGGGTTATCTTGTTACGGCCTAGTTTCACATGGCCATCATTTTCTAATTGTTTAAGTAATCTCGATACCACTACTCTGGCGGTTCCCAACTCATTGGCAAGCGCATCGTGAGTAACCAGCAAGGTTTTGCCTTTTGAAATCTCCGCCATTTTGGTAATCATTTGTAGAAGTCGTTCATCAAGTTTTTTAAAAGCTACGGCATTTACAACCTCCAACATCTCTTTAAACCTTTGATGATATATTCTAAAAATGTAATTGATCCACTCGGGATGATCTTTAATTAGCAGACCTGCCTTATAAACCGGTATCAGCAATACTTCGCTATCCTGGTTGGCTACAGCTTTTATTTTGCTCGACTCGCTATACAGTGCACCGAAGAAAGACATGATACATGTATCACCAGCTTTTAGGTAATACAGCAGAATTTCCTTATAGTCATCATCAGTCTGATATACTTTTACACTTCCATTTAGGATAATGGGGATGTTGTAGATTAAGCTATTTTCATTCTGCAGAATATCACCGTCAATCAGCTTTTTTATGATGCCATGTTCCATAAGTTCGGATATTACTTTCTCCGAAGTTTGAAATTCGGCTATGTTTTTTAGTTCGTCCATGGAGTGATGGATTTAATGGATGATCTTGTAATTAATATATTTTTCTTTACCCGTACCATGACAAATGTCATGTTTGTGGAGTACAAATTTAAATAAATTAGAAAGAAAACAGATCAGGTGAGCTATGAGTTATTACATATCAACTATATACAAGGGTACCTTCGACGATGCTATTGCAAAAGTAACAGACGAATTAAAAAAAGATGGCTTCGGTGTATTGACTGAAATTGATGTTAAAGAGACATTAAAGAAAAAACTTGATGTGGATTTCAAAAACTATAAAATTTTGGGAGCATGCAATCCTCAATTTGCATACCAGGCATTGCAAAAGGAAGATAAAGTGGGCACAATGTTACCTTGTAATGTAATCGTCGAAGAGCATGAAGACGGCAGGGTAGAGGTGTCGGCAGTTGATCCTCTGGCATCCATGCAGGCTATTCAAAATAGTGAGCTCAGGACGTTAGCCGGTACCGTTCGTGACTTATTGGAAAAGGTTATAAAGAATATATGAGCAATGAGTTCATATTAAGTATCTTTAAAATTATGATTCATTTTGATGCTTTAAAGCCGACATGGCATCAGCCACATCATAATAGAAATTATCAAGGCCAATCAAGTCGGTTAGACCACTAACCGAAAGTTTATCACGGACCGGACCTCTTGTTGAGGCCATAATAAGTTCAACTTGCTTGCATTTTAGATCCCGGGATAATTCTTTCAAAACATTGATACCTGTTGAATCTATCCAGGAGATAACAGATGCATCCAGAATAAAATAATAAACGGGCTTATCACGTGACTTGATCAGTGATTTTGCCGTTTCGGAGAAACTTTCCACATTTGCAAAATAAAGAGGGGAGTCAAACCTGTAGATCACAATGTGATCATCAATATGAGCATCTGGAAAACGATTTGTATTTCTAAAAATGTTAGAGTTTCCGAGCCTGCCCAATTCGGTACTATGTGGTTTGGTGCTATTGTAAATAACCATGGCCAGAGAAGTAATAACTCCAACCCCAATCCCGGTTTCAATACCTAAAAATAGAGTAGAAAGAAAAGTGATCAGAAGCATTCCAAAATCTTTTTTGTCGGTTTTCCATAAATAGGTGATTTCATAGTAATCAAAAAGGGTGATTACTGCTGTTATGATTATGGCTGCTAATACAGCTGCAGGCAGGTGATAAAAAAGTGGAGTAAGAAAAAGTACCGTCAAAGCTATGATTCCTGCGCTGATCAGGCTCGCTATACCGCTATTAGCTCCAGCCTGATTATTGACTGCTGTTCGGGAAAAACCACCGGTTGTTGGAAAAGCCTGAAAGAATGAACCACCAATATTTGCGGTGCCGAGGGCTATCAATTCTTGATTGGCATTTACTTTATGTCCTTTTCTGTTAGCGATTGCTTTAGCTACCGCTATTGATTCCATATAACCCACCAAAGCAATGACCAGCATATTTGGCAACAAAAGCCTGAAATCAGTTAGATTTAAAAATCCCGGGTTAAAAGAGGGTAACCCACTCGGAATGTTACCAACAATAGTCACCCCACGTTCACTTAAATCAAAAAAAGCAACTACCAGAATTCCGGTAATCACCATGAGTAGCGCTGCGGGTATCCTTTTGTTCCATTTTTTAACAAGGATCAAACCTGCCAATGAACCCAGCCCAATTAGGGCGGTTGGGATATGAATACTTCCGAAATTCTGAAAGGCAGCTATCAAAACTTGGTGTACCTGCTGGGTGGATGGTAGATTCATCCCCAACAGGTTTTTTAACTGACTGGCCCCAATAATAATAGCGGCAGCTGCTGTAAAACCCGTTAAAACAGGATGCGAGAGGAAATTCACAAGAAAACCCATACGCAGCAATCCCATGATAAACTGAATTAGTCCGACACCTAGCGCGGTAAGGATTGCAAGTTGAATGAATCTCTCAGATCCAGGTTCAGCATACCCACTTACCCCAGAGAATACCAATAAGGAAACCATTGCAACGGGACCAACAGCAAGCTCTCTGGAAGTTCCTAATAATCCGTATAATATAAGCGGGATAAGAGATGCATATAACCCATATACAGGAGGTAATCCTGCCAAAACAGAATAGGCCATACCCTGTGGAATGAGCATAATACCGACGGTAATCCCTGCAATTAAATCTCCTTTAAAGCTACTTCCGTCATAATCAGGCAACCTTTCAAAAATAGGAAATAATCTCTTTAACAATTTAATCACTAAAGGCTCATAAAAAATAAATACACAGAAATCAGCAAATTATGCTTCAATCACACCCGGTGACTTTTTGTAATCGATGAAAGAATCCATAACTACGCTCACATTATACCCTTCACGTTTTAGAAGAGCCCCTGCTGCTGCTGCCCGTCTGCCTGTCGCACAATGTACTACAAGTGGAGCATCTTTCGGTAATTTATCTATTTTTGACAATAAACGAGTATGAGCAATATGAATAGAACCTTTTATATTGCCAAGATCTTCAATTTCGGTACGCTTTCTTACGTCCAGAATGTGACTGTCGCTATCGGAACGTTTTATAGCTTCATTGAAATCAATGGCTTCAAGGGTTTCAAGCTTTCCCCCCTGATCTTTGTACAGGTTAAAATCTTCGATGGTGATATAACCTTCAATGTGATCGAGGCCTATTCTGTACAAATCTATGAATGCTTCATGTAATTTTGATTCCTCAACAATCAGGTAAATAGTTTCCTGTTCTGTGACGAATGAACCGGCCACCGTATTAAACTGTTTATTCAAGGGAATCAGGATAGATCCTTTGAGGTGTCCTGATATAAAGTCAGATTCGATTCGGGTATCTAATACAGCGTTCCCGTCTTTTATTGCAAGATCAGCTAATTCTTTAACAGATATTTTACGTGGCTGAGGTAGGTTACCAAGTAGAGCCGGACCTTTTTTATTGTCACGTTTCATTCGGGCAAAATACAGAGGAGGTTCAGGTTGACCCTCAAGAATGAACTTCACAAAATCATCTTCATTGTTTGCCGCTTTCAGAGAGTTATTATAACGTTTTTCATAGCCTGCTGTAGAATCGGGGACAGCTCCTAAAGCTTTTCCACAGGCTGAACCGGCGCCGTGACCTGGCCAGATTTGTACATAATCCGGAACATCTTTAAACTGGGTAATCGAGTGATAAAGTGTCCGGGCGGCGGGTTTCATTTCATTCATCATACCGGCGGCGGATTCAAGCAAATCAGGACGCCCCACATCGCCAACAAAGATAAAATCACCTGTTACTAAACCCATGGGTTCATCAGCGTTAGCTCCATCTGTGATCTTGTAGGAAAGATGTTCGGAGGTATGGCCCGGTGTGTGCCAAGCCTCAATTTTTATATTCCCGATACGAAAAAAATCACCGTCATTAAGTATTTCATAATGATATTTTCCATCTGTACTATTAACGAGCCATTCATAACTCCAGTCTGAGCCGCCTTCACCTGATGCATAGACTCTTGTTCCTCGTTCAGCAAATTCACGAAGCCCTGAAATATAATCGGCATGTATGTGAGTATCAGCCGCAGCGATTATAGTAAGGTTTTCATCTTCAGCCGCCTGAATATATGGGTCGATATCTCTCATAGGATCGATAATAACAGCCTCGCCGGAAGCTTGACATCCTATTAAATAGGCATATTGGGCAAGTTTAGGATCAAAGAATTGTTTGAAAAACATGGTGGTACTCCTGTTGTGGTAAGGGTGTAAACTTTTATTGATGAAGGGTGATGATTTATATTAAAAATTAAAACTGATCGTGAATATGTTAATGTGGCAGATAATCTCTTATAAACCCATAAGTATAGGTACCCAAAATTGCTGCCAGAATTGGAATGATCATTACGCTTATACCTGTACCCAAAAGAGCAAACAACGGTCCGGGACAAGCACCCAGTAAGGCCCAGCCCAACCCAAAAAGAGAGCCGCCGATCAAATATCGTTTTACCTGTGAAGGATCTTTAGGTGGTATCGTAATCGGGTTGCCATCCTTATCCTTTGCATTCGTCTTTTTGATGATCTGAATAGATATCATACCTACCAGTATGGCAAGTCCAATAATGCCGTACATATGTATGTCATCAAAACGAAACATTTCCTGAATGCGAAACCAGGAGACGACCTCAGATTTAACCAGTACAAAACCGAAGAATACGCCTGACAAGAGATAGAGTATGTAGTCTGATAATTTCATAATATGGTTTTATAGGATCAGAGGAAGTAAAATGTAAGTCATGATTAACCCGCCAATAAAAAAGCCTATTACAGCTATAAAGGAAGCGATTTGAAGGTTAGACAGTCCGGAAATGGCATGGCCTGATGTACAGCCTCCTGCATATCGTGTTCCGAATCCTACTAAAAATCCACCAATAACCAGAACGATCAATCCCGTAGGACTTCCAAGAACGTTCCAATTGAAAAGTTCAGAAGGAACAAGTCCCGAAAAGTCTGTTATTCCAAGATTCATCAGCGACTGCGTTGTCTGATCTGAAATCGCTATCGGATCAGGATTCATGAAAATCCATCCACCCAAATAACCCCCTATAGCAATTCCAACAACAAAAACTAAATTCCACATTCCCGTTCGCCAATCATATTTAAAAAACTCTACTCCTGCAGGATCACAGGCTGCGCATATATGGCTGAAGCTTGACGAAATGCCGAAGGCTTTGTTTCCGATATAAAATAACAGAGGCACCATGATCCCAATGATCGGACCCGCCAGATACCAGGGCCATGGTTCATAAAGTAATTCTATCATAAAATGAGACTCATTTGTTGATGTAGTTAATTGTCAAAACAAAGAATACAAAATAATATAATACATGTCAATACAAGTAGTAAAATTATTTAAATCATAGTTATTAGATGTGTAATTGTAGTTGTAGGGCAATTATACATGTAGAGACAGGTATTGATAGTGACACAAATAATATTTATTATTACCCGAACCTTTACAAATAAAAAAATCTTTTATGCCCATCAGTAATAACCGTCCGAGACACGAACAAATCACTTTCTGGCTAAGAGACAGAATACGATCCGGGCATTTTGCTATAGATGATAAATTGCCTTCTGAGAGTGAGCTGGCCCGGCAATTTAAGGTAAGCAGGGTGACTGTTAGGAGGGCTCTTCAAACATTGGAAGGCGAGCATATGATTTATCGCAGCCAGGGGCTGGGATCGTTTGTGAAAGGTCGAAAAACAGCGCCTGACCCTCTAAATATGAATGATTTTATGGAGGAGATGCGTATGAATGGCCTAGACGCAACTTCGATAGTTCTGGAAAGCATAATAGATCCTGCTCCGAAAGATGTTGCCTCCAGGCTGAATCTGGAAGTAGGAACTAAGGTATTCCGCCTGGTCAGGCTCAGACTGGCTAACGGCAATCCTATAGCACTTGATTATACTTGGCTTCCAGCATTTTACGGTCAATTGGTAGTTGATGATGATCTTAAAAAACGTACTATTTTCAGTATCCTCGAAAAAGAATATAATATCGAAATCACTTCAGGATGTTATTATCTGCAAGCCGAGAATGCCACTGATTATTTGTCGACACATCTGGGTGTTCCCAAAGGCAGTGCACTTTTTCGGATGGATCGAATCTCATTTACATTGGGGGATAAACCAGTTTATTACCAGCAGAGGTACTACCGCAATGACAGGATGATGTATAGAATGAAAGTAGAACGGAATAAAGTTTCTGGTGAAAATGGGAAAATGCCTTTAAGTGAGTTTTCGGCAGAATTTCAGAGCCAGGATTTGGATTAGTTTGTTTAACACCGCCTCTGTGAAAAAGAGGGACATTCAGAATTTGGAAAGGAAAAGTATTTTATTAAGGCCACGGTCACAACCTAAATGACCTTAACAATGAGTGATAATCGGGTAAATAGAATAGTTTTTTGTTTACCTCAAGTATTATAACTATTCAACCCTGCAAAAAAGTGGTTAAGTTCAGTAGGGATATGTATTTTTGAGAAATTATTAATTAAAGGCTTAACGATGGAAATTAAAATAGAAGAAATTAAAAAACTACTTCCTCACAGATACCCTTTTTTGCTTGTTGATCGTGTAATCGAATTGGAGGGTACAAAGATCGTGACCATAAAAAATGTTACGGCCAATGAAGAATTTTTCAACGGTCACTTTCCGGGGGCGCCGGTTATGCCCGGAGTTTTGCAAGTAGAGGCTTTGGCACAATCGGGTTGTATATTAACCCTGACACAGAAAGTGAAAGATCCGTCTAGCGTTATTATTGTTTTTTCCAGTATTAACAGTGCAAAATTTCGCAAACCGGTGGTTCCAGGAGATCAGCTTCGTATGGAGGTTGAATTGATTAAAGAAAGGCGTAGTTTTATTACCATGTTAGGCAAAGCCTATGTAGGGGAGAATATAGTATGTCAGCTTGAAGCCACCGCAGCTATTGTACCTAAGGATTCTATATGAGTAAACAAAGCGCTGATCGACCCAGTAAAATAACAACACGCACGGTAGTTGATATGAAACGTGCTGGTGAGAAAATCAGCATGCTCACAGCTTATGACTTTACGTTGGCCAGTATCCTGGATCAATCCGGAGCTGTGGATATCATCCTGGTCGGAGATTCAGCAAGTAACGTCATGGCCGGATTTGAAACAACACTACCTATGACGATGGATCATATGATTTATCATACCGCATGTGTTGTCAGAGGGGTTGACAGAGCCCTTGTAGTTGCTGATTTGCCATTTATGAGTTATCAGGTGACCCCGAAAGACGCATTGAGAAGTGCCGGAAGAATGATGAAAGAAGCAGGAGCCCATGCCGTTAAGCTCGAAGGCGGTGCTTCAGTGACTGAGACGGTTCGAAAAATTGTATATGCGGGTATTCCCGTAATGGGCCACCTTGGGCTGACTCCCCAGAGCATCTATAAATTCGGGACTTATAAAGTAAGGGCAACAGATGAACAGGAAGCCAATGAGTTAATTGAAGATGCCCGCCAGCTTGAAGAGGCCGGTTGCTTTGCCATAGTTCTTGAAAAGATTCCCGCTGCATTGGCTACAAGAGTTACAGAATCAGTTTCCATACCGACTATAGGCATTGGCGCAGGTGTAGGGTGTGACGGGCAGGTACTTGTTTTGCATGATATGCTAGGCTTAAATAAAGGTTTTAACCCGCGTTTTATACGCCGTTATGCCAACCTGCATGATACAATAACTGAAGCCGTACAACATTATGGACAGGATGTAAAGAATAAAGAATTTCCTGGAAAAAATGAGCAATATGAATAATCAACAAAATGGCAGAAATGATAATAAACCATTGATACTGGTATGTAATGATGATGGTATTTTTGCCCCGGGGATAAGGGCCCTGGCTGAGGTAGCCTCCGAATTCGGTGAAGTTACCGTTGTTGCACCTGATACCCAACAAAGCGCAGTCGGTCATTCCATTACCGTTTCTGATCCGCTTCGCAGCAGAAAATTCAAGATCAACTCGAATCTCAGCGGACTAGCTGTAAACGGCACACCTGCTGACTGCGTAAAGCTTGCACATTACAGTTTACTTAAACGTAAACCAGATTTGATCTTAAGCGGGATTAATCATGGCTCGAATGCAGGCATCAATATCTTATATTCCGGGACGGTTAGTGCGGCCACAGAGGGTACCATACTAGGATATCCGTCAATAGCAGTAAGCTGTACGGGCTATGATGAAGAGGCAGACTTATCCGGTTGTCAGGAGGCGACCCGAAGGGTTATTCGCTTTGTGCTTGAAAATGGCTTACCTCCTGGTGTTACACTTAACGTGAATGCTCCTACAGGACCTTTAAAAGGGCTTAAGTGGACGCGTCAGGCCAACAGTCGGTATGTGGAGGAATATGAAAGCAGGGTAGACCCCCATAATAAGCCGTATTTCTGGATCACAGGTACACTTGAGATATTAGATGATAGGGAGGATCTTGACCTGAATGTGCTTGAAGAAGGTTTCGGTTCCGTGACACCGATTCAATATGACCTTACGGCATATCCATTTCTTAAGAATCACGAAGATACTGAGCTTAAATAACCTTGGAACCCGAAAAGATAAAACGATTGGATTTCAAGCAGGATGAGTTTCCTCAACCGGAATACATCCCCCTTAAATATCCAATTTTGCTTTGTCATGGGTTTGGTGCTATTCTATCAATGTTGTTGCCGTCACCGCTGCATCATCCGTGTATGTTTTTGCGTGAACATGGAATAGTTGCTTTTGCTCCCAATATTGCACCCTATGTCTCACTAGAGGTAGGAGCGGCTGCCTGGGTTAAAATCATTGGTAAAGTGATCAGGATGACCGGGTCTCCTAAAGTGAATGTCATCGCCCACAGTATGGCTGGATTAAGCCTCCGGTATGCTATCCATAAAGTAAAACTGGCAGGTACCATATCTTCACTCACTACAGTAGCGTCTCCCCATCATGGGACTAGTCTGGCCACGATGGCTATTGAATCCCCAAAACAGGCTTTTGAGACCTTTCAAAAGCTCAGTGATTATGTTGGAAATAAAATATATCCAACCCTGGAGAGCGATGTAATGGGAGCTATTAAACAATTGACTCCCGACTATGTTGCAAAGTTTAACCGTGAGATTACTGATGTAAGAGGAGTTTCATATTATTCCGTTAGTGCAGCTTCAGGCAAGGAAACCGAGAATAATATTGGATTAATTATGATACCCTACAATCGGTATATTTATGCCAGAGAGGGGCAAAATGATGGTTTTGTAAGTGAACGAAGTGCGCATTGGGGCCGGCATATCGGGTTCACTAATTTATCTCACTTAGGTCAGCTCAATGTGAACCTACCTAAAAAATATTTAAAAAATTGGGAAACACTTTGGATGGATATTGTAAAGAATCTTTCAAATGAAGGGCATTAACGGCATCTCATTATTCAGTCATCAATCTTGGCAAGGTTAAGACAATACCGCCTTTTTTAAGTTCTATCAGATTATTGCTGAACCATTCAAGGCTTTGTTCGGATGCCCGGACAAGTGCTACAGGATGCTGGCCATTTTTTGCCAGACGGGTAAATTTGTCAAATTCCCTGTCAAAATGAGCTTTTCCTTCTGCCGGAGTAATGATGGTAGCTTCTCTGGTTTCGATCAGACTGATGTTTTGATCAGCCAGCTTTCTAAAGAAATCCGAATCAGGTTTTGAAGATACAGGTTCGAAAAAAAGAAGAGCAGGGCGGCTGGAAACTTCAGCAAGCCTTTGGGACCGCTGAACAAAATAGTCTCTATTGAAAGCTTCATCTGGATTGTTATTTACATCGTTCATCCAGAAATAGTACCGGTGACGGGTAGTTCCTAAATTTTCTGCCCAGGATTCAGCCTGAGCAGGTGATTGCACCCTGAGAACCATGGGGATCGGCTCACCAAGAGCTTCTATCCGGTCGATAAGTTCTTCTTTTGGCTGTCGGTCAAAATAAACCATTATTGTTGCCGGGTTTATCCTGCGATGATAAGAAGTATCTATTTCCAGGTTGATGCTACGCAAAATTGTATTCTCACCCATTATGTGTATGTCAATCGTATTTTCCGGAAACTCAACATTAGCCCAGGTATCCAAATTGTAGTCATACAGCTTTCGTGAGAGTTCAGAATGGAACCAGGTAGGGGAGATACCGATGGGTAGTTTTATCTTATAGTTCTTACGATAAAAAGTAGAATCAATATCTATACGTTCCCAACGGATTTTCTCTGTAGGAATATTAAATATATTCAGTTCTCTAAGAAGAAGAGAATCAGCATCCGCCGCATTGAAAGAAACGGCTTCCTCTGTGTCGGTAAGCAGGGTCAATGCTGATACTACACAGGCAATGGCAAGCAGGCAGGCGATCAACTTTTTTTTAAACAGGTTATCCAATTCCGGGTGAGTGTATGTGTTAAGTGAGACTAACCTAAATTAAAGTTTTACAAACAATCCATAAAAAACGGTACCTTTTGCTTTAACAAACGCCAAATGAAGACCAATCATGGAATATCGGTTTACAAAAGTAGATTCTGCGAGTAAAATAGAAACTTTTCACCAACTTCTATTCAGGATTTATAAAGATTTTCCACAGTGGGCACCACCTTTACGTTTTGAGATAGAGAATATATTCGATCCCCGTAAAAACGGGTTCTTTCAACATGGGGAATGCGAAAGATATCTTGTAAGTTGTGGAGATCAGACCGTTGGCCGTTTTGCTGTAATGAATAACCCTGATAAAGACATCAGGCTAAATCCTAAAATGGGGGGATTTGGATTTCTGGAAATGGAAAATGATCCCCGATTGGCAGAATCAATTATCAATTTTGCTAAAAGGTGGCATAAAGAAAGAGAATATTCGGCGATGCGGGGTCCCATAAACTTCGGAGAAAATGACAACTACTGGGGCTTGCTTGTGGAAAACTTTGATGACCCCCCGGTTTACGGAATGAATTATCATCCACCCTATTATAAGAATCTTCTGGAGTTAAGCGGTGGAGCGAAACTGGAAGATCAGCATAGTTTTACCATGTCATTTAAGGAGGAACTACCCGATCGACTGGTCAGGATTACGGAACGGATACTCAGGAACAAAGCGATTAGTTACAGACCTATTGATTTGAAAAATTTGTACCGGGATGCAAAATATATCAAAGAGATTTATAACCGTGCCTGGAGCGAACAGGATATAGTGGAACGTGAGACTGATTTCACTCCTTTATCTACTGAGGCAGTTAGAAAGATGGTTGATGATTTAAAAAGGGTGATGGTTCCCGAAGCTATCCTACTTGCTTTTGTCAATGGGGAGCCTGCTTCCTTTATTGTATCGGTACCTGACCTTAACGAATTCTCCAAAGAAACCGGTGGAAAGTTACGATGGTGGCATATCCCCAAATTATTAATGTTCAAAAGGAAAGCGACCCGGGTTCGTAATATCGCACTGGGTACCATCCCCAGATACCGTAAATTAGGCCTTGAGGCTTTATTGTTTGTAAAAGGAGTGCAGGGTACCCGTGATAATAATCCCAGCCTGCAGAGGCTTGAAGGGGCATGGATCAGTGAAAAGAACTGGCTAATGCGAAGAAGTGTGGAAGCACTGGGGTGCAAGCATCACAAAACCCACCGCACTTATGTGTGGGAGTTTTAAAGTTGTTCCGTTTTCAAAAGCTTTGTATATAAGGCTTTCGTATTTTGATCAACATTATATTAACCATTCAATATGCCTGAAACAAACTGGGTCACCTTAGAGGTAAAAGATTCCCAAACAAAAAACCATACCATTGGTCCTGTAACCATATGGCTAAAAAAAGTATCCAATGAAATATGGGTTGCTTATCACCATACAGAAACGGGAGATGATAAATCAGTAAATCAGGTTGAAGTGTTAAATTGGTCACGGTGGGCTTTGCCTGATGATGAAACACAATTCAGTTTTAAACCAATTTTCCCCAATCGATCTGTGGTGGTAAAACCTGAATATCCATTTAGTATTGTTAAAGGTGCTAAGGTTAGGGTATACACTCGAATTCCGGTTTTTATCAGAGTGGGTTTGGCCGACAAACCAAGCTTCGTAATAACAGAAATTCCGTCAGTGCCTCTGCTAGGTACCTGGTTCGGCACCTTTACGGAAGGTGAAATGTGTTATTGGGTTTCAACAACGGCAAGGCGTGCTATTGACCCAGATATAATGAGAGAATGGATGGCAGTATGTCCGATAGAACTAACGAATAAGCATCAGGAACCGCTGGATTTTGATAAGTTTTGCCTTCGCGTGGAACATTTGAATATCTATAAGACGGATAATTCTTTATGGGCTGATGAAACCCTGATCATTCATCAAGGCAGGGAAAAATATAGTGATATTGAGATGAAGAATAAGCTGCCTCCGGAAGCAAAGGGTGGAATACTGCTTATGAAACCACGTACCCCCATAAAAAAGAATCTCGCTGTTCGTAGCTTTAAGCTGCTAAAAGATATATCGACATGGGATTAACTAATCATCTCAATAATCATGATTAATAGGCTATTACTATGGAATTAGAAACGCTTGATGAAATAATCTCAAATGATTACGCTACTACAATCCTACGGGTTGTACTATTGTTCGTAGTTGGGCTACCGTTACTTGCTATACTACGAGGTTTGACAAAAAGATATGTGACCCGAAAATTTACGGTACATTATGGGTTGCTCGCTGGTAAAATCGTTTTTTATACCGGCCTCAGCATTTTTATCGTCATGGCCATGCATGACCTGGGGTTTAGCCTGGGTCCTTTACTTGCAACGGCAGGAATTATTGGGGTTGCTTTGGGGTTTGCATCACAAACCAGTGTATCAAATATTATCAGCGGTATATTTTTGATTGCTGAGCAATCATTCGTTGTTGGTGATGTTATTACGGTAGGAGGGAATACAGGAATGGTGTTATCAATTGATACGCTTTCAGTTAAGGTCAGGCTATTCAATAACCAGTTTTTGCGGATACCAAACGAAACCATGATAAAAACAGAGGTTATAAATATAACCCGCTTTCCAATAAGACGGGTGGATTGCCGTATTTCTGTCGCATATAAAGAAGATCTTAATAAGGTAAGAGAGATATTATTTGACGTAGCAGATAAAAACGTAGATGCTCTTCAGGAGCCTGAACCTTTGCTGATATTTGATAAATTTGGCAGTTCCTCGGTTGATTTCCTTTTTGTGGCATGGTCGGTTAAGGAAGATTTCCTTAAACTGAGAAATTCCCTGAATATGGAAATAAAACAACGGTTCGACGAGGAAGGGATTGAAATACCCTTTCCACATGTATCTTTATACTCAGGAACAGCCACGGAACCGGTACCGTTTATTTTGGCAGATCGTAAAAATGAGCAGAATGGTGCAAGGGGTGAGGGCTAAACGTAGTGTATTCTAATATACATTCCTCTTACTATCGGTTGCTAACATGGGGGTTGTTAATCGTAAGCATTTCCGCTTGTTCTACTCAGGAGATACTTACCTTACAGACGGGGAGAGAATACTCTGAAAATTATGAAATCAACGACAGCATAGAGCCCGATGATAAGATGGCTAGTTTTATAGAACCTTTTGTGGCACCCATTAGAATGGCTATGAATCGGGTAATTACAAAAAGCGAGGGGAACTTAAACAGGGGAAAGCCTGAAGGGACTTTGGGAAATCTTGTTGCTGATATCCTGCGAAGCCGGGCAATGTATGAGATGCGTGACCGGGTTGATGTTGCCGTTATGAATAATCAAAGACTTCTTATCGATCTGCCTCAGGGTGAAATCACAGTAGGCCATATTTATGAACTCATGCCTTTTGATCACCAAATTACGGTTTTGAAATTCACAGGGAATCAAATTCTACAAATAGCCAATGAAATCGCGGAAGTGGGTGGGGAGCCGGTAAGTGGAATGAGAATGAGAATTCAGGATGGTAAAGCCATTGACGTACTTGTAGGCTCTCAGGAGGTAGAGTTAACCCGGCATTATTGGCTTGCCACAAGTGATTGGATGGCCAATGGTTGTGGTGAATTGCCAACTCTTTGGGAACCTGTTAATAGGGTTGATTATGACATATTAATACGCAACACATTAATCGCTTACCTGGATAGCAAGACAACTATTCAACCAAAACGTGATTACCGGTTGCGGTGATACCGATTTTTCTTATAAAAGCACTTTATGGACAGAAGAAAATTTTTAATACAAAGCATAACTGCGGGATTGGGTGTTGGTATGTCATCTTCGTTTCCAATGTCCTCTATTCAAGATAATGGTGAAACGCGCATCACTATCCTGCATACCAATGATACTCATGCCCGCATCGAGCCATTTCCCAAAAGTCATCCACAATTTGCAGGGTTAGGTGGGGTAACCCGCCGTTCCACGATTATTAAGCAACTTCGCATGGATAATCCCAATACCCTTCTGTTAGATGCTGGTGATATCTTTCAGGGAACACCCTATTTTGACGAATATCATGGCGCTCTCGATCTTGAAGTTATGTCTAAAATGGGTTATGATGCCGGTACCTTAGGTGATCATGAATTTGAAAATGGGATTGAAGGGTTTAATGAAGTGGCTGATAAAGCAAAATTTCCTTTTGTATGTTCCAACTATAATTTTGGCAGCACTGATATGAGCTTTCTTGTTCAGCCATTTATAACAAAAAAAATCGGTGAAATTAAAGTAGGTATCTTCGGACTGGGGATTGACCTTGATGGCCTTATTCCGGACTCACTCCACAAGGGGATCACCTATTTAAATCCAATTACCATTTCACAAAAAATGGTATTCATTCTAAGACATTCCCACCATTGCGATTTGGTGATATGCCTCAGCCATCTGGGTTATGATTATAATGGAAGTAAAGTCAGCGATCGTATTATAGCTCGGGAGGTAGATGGGATTGATCTCATCATTGGCGGACACACACATACTTTTCTTGATCAGCCTGAGGCCTTTGAAAAGCGCGACGGGAGCAAGACATTTGTCAGCCAGGTAGGTTTTGGTGGAATTATATTGGGCCGCATGGATTTTGTATTTTCGGCTGAAAAGAAAGTTTCAAATGCAATAGCCATTAATCATGTGGTAAATCAAAAACCACAGCTTTAAATCAAATAGAGGAATTAGAGAGGTAAGCCAGAACTTCATTTAAATAGTATTCCTCGTATATTGAACGACTTTGACAACATTGTAACCCCCGAAAAGAAAATAGTTTGAACCAATATCAGATTAATTCCAATTATTCCATATTTCCACCCGCTGTAAAGCATTTGATGATTATTAACGGGCTTTTTTTTATTGCAAGATTGACCCCCGGTCTCGATAATATATTAATGGGGTTCCTTGCTTTATGGCCACTGCAGGCTGGCATTGGATTGATACCTACCGATCCTGCAATATTTTATCCGTGGCAGCTGGTTTCTTATATGTTTCTTCACAGTACCGGAAGCATATTCCATCTGTTTTTTAATCTATTTGTACTCTGGATGTTTGGTCAGTCTATCGAGAATGCCTGGGGTACCCAGCGTTTTGTTTATTATTATTTCCTTACAGGAATAGGTGCAGGGCTATTGCATTTAATTGTTAATCTTGCTGCCATACCCATTATTCCCACGATTGGAGCTTCAGGGGCTGTTTATGGTATTTTATTGGCTTTTGCCATTATGTATCCTAATCGTGAGATTTTTCTGATATTTTTACCCATACCAATAAAAGCTAAATACTTCGTTATTATATTGGGAAGTATCGAGTTTATAAGTGGAGTTTCCGGAATGCAAACCGGTATCGCCCACTTTGCTCACCTTGGAGGAATGCTGGTTGGTTATATACTTATTAAAGCATGGGGGGTAAAAGGAGGTTATAGTTGATGGTGAAACGATTTGTTCCGGGAGAGGCTTTTTAATAAAAGATTCAAGGATTAACCTTTAAACTGCTAATATTTTGAAGAGCGGTATGTACGACGATTCATTTACAAGTGCTTTAAAGCGTGGTTACATGGCCATGCCTGTTGCTATACGTGCCATTATCTCAATCAACTTTATTGTATTTATTATTCAGGCTTTAGGCGGTACTGGCCTGAATAATTTTTTGATCGGCTATTTTGGCTTTATTCCGGAATGGGGAACAGCCATTACCCAGCCATGGAGGTTGGTAACCTATATGTTCCTGCACGGCAGTTTTCTGCATATACTGTTTAATATGCTATGGCTGTGGTGGATGGGACGCCCGGTTGAAAGCAGTATGGGCCCAAAAACTTTCAGTGTACTTTTTCTGGGATCGGGTATTGGCGGGGCATTGATTAATTTGCTGCTTTCTAATTTCTTTGCAAGTAATATCACTATTGGTGCATCCGGCGCGGTTTTCGGGATAATGGTTGCTTTCGCCGTTTTATATCCTCGCACACCCATTATGTTATTGTTCCTGCCCCCGATAGAAGCCCGGTTTCTGGTGGCAGGCCTGATTGCCTTTGATATGTTATTTATAGCCCAGGCTGATCACATCGCCCGCATAGTACACCTTGGTGGTGCTTTCTCAGGATATATGTTGCTTAAGCTCTATTATCGTGGATATAATTATGACCAGTGGATAGAATCAGCCACAGAGAAATTTAAACGCAAGAAAAAAGCCGGTGCCAGAAAGAAATCAAAGATGCATACTGTCTCAGAGGCTGAAATAGTTGAAGAATACGATCAAAGTGAATTAGACCGTATATTGGATATCATTTCAAAGAAAGGTTATGAAGGCCTGACTGACGATGAGAAACGAATACTTTTCCAACTTAGCAAGAAAAATTGAAAGTACGTTTAAGGAAATTTATGTAAGGTACACGCTGAATCTATTTCTTCTATATTTCTTGTACTACATTATACCCCATACTATAGCATGATTGAAAACAGACGAAAAACCACTCAGGTAATGGTAGACAGTGTAGCTGTTGGAGGCGACGCTCCGGTAGTCGTTCAGTCGATGACCAATACTGATACAGCAGAAGTTGATTCAACCGTTCAGCAAATCACCCAATTAAGTGAGGCCGGTTCTGAATTAGTGCGCATTACCGTAAATAACAAGGAATCAGCAGCAGCGGTGCCTTTTATTATTGATGAATTGAAAAATAATGGCGTGAATGTGCCGGTGATTGGTGATTTTCATTATAATGGCCATGTTCTTTTGACTCAATACCCGGATTGTGCTCGTATGTTGTCAAAATACCGTATTAACCCGGGCAATACAGGAACGAGGACAAGGGACAAGAATTTTTGCACGATTGTTGAGCAGGCAGCAAAGTATGAAAAGCCGGTCCGCATCGGTGTGAACTGGGGTTCGCTCGATCAGCAGTTATTGGCTGAATATATGGATCGTAATAATGCGCTCCCTCAGCCGAAGCCTTCTAAAGAGGTGATGATGGATACCATGATTGAAAGCGCCATGAGATCCACAGCTTTGGCAGAAGATGTTGGCTTGCCTTCTAATAAGATTATTGTAAGCTGTAAACTTTCAGGTGTTCAGGATCTAATAGATGCTTATACCCGTTTGGCTTCCTTATTCGATTATCCACTGCACCTGGGCCTTACAGAAGCCGGTATGGGAATGAAAGGCATAGTAGCCAGCACCGCAGCGTTATCTGTACTGCTTCAAAAAGGAATAGGTGATACGATTCGGATATCCCTGACGCCCAAACCCGATGGAGATCGAGCTGAAGAGGTGCGTACGGGTCAGCAGATATTACAATCTCTGGGAATTCGGAATTTTACACCGCAGGTTGCTGCCTGCCCTGGTTGTGGCCGTACAAAAAGTACCTATTTCCAGCAACTTGCTGATGACATTCAACAGTACATCATAGAAATGATGCCCATATGGAGGGATATTTATCCGGGAGTAGAAGAAATGCATGTAGCTGTGATGGGTTGTATTGTAAATGGCCCCGGTGAATCCAAGCATGCCAATATAGGTATATCCCTGCCGGGCACTTTTGAAGAACCTAAAGCTCCGGTTTATATTGATGGTGAACATCATTCTACCCTTGCAGGAGATCATATTGCTGAAGAATTCCGTCAGCTGCTTGATGATTATGTGATTAAAAATTATTCAAAATCCTGACCGGGACTGAACAACCCCATTATTTATAACCATTGAGCTTTTCCATAGACCCTAAATATTTCAACCGTGTAATTGGCCTTACAGGTGTATTATGCCTGGTAGTTATTATATGGGGAACAATGCAATATACCCATAACCAGCAAGTTCGTTTCGAAAAAGGCTTAGGTGATGGTTCCGAATTAAGTGAGCTAACCTTTTATCAGATTAATGAAGCTGATTCCATTGAGATTTCACAGTATAAAGGATCTCCGGTGATCCTCGATTTCTGGGCTACCTGGTCTGAACGATCAATTCAGGCACATTCCACATTGAGTGATTTTCAAAATGAACATCCTGAATTTGTTATCATAGCAGCCTATGTTAAAGACAATGAAGAATATATCAGTCAGTATATACGGGAACAAGAATATGATTTTATTTATGTCAATGGAACCCAGGTGTATCAGGATTTAATGGTTCCCGGTGTTCCCACCCAAATTATATTTGACAGAGTAGGCAAATTACAGCAAGTTTTTGTAGGATTTCAAGATGATGATCAGTTTGAACAAATAATGAGCCATGGCCGGTGATGAATATGTGATCCAGGACGGAAAGATAATCCAATCTGATTCTGCAGTAATACCCGCCATAAGCAGCGGGGCCTGTTATGGAGACGGCTGCTTTGAGACGTGGCGTTCATATTCTGGAAGCAGTTCTATGGCAGGGCGTCATCTCAAGCGTTTAAAGCTAAGTATGAGCTATCTGGGGATGGTGATACCGGCTAACTTCACATCTGCTTATTTTGATGAAATGACGGACAGGCTGCTAACTCAAAATGGGCTCAAGGAAGATGCCCGTATTCGGTTGCAGGTATGGAGGATAGGGCGTTTGGGATATCATACTAATGCTTCTGATGTCATATCATACCTGTTGACGTCATCCCCCTTTAATCACAATATAAATCCTGTGCATTTGAAAACGGTAAGCATGCACAGAATTCCATCTGTATCCTTACAAAGCAATTTCAAACTTTCCAACGGTTTAAATTACATCCTGGCCCGTCGTGAAGCCGAACTCGCGGGTTTTGACGATGCATTGATGTTGGATATGCGGAACCATATTAGTGAAACTACTATTGCCAATATATTCTGGAGTAAAAAGAATACCATTTATACCCCTTCCGAACATTGCGACCTGTTGCCGGGGATTACACGGGAAGTATTTTTGGAATGGATGGGCCAGCAGGATGATTTGATTTTAGAATCAGGTGAATATACATTGGGTCATGTATTACAAGCAGAAAGAGTCTGGCTGACAAATTCTGTACAGGAGATTATTCCTGTGGCTGCCATCAATAATACAAAATTCAAAACGGATGATTCCTGGCTCAACAAGTTAAGAGAAGCCTATAGGGAGAAGATCGGCCATGCATGAAAGAACTAAACGTCTCATTCAAAGTCTGCGCCGGGATGGACCTCTTATTTTTCTTGATTCCCAATCATCTGATCATCCGGCATCACAAAAAAGTTATATAGCCTCATCGCCCGATTCATATATTGAAGCCTATGGAGACAGGATTATCATTCGTCAGCCCGATGGCCGAATTGTAGAGTCTAAGGGAAATCCGTGGGAAGCTTTAAAAAGGTTTAGGAAAACATACCCTGGTTGGCATTTTGGATGGTTTGGTTATGATTTGAAAAATTATACCGAAAACCTAAGATCATGTAACCCTGACCTTATAGGTCTGCCTGATTTATTTTTTATACGGCCGGGAAACCTTTTTGAAATTGATCCTGTATCAAATCATCTCCAGGAGATATTAGGCGGGGTAAGTAAAATCACAGATGAAGGGCTTGACGAAGGACCGGCAATGGTCTCAAACCTGATTTCATCTGTGGCTATGACTGATTATCTGGAGGTTGTCAGGCAGGCGAAAAGACTCATTAAAGAAGGTGATTTTTATGAAATTAATTTATCCCATCAGCTTACTGCTGAATATTCGGGTGATTCACTGAACCTGTACGATCAAATGAGGCAACGCGGTCCGGTTCCATTTGGCGCTTATATTCATCGAAAGGATGCTGAAATATGCTGCGCCTCTCCGGAACGGTTTCTTCGGAAAGAAGGGAACTGTTTAACATCTGAGCCAATAAAAGGAACGATTCGCAGAGGTATCAATGAAGCGGAGGATTCGTTTTTAAAAAATGAGCTGAGAAATTCTGCTAAGAATAAAGCTGAGAACCTAATGATCGTTGACTTGGTAAGAAACGATCTGAGCAGGATTGCCCGCCAAGGATCCGTCAGTGTTGAGAAATTGTTCGAGCTCCAAACTTTTAGTACTCTACATCAGATGGTCTCTACTATAACGGCAGAAATTGAAGCGGGAACGGATCCGATTGATGCTATTCAAGCATGCTTCCCCATGGGCTCTATGACGGGAGCACCAAAAATAAAATCAATGGAGCATATAGAAAATCTGGAGTCGTATAATCGAGGCCTTTATTCGGGGGGGATAGGATATTTTACTCCCAACGATGATTTTGATTTCAATGTAGTTATTCGAACTGCAATCGTGAAGGATTCAAAGCTTTACTACAGCATAGGAGGAGCTATTACTGCCGATTCCGATCCTCAGGATGAGTGGCAGGAAACCTGGGTTAAAGCCCGGGCACTTACCGATGTTCCAATAATGAATCAAGAGTAAAACATTGTTCGATATCTGCAATTTTTTTATTGCTATGAAATGATTAAAGCTTTACTAAGGTTATAAACACATAAATCAAGGGCATCATCAAACTTAGTTTATCAAATGGCAAAATCAATGGCACCAAGACCAGCGAATTTAGGTGATTTAAAAAAAAGCGGATGGAAATCGGTGTCCGTTAAAGTGGAAATGAGGAACAACCTGATCCGCAAAATAAATTCTGGTTCAGAGTTATTTCCGGGAATAGTTGGTTATGAAAAAACGGTAATTCCCCAACTTCAGCATGCTTTACTTTCACGACATGATATTATATTGCTGGGGCTCCGCGGACAAGCTAAAAGCAGAATACTCAGATTGCTGGTTAATTTCCTGGATGAATATTTACCCGTGATAAAAGGTTCTGAAATAAATGATGATCCTTACCATCCACTATCTAAGTATGCAAAAAAACTTATTGAAGAGAAGGGGGATGAGACTCCCATAGCCTGGCTTCATCGTTCGGAGCGTTATGCCGAAAAACTTGCTACACCTGATACTAGTGTGGCAGATATCATTGGGGATGTTGACCCTATAAAGGCCGCTACCCGAAGGCTAACATTATCTGATGAAGATGTAATCAATTTTGGACTGATTCCACGTACGAACCGGGGTATATTTGCCATTAATGAATTGCCGGATCTTCAACCTCGTATTCAGGTTTCGCTGCTAAATATTATGCAGGAAAGGGATATTCAAATCCGTGGTTTCAATGTTCGTATACCTCTTGATATCCTTATGGTGTTCTCGGCTAATCCTGAAGATTATACCAACCGGGGTAATATTATTACTCCTCTTAAAGACAGGATTGACTCTCAGATTATTACTCATTATCCGAGAACCATTGAGGCAGGTATGGATATTACCCGCCAGGAAGCCTGGATCAAACGAGATGATGGACTTAAAATATCGGTCCCCTATTTCGTTCGTGAGATCGTCGAGCAAATTGCTGTCGAGGCCAGAGCATCGGAATATATCGATCAAAAAAGCGGGGTATCCGCCAGGCTGACTATAACCGCAATGGAGAATATCATTTCAGCGGCAGAAAGGCGGGCAGTGATAAACAAGGAGAAAAAAACCCATACCAGGGTTTCCGATATTTATTACTCGATTCCAGCGTTGACGGGAAAACTGGAACTGGTGTATGAAGGAGAACAGGAGGGAGCTATCAATGTAGCCAAACACTTGGTTGGTGCTTCCATTAACAAGATATTCAAAAATTACTTTCCTGACCCTCAGAAAAAAGTGGAAGGAGATAAGTCCCTTTATAGCAATGTGATTACCTGGTTTGCTAAAGGGAATAAAATTGATCTGCCTGATCATTTAAATTCCAGTGAATATGCAAACCGTCTCTCAGAAGTGGATGGTTTACAAGAGCTGGTAAAAAAGAATGTCAAACCTCAAACGGAAGATGACCTGTACATTATGATGGATTTTGTGCTTGAAGCCCTGCATCAAAATTCCATTCTGGGTAAAGACGACCTTGATGATCAACGTTCCTTTACGGATATGGTCGGTTCAATGCTAGGTTCTTTAGGTGATTATGATGGTAATTATGATGATGAATGATAGAACTTGAGGGCTATTACAACATCAGTAGAAGATTATCGTTGAAAAAACTGAAAATAAAGCCTATATTGGCAGGCTATAAAGCAACCCGAATATATTCGTTTGATATCATGAAAAAAGGCATTCATCCCGATTACAAAGAAGTAAAAGTCATCATGAGTGATGGCAGTGAAGTTGTCACCAGAAGTACTATGAAAACTAAGGATGGGGTTTATACCACCGAGGTAGATTCTAAAAACCATCCATACTACCAGGGCAACCAGAAAATGGTTACCGCTGCCGGCCGTGTTGATCAGTTCAACAAACGTTACGGCAAGAAATAGTCATCAATAAAACCCGGGCACACTATGTTATTGCCTTTAGGTGTACGGGGTTAAATCAGTAACTTCCCAGGTTCCTGATTTAAGGGGAATGCCATCATGATAATGCATGCGTGGTTTCCCACCATGAAGCTCAGCAATAGTGTTGGATACTGTAGCTACAATATCCAATTCCATGGCAAAAGCGTAGGCTCCCGGGTCAGGGTAGCGAGATGCATGAAGCCTCTTTATAGCTGCCACATCCGGAAGAGGATTAGCTTTTAGAAAATTTTTAAATACCTTCTCTCTGCTGTTCCAGACACCTTCATAATCTCTTCCGGCTGATACCCAAAGGTGTGGCTTTACAGGGTGAGAATGAATTTGAAAATCCATTCCATCCCAACTCCATTCCATAAGTTTCCAGGGTTTACTTTGTATTCCTACCAACCTGAAGGGATTATAATTGGCTGTCTGAAGCGTCTTCATCTTGTTATCAACCTCATTCAATTGGGTTAAATGCATCAACTTAGGAATGATTAACCCCCTGGATAGCGCATCAGTATGATGACTGATCAGAGGGTTAACTCCCTGATAGTTATTCAGTAGGGTGAGGCAGATTCCTGCCTCATTCATTCCAACCCAGGTACCCCCGGCTTTACCATCAATGGGTGCAAGGTAATTCAATTCACCTGCCTTAAAAATAGATGGTGGTAAAGCCTTATCCCGGCTTTTTAATTCATCCCTATTGGTAGAGAGAACCCAGTTATGATCATCCTTCGGAAAAAAAGTTACAGTACACATAGCTATCAACTAACCCCTCCTGGCAAATATTCGTTTCGTACGCATGCTTCAAAGGACACAGGAATGTTGTCTGTCCGATAAGTGTGAGGATAGGGTAAATCGGCTATTTTGATTTGGTTAACGCCTGGTTAATATCATCTGTGATATCTTCCATATCCTCCAATCCTGTCGATATTCTGATCAGCCCGGGAAAAATGCCAACCTTATTTCGCTCCTCTTCAGTGAGCTTGGAATGGGTTGTAGATGCCGGATGAGTGGCTATGGTCCGGGTATCCCCCAGGTTAGCAGTGAGGGATAGCATCTGCAGAGCATCCATAAACCTGCGGCCACGATCAAGGCCTCCCTTAACGTTAAAAACTACGATACCACCACCCATTTTCATTTGTTTTTTCGCTAATTCATGCTGGGGATGGGATGGCAAAAAAGGATATTTCACACTTTCAACTTCGGCATGTGCTTCAAGATAGCTTGCCAGATCAAGCGCATTTTCGCTGTGTTTTTTCATTCGGATAGCCAAGGTTTCCAGGCTTTTGGAAAATAACCAGGCATTGAATGGCGACAGCGCCGGACCAGTATGCCGCGCAAAGAATCTTATTTTTTCAATCAAATCTTCTTTACCGACAATCACTCCTCCAATAGCTCGTCCTTGTCCGTCAATAAATTTCGTAGCCGAATGAATGACCAGATCAGCACCCAGAGGCATTGGCTTTTGCAGGTAGGGCGTGGCAAAGCAATTATCCACGTTTAGAAGCAGATTATGCTTCTTTGCAAGCTTGCCAACCCACTCCAGATCCACGAGGTCAAGCCCCGGGTTGGAAGGCGTTTCGATGAAGATCATCTTCGTATTGGGCTGAATCAGCTTTTCCCAGCTATCCGGATCGTCACTGTCAGCATAGCTGTGAGTTATACCGAAGCGGGGCAGTACCATGGTTAAGATTTGGTGAGTGGAACCAAAAATAGCGCGTGAAGCCAGAATATGGTCTCCCTTATCAAGAAGTCCTGCCAGGCTTGTATAGACTGCCGACATCCCGGAAGCCGTCGCTACCCCGTCATCCGCTTCCTCAAGGTCACACATCTTATTAACAAACTCTTCTGTATTCGGATTAGAAAAGCGAGAATAAACATTGCCTTCAATTTCATTGGCAAACATGGCACGAGCCTGTTCGGCATTATCAAAAACAAAGCTCGATGTCATGTACAAGGGTACAGAATGTTCCCGTTGTTCACTGCGCTTTACCTGGTTGCGAATAGCTTGGGTACTGGCTTTTTTTTTGGACATACGATCAGTTGGGTTTAAATAGATGTGAAGCTTAATAATTATATCTTCTGCTTGTTCAGGAAGACGTTGTAACGAATATCAGCTGTTTTCTCGAGGGTTTTTGTAACGGAACAGTATTTATCCATACTCAGGGCCACGGCACGTTTTACTTTTTTGGGATCAAGATCACCTGAAAACCTAAAGCTTACTTCAATAGTTTCAAATAATGAGGGTACTTTATCAGCCTCACGGATGCCGTCAACATCAATCGAAAGATCATCAATTTTCTGTTTTTGTTTATTCAGAATTCCTATGATGTCTATAGCGCTGCATCCTCCCAGGCCCATTAGGAGCATTTGCATGGGCCTGACACCCAGTTTAGAACCGCCGCCTTCGGGGGAGGTATCCATTTGAACCGTGTTTCCATCTTCATTTTTAGCTTCCAGGTGGAAGGCTTCATTGATCCTGTTTATAGTTACTTTCAATATCCTGGGGTTCGAATGCTAATTATATTGGATGCTTAGTTCTTCACAGCCTGTACTTTATTTAATATGCACAATTAGTGTCTATTTTTGTGCATATCACAAATTACTATTCATGTAGCCGTATTGCAAAATTGCGAAACTGGAGATGGTAAAATAGCAACGAGGAATACCGCCAGTAATATTTAAATATACTGGCAGATGCTGGAATCCTCAACAAGTAGAAATCGGGGAGAGAATTTCTTTACCTGAATAAAAGGCCATATGATATTTTAAGTAAATAAGGTGTATCAACCATTTACCAGTTCTTTAGCACGTTTGGCAGCTTCTTCAACGGCTTTGATTAAGGTAACACGCAAGCCGCCTTCTTCAAGTTTGAGCAACCCATCAATGGTACATCCCGCAGGAGTTGTAACGTGGTCTTTTAAGATGGCAGGGTGTAATCCTGTTTCTATAACCATTTTTGCGGAACCCATGGTCATTTGCGCGGCAAGTTCGGTAGACATATCACGGGGAAGTCCACATTTGACGCCGCCTTCGGCCAGCGCTTCGATAACCACATAGATAAAAGCAGGTCCGCTGGCACTTAAAGCTGTAACGGTATCAAAATGGTTTTCACCGATACGGAGGGTTCTTCCGGTCGCATTAAAGATATCTTCGGTAAGCTGATAGTGCGGTTCGTCAGCAAATTTACCGGCTGCCAAAGCAGCCATGCCTGCACCAACCTGGCTGGGTGTATTTGGCATGACCCTCATCACAGGTATGTCTTTACTGAAATAACCTTCGAGTAGCGTCAGGGTAACACCGGCCATAATGGAAATGACCAGTTGGTTTTCATTGACAAGATCATCAAATCGGGTAACAACCTCTTTGGCTACCTGAGGTTTAAGGCAAAGCATGATGATATCAGCTTGTCTAAAAGCTTCCCTGTTATCTGTTGTTGCATCAATTCCATAGGTAGCTTTCATATGAGCTACGCGGTGGCTGTGTTTGTCTGAAGCAATAAGCTGTTCTTTTTGAACAACTCCAGCCTCCAGCATACGAGAGGTAATGATTTCTCCCATTTTACCGGCACCAATGACGGCAATTTTTTTACCTGTTAATGAATTTGTCATAATTCTTTATTCTTCGGTAACCTCTAAGCTATTTGTGTTATTTTTAAAAATCGGTTGCATTTAAAGATGCCAGCTCTTCACGAATGAGATCACCCATTTCTGAGGTAGAAAGAACTTTACTGGCACTTTCTCTCATGTCAGAACAACGGTATCCTTTGCTGAGAACAGATTTAACTGCTGATTCAATACCTTCCGCAGCCTCATTCAAATTCCAGGAATGTCGAAGCATTAATGCGACAGATGAAATAGCAGCCAAAGGGTTAGCCATGTTTTGTCCTGCAATATCAGGGGCGGAACCATGAACGGGCTCATACATTCCAACTCCTTCACCGAGGCTGGCTGATGGCAGCATACCAATTGAACCTGTGAGCATGGCTGCTTCATCGCTGAGAATGTCACCAAACATGTTCTCTGTTACGATCACGTCAAACTGGGATGGATTGCGTACCAGTTGCATAGCGCAGTTGTCGACAAGCATATGTTCCAGTTCAACTCTGGGATATTCTTTATGAATTCGATCTACTGTTTTCCGCCATAGCTGAGAAGTGGCCAGGATATTGGCTTTGTCTACTGAAGTTACCTTATTTCTACGCAATTTAGCGGCCTCAAAAGCAGCCCGGACTATGCGTTCAATTTCAGATGTATTATATAATAAAGTGTCAACTCCCTGTTCCTGCCCATCTACTTCATAAACATCTTTAGGCTGCCCAAAATATAGCCCGCCTGTCAATTCCCTGACTACTAATAAGTCTACGCCCCGAATCACTTCTGGTTTAAGGCTGGAGGCATCCAGCAAAGCATCATATACGATAACAGGGCGGAGATTATTAAACAAGCCCAGTTCTTTTCGGAGCTTCAAAAGAGCGATCTCAGGACGAAGGTCTCGTGGGTTTTGGTCCCATTTAGGTCCGCCAACAGCCCCCAGGAGAACCGCATCGGATTTTTTACAAGCTTCAATAACTTCATCTTTTACCGGTATACCAAACTGGTCAAGGCTGGCTCCGCCCACAGCAAATTCTTCAGTAGTCAGCTCAATATTATAATTTTCGCATACAGCTTTTAATACTTTCAATGCTTCTTGCGTTACCTCGGGACCGATGCCATCGCCGGGGAGCAAAATAAGGTGTTTTTTCATTTGTAGATTAAATATTGAAGGTTCAACGGAACCTGTAAAAATGAGGAGATTTTAGATCAAAGGCAAAAGCTTATACGACAAGACCCCGTCACTCCGGAACCACCATTCGGTCCGGAATTTCAATGGCGTTCTCTTTCAGAAAACGATCGAACCAACGCATCATTCTTATATTATAATCATAACGGGCGGTTGAGCGAATATACCCATGACCTTCATTTGGATACAATACCAGCCTGAGTGGAACGTCCGGCTTTCGCACTTTTATATGACGATGCAGTTCCAGAGACTGACCGGGGTGTACCCGCGTATCTTCCGCACCATGAGCAATCAAAAGAGGCGTCTGTGCTTTGTCGACATGATATATTGGACTTCTTTCCAGATATTTCTGCCAGTTGTTATCTTCCCAGGGTAATTCGAGGGAATGAACCAGATAGAGCTCTTTGGGGATGTCGCTGGTGCCCCATTTGGATATATCGTTGCTGATGCCCACATTCATCACACCCGCAGCGAAACGGTCAGAGTAATAAGTAGACATCCATGCTGTGGCGTAACCGCCGTAGGAACCTCCAGTAACACCTATACGATCCTCATCGGCTATTCCTTCATCGATCAGATAATCAACCCCGTCTACGATATCATCAAACTCACCACCGGCGGCATCACCCTGACTGGTTTTTACATATTCGAGGCCACGCCCTGTGCTTCCACGGTAGTTTGGGTAAAAAACAGCAAAACCATCCCCGGCACCCACCTGCCCGGGCAAGCTGTAGGCAGTAAGCCATCCGTTGCTGTAATGTGCTTCAGGTCCACCGTGAACCACGACTATAAGGGGATATGAAACTCCTTCCTGATAATTTAACGGATAGATAAGAATTCCTTCAACTTGAAGTCCGTCACGGGCTGAATAACGAATGATTTGCTGATCGCCGAATGTAACCTCATCCAGCCAGTCATTCGAATTGGTGGCCCGCTCCGGCCTTTGATTGCTTTCTTTCAGAAAGACCTCTGTAGGGTGTTGAGGGGTACCCGCGGTGAAAACAAAAGTTCCATTGTCGGCTTTACTGAAAGAAATGAAATGAGAATCACCGGGGGGCACTTCCCGGTTGATGCCGGAGCCATCCGGTCGTATCGTACCAAATGAGGTTTCAGAGCCTTCACTCGCTATAAAACGAATCTCCTCATTTCCGGTCCATTTAATTTGTTCGAACTTTCCAAGAAAATCAGGCCTTATATTCTCGGGTGTTCCACCATCGGAAGAGACTATCATGATCCGGCCATCTATTGGATCATTGATATCATGGCCCGCCCTTAGCGCGAGGTTATTTCCATCCGGACTCCATACTATTTGACCAAGTTTACCAGAGTTGTCAATTTCACTGATAACCTCACCGGACGCGGCATCTACAACCTTTACCTGCTGGAACATATAGAAATCATCGATTGTAGGGGTAGGGGCCTCGGATATGGCAAGCTTTTGGTCATCAGGCGACCAGCTCAGTTCATAAATGGTGCCGTCGGCCTGTATTTGACGGGGTTCGGGCGTCCCTCCATTTAACTCAACGATATAGCCTCTCTGGTGAACAAAGCCTTCCTCGAAAACTTCAGGAGCATATGGAAGCGGAGTCCTTTCATTCACAACGGGTTCACGTGCTGTAAAGGCTATGCTATTGCCATCTGAGGTCCACTCATATGCCATAATTGATGTCGCAAACCGAAAAATCTCACGTGGGCTTCCGCCGCCGATAGGCACTTCATAAAGTGAATTTTGTGAATCTCCTTCCAGGCGTGTAAGAAAGGTAATGGAAGGCCGGTCAGGGCGGAACCGAACAGCGCTCACGCTGCCAGAGGTATAATAGGGGATACGTTCACTGGTTTCCGTATTCAGAACATAAAGGTGATACGAAGCAGTTGTATTTTCTACGGTAGGGTCGGATGGTATTGATAACGTATAGGCAACATGCCGGGCATCTGAGGATATCTGTACTGCCCCAACACTCTTCATATCAGCCACATGTTCTGGGGTCATCCCCTGAGGCTGGGCATTGATCAAGGTCGCCTGTAATACAAAAACAACCCAAAGGAAAAGAGGAATCGTATTAAACCTTTGATGAAAGTCTTTCATAGAATGAATTTTATAACATGTGAATTAACTTTACCGGATTAGGTAATTTAAGAAATAATCCAATCCGATAAAGTATATATATCACGTGCAGTTAGCAGGTGGATATCACACGGCTACACCAGAATTCATCCTAATCCTTAAACCATTCCTGCCTTCTTGGCATATTCAAAAATGCCACCAGCCAAAACGATATCAGCTACATCGCCCAGAGGCTTAAGCGGATAAGATTTTCCGGTCGTCAGGTTGGTGATGGTATCGGCTTCTCCGTCAATCTCAACTTCATCATATGTGCTGAAATTTTTGGTGAGGTCTTCCAGGCTTTCATAAGGGATCAGAAAGCCTCCGTCCACAGCATTTCGGTAAAAAATACGGGCATAGGTAGGAGAGACTACAGCTTTAGTCCCCGCTATTTGCATGGAAAAAGGAGCATGCTCTCGTGACGAGCCGCATCCAAAGTTTTTCCCGGCTACGACGATAGTGAACTCTGATTCAAACTTATCAGGGTCAGTAAATGGGATATTACCTTTGGGTAATCCTGATTGTTCATCAGGCACACCTGAAAGACAGTAACGCCCATAAAAGATTCTTTCTTCAGGTTTATCCAAACTGTAAACCAGATGATGGGCTGAAATGATCTGGTCTGTATCGATATTGTCACCTAAAACGAAGACTTTTCCTTTGATTTTGCTCATAAAGATTGTATTAGTGTCATTAAAATTATTTTACCTTAAAACCAGAACTAAGCCAAAGCCTCTACCGGTAAATACTCTCTCGGATCTGTAATTTTACCCGTAATAGCCGAAGCTGCTACGGTATACGGAGAAGCCAGGTAAACCTGGGCTTTTTTAGATCCCATTCGACCGGGGAAGTTACGGTTAGTGGTTGAGATACAAATCTCTTCATGGTTAAGTCGGCCGAAGGTATCGGAGGGTCCACCCAGACAAGCGGCACAGGAGGCTTCCCCCATCTGGCAACCCAGACTTTCAAAGATATTCCAAAGAGTCTCACCATCGTAAGTCTCAGTTTTAAGCTGTTCCCGTATCAGTGTCGTGGCTGGTACGATGTAGGTATCCAGTTTGAGTTCATGGCCTTTGAGAACTTTAGCGGCAGCAATAAAATCAGTGATCTTGCCACCTGTACAAGAGCCTATATAGGCTCTTGTTAATGGAGTACCTTCCACTTCGCGAACGGTTGCTTTATTATCGGGAGAGTGAGGCTTGGCTACCATAGGAACCAGTTCGGATGATTTGTACCGGCGCACACTGTGGTAAACGGCATTATCATCATTGAACTGCGGTTCGAAGTTATAATCGGTGCGCGATCTTACGTAATCAAAAGTAACCTCATCAGGTTCGATGATACCATTTTTGCCACCGGCCTCGATAACCATATTAGTAAGCGTCATCCGTCCTTCCATATCCATTGCCATGACACCATCGCCCGCGAACTCCATCGCACGGTACGTTGCGCCGTCTACCCCAATATCACCAATAATCTGAAGGATGAGGTCTTTAGCCATGATATATGGAGGAATTTCTCCCTCAAATATAAATTTCATAGTTTCCGGAACCTTAACCCACAGTTTACCGGTGCCCATGATGAAACCGGCATCCGTATTTCCGATACCCGTGGCAAACTGGCCGAATGCACCGGCTGTACAGGTATGGGAATCAGTACCGAACAATACATTGCCCGGCCGGGTAAACCCTTCTTCGGGCATGGCTATATGGCACACGCCTTTATACCTGCTGGTACCTACATCATAGTAATGAGGAAGATCCTGCTCTTTAGCAAATTCCCGCAGTATATCAATGTTTCTGTTGGCGTATTTGTCATTAGTGAATATGTAGTGATCCGGAATAATTACAACTTTGTCTTTATCCCAGACTTTTGCGTCCTGACCAAAATGTTTCTTGAATATTCCGATGGTTGGAGGACCACAAACATCATGGGTCATTAATATATCCACATTCACCCAGGCATTGTCGCCAGCATCAAGATTTGCTTTTCCCGAAGCTTTGGCCAGGATTTTTTCTGTAAGTGTCATATTGAATCTTTATTTAAATATTTCTGAATTTTATGTAACGTAAAAGTAGAACTCATGTCAGCGCCACCCTTCATAGACAGATCAATAAGGTCTCTGTCAAGCATTTCCTTCTTATCATCAGCTATTCTGCAAAACTCTTTGTAGACATGATCCATTTCATTTTTGTTGAAGTTAAAGCCCAACGCCCTAAGCCTTTCATATAGGGCTCGTCGGCCGGAGTGTTTGCCCAGCACGATATTATTTGATGAAATCCCCACCGATTGGGGAGTCATGATTTCATAGGTAAGCGGATTTTTGAGAACGCCGTTTTGATGGATGCCGGCCTCGTGAGCAAATGCATTGCGGCCAACGATAGCTTTATTAGCCTGCACTTCATTCTTCGTTATTTCCGAAAGAAGACGACTGACCGGGTAGATTTGTTCTGTGTTAATTCCCGTATCACAATCAAACTCTGTATGACGGGTTTTGTATATCATGGCAATCTCTTCCAGAGATGCGTTCCCTGCACGTTCACCAATGCCGTTTATGGTACATTCAATTTGCTGAGCACCGTTTTCAACAGCAATGATAGAGTTAGCAACAGCAAGGCCAAGGTCATTATGACAATGAACACTGATGGTAGCCTTGTCAATGTTCGACACATTCTCCCGGATATTTTTAATAAGGTTGCCATACTCAAGGGGCAACGCATAACCTACGGTATCCGGCACGTTGATCGTAGTAGCGCCCTCGGCAATCACCGCTGTGAATATTTCATATAAGAACTCAGGATCGCTGCGCGTAGCATCCTCAGCCGAGAACTCTATATCATCGCAATAAGATTTTGCCAGTTTCACCGCATTCACCGCATCAGCCAGGACTTCCTTGCGAGTTTTATTCAGCTTATGCTCCATATGAATGTCAGAGGTTGCAATAAACGTGTGAATGCGGGGCATCTTTGCACCTTTCAACGCTTCCCAGGCACGATCAATATCACCTTTTTTAGTACGGCTGAGTCCAGCCACGGAGCAATTTGTAATTCGATTGGCAATTGCCTTAACCGACTCAAAATCACCGTCAGACGAGATTGGAAAACCAGCTTCTATAACGTCGACACCGAGTAGTTCCAGCTGTAGAGCCAAACGGAGTTTTTCCTCCTGGTTCATGCTGAAACCAGGTGCCTGTTCACCGTCTCTAAGCGTAGTGTCGAAAATCTTGATCTGTTTCATCATAGTGTTTTCCGTTAGTGTTTTTGTTATTCTGATGGTGGAGCAGGTAATAGGAAAAGCTCTCCATCAGGGCTTGCCAGCTTGCCTCAATAATATTTTCTGAAACCCCCACCGTTCCCCAGTGATGCCCGTTGGACGATGAATCGATCAGTACACGAACTTTAGCGCCGGTACCATCTTTTTCATTGAGCACGCGAACCTTATAATCCACAAGATGCATATCATCGATTTCAGGGAAAAACTTGCCGAGTGCTTTACGCAGGGCAAGGTCTAAAGCCTGCACGGGCCCATTTCCTTCAGCAGCAGTATGTTCAGTTACCCCGTTTACCTTAAGTCGAACGGTTGCTTCGGATCGGATGAGTTCTTCCTCATTCTTCTCGATGAGTAAACGAAACCCTTTAAGTTCGAAGCTGTCTTTCCAGCCTTTGGTCATCCGTTGGATGAGAAGGTTCAGAGAGCCTTCAGCAGCTTCATACTGATACCCCAGATTCTCCTGATTCTTTAAAACTTCTACCACTTCCGGCAATCTGTCGCCGCAGGATGATAAATCCATTCCAAGTTCATCGGCTTTATAGCGGATATTACTACGTCCTGAAAGGTCTGATACCAGTACCCGTCGGCCATTGCCTACTTCATCAGGTTGAATATGCTCATAGGTGGAGGGGTCTTTCATAACCGCACTCACATGGATACCCCCCTTATGGGCAAAGGCACTCTTACCAACAAACGCCATCGTACCCGGCTGAGCCAGATTAGCCAATTCGCTCACGTAGTGAGATAAAACGGTCAGCTTCTTAATTTGCTCGTCCGGGATACATTGATAATTGAGCTTGATTTGCAGATTAGGGATGAGCGAGCACAAGTTAGTGTTACCGCATCTCTCTCCATATCCATTCACGGTACCCTGCACATGTTCGCATCCTTGCTGAACGGCAGCAACGGAATTGGCCACGGCAACCTCACAATCATTATGAGCGTGGATTCCGAGCGGTATATTTACCTGTTTTTTGACATCGGCTATAATAGCAGATATCTCATGCGTCAGTGTTCCCCCATTCGTATCGCAAAGAACAAGACAAGCAGCTCCTGCCTCTTCTGCGGCTAAAAGAGTTTGGACAGCATATCCGGCATTGTTTTTATACCCGTCAAAGAAATGTTCAGCATCATAGATCACTTCTTTACCATTTGCATGCAAAAACTGAACCGATTGACGAATAAGATCAAGGTTTTCATCAGCCGTGATTCCAAGGGCTGCTTCTACATGAAGCAACCAGGTTTTTCCGAAAATGCAGACCGCCGGTGTTTCTGCTTCAAGCAGTGCAAGCAAATTAGGATCATCCTTGGCCATGTTCCCGGCCCGCATCGTACTGCCAAAAGCGACAACCTTGGTGTGTGTGCAGTTATAGTTCTTTGCCTTATGGAAGAAATCCATATCCTTAGGGTTGGAACCCGGCCATCCGCCTTCGACATAATCCACACCCAGGCGGTCGAGCCGCTTGAGAATGCGGATTTTATCATCAGAAGAGAAGCTAATTCCTTCGCCCTGAGTTCCGTCCCTGAGGGTAGTGTCAAAAATCTTAACTGACTTTTTCTTCATTAGGTTGTTTTTCACCATTTTTGATCCAGCTCATCATGCCCCTTAATTGGGTGCCTGTTTTCTCTATATGCAAAGCACGGTGTTGGCGTCGCAGAGCTTCCAAAGCAGGCCGGCCGGCTTTGTTCTCGAGGATCCAGTCTCTGGCAAAACTGCCATTCTGTACATTCTCAAGTATTTGTTTCATACGTTTCTTGGTATCGCTGTCAATGACTTTAGGTCCGCTGGTCATGCCGCCATATTCAGCGGTATCACTGACCGAGTAATACATTCCGGCTATGCCGCCTTCATACAGAAGGTCCACGATAAGCTTAAGCTCATGAAGACATTCGAAATAAGCGATCTCAGGCTTATAGCCCCCTTCAACCAAAGTTTCATAACCCGCCTTAACCAGCTCCGTGGCCCCACCGCACAACACGGCTTGCTCACCGAAAAGGTCAGTTTCTGTTTCTTCCTCAAAAGTCGTTTCAATGACACCGGCTCGAGTGCCCCCGATACCTTTAGCATAAGCCAGGGCAATGGCCTGAGCGTTGCCACTTGCATTTTGGTGGATAGCGAACAGACATGGAACACCTTTTCCATCCTGATAAACACGACGAACCAAATGGCCGGGGCCTTTCGGGGCGATCATGAATACATCAACATCGGCAGGTGGCTTGATCTGGTTGTAATGAATGTTAAAGCCATGGGCAAAAGCCAATGATTTGCCTTTGACAAGCGCATGTTTGATATCATTTTCATATACATCGGCCTGCTTTTCATCAGGCAATAAAACCATAATAATATCACCAGCCTCTGCAGCTTTGGCTGTTTCCATCACCGACAGTCCGTCGGCTTCGGCTTTCGCCCATGATTTGCTGTCTTTTCGAAGGCCGACAATGACTGAAACGCCGCTTTCTTTGAGGTTAAGGGCATGTGCATGCCCTTGGCTTCCATAGCCCAGAACAGCTACTTTTTTGTTTTTAAGTAAGTCCAGATCGGCGTCTGAATTATAGTATAGTTTCATATTAGTTATTCAGTTTATCAGTTAACAGTAAACAGTGTAATTGCATGGTTGATTTGTGCTGTTCACGTGGGTTAGTTATTTAGTTTTAATATCGCTGTAGATTGATTCCTGGTATTCGCGTTTCAGAGCCACCGTCCCGGTACGGGCTACTTCCATGAGGCCGAACCTGCGCAGCATACTGATCGTTGCGTCAACCTTGTCATTCCGGCCGGTAACTTCTATGGTGAGGCTTTCCGGGGTAATATCAATTACATTGCCACGGAATACATTGATAACTTGTAAAATTTCTGTTTGATTGCCTGGAGTCGATTTAACCTTAATCAGTGCAAGCTCCCTCTCCA
Organism: Balneolales bacterium; assembly: GCA_040905745.1. Taxonomy (GTDB): domain Bacteria; phylum Bacteroidota; class Rhodothermia; order Balneolales; family Natronogracilivirgulaceae; genus JBBDMU01. The sequence goes on from JBBDQY010000008.1 coordinate 52,160, forward strand.
TATGGGGAACATAGGTCAAGTCTTCCACACTGATCACATCAACAAGTTTATCGAGCTGCAGAGTAATCTGATCGATAATCCTGCGGTCACCATGGGTGGTAATGGTTACGCGCGCATAACCCGGCTTCTCAGCATCCCCAAAGCTGATGCTGTCAATTTCGAATCCGCGTCCGCTGAACAACCCAACAATCCTGGCCAGGGAGTTAAACCCATGGGCTACCAATGAAATGGTATAGGTCTTGTCTTCGGATTCTATTTTTCTGAGGGACATAGCTGAAGAAATTACGAATGAGTGATGGTGATTATGTGTAGTTGATTGATTAAAATTTGTTGGGCTATAAAATACGAATAAAGTTTAGGAAAACTTAACGGGTTCTTCAGTATCTACCATTTCATCTACGGCCGCTCCAGGGGGGACCATGGGATAGACGTTTTCTTCAGAAGTAACTACGATATCCATGAGAACCGGCCCGTCTGTGATGGCCATGGCTTTTTTCAGAACATCATCGAGCTCTTTAGGGGTGGTAGCACGGAATCCTTTACACCCATAAGCCTCTGCCATTTTGACAAAGTCCGGATTGCTATCTTTAAGGTACGAATGAGAATACCGTTTGCCGTAAAAGAGCTCCTGCCATTGCCTGACCATTCCCAAATAGCCGTTGTTCATAATAGCGATCTTAAGCGGGATCTTGTACTGAACGGCTGTTGCAAGTTCAATAGAAGTCATCTGAAAACCGCCGTCTCCCGTGATGCAAACAACCGTACGGTCCGGTGCGGCAATAGCGGCCCCAATGGATGCAGGGAATCCAAAACCCATGGTTCCGAGTCCGCTGGATGAAAGCCATGACTTAGGCTTGTTGAACGTATAATACTGGGCCGTCCACATCTGGTGCTGGCCAACATCGACTGCCACGATGGCATCGCCATGAGTAGCTTCAGATATTTTCTGCACCATATACTGAGGGGCGATTTCATCATCCCTCTGACGGTAACGAAGAGGATGAGTATCACGCCACCCCTGAATGGTTTTCATCCAGTCTGGTGTATCCTTCTCGTCGACAAGTTCTATTATCTGTGGAAGTACATGCTTTACGTCACCCACGATTGGAACCTCGACAGGTATGTTTTTACCAATACAGGATGCATCCACATCAATATGGATTTTCTTAGACTTGGTTGAGAAATCAGCCACCCGGCCGGTAACACGATCGTCAAAACGTGCGCCCACGGCTATAAGAACATCACATTCCTGGATGGCCATATTAGCGCACCACGTTCCATGCATACCCAGCATTCCCAATGAAAGCGGATCGCTTTCAGGAAAAGCGCCAAGCCCCATTATAGTAGTGGTCACCGGGGTATTGGTTTTCCGGGCCAGTTCAATGACCTCCTCATGGGCATTGCCCATAATGGCGCCCCCTCCAACATACAAAAGCGGACGCTCAGCCTGATTAATCAGATCGGCAGCCCTCTGAATCTGCTCCCTGTTTCCCATGGCTTTTTTCTGTAAGCCACGCCCCTGAACAGGTTTGGAAGGCTTGTAGGTACCTTTGGAGAAAAGCATGTCTTTAGGAAGATCAATGAGAACGGGACCCGGACGGCCGGATGCCGCAATATGAAAAGCCTCTTTGATGACCTCACCCAGCATATTAACATCCTTGACCAAATAACTATGCTTGGTAATAGGCCGGGTGATGCCCACGATATCAGCTTCCTGAAAAGCATCATTGCCAATCATGCTGGAGGGAACCTGTCCGGTGAAAATGACCATAGGGATAGAATCCATCATCGCATTGGTGATACCGGTTACCGTATTCGTAGCTCCGGGGCCCGAGGTAACAAGAACTACACCCGGTTTACCTGTGACCCGCGCATAACCTTCAGCAGCATGAGTGCCGCCCTGCTCATGGCGAATCATAATATGGCGAAGCTGGGGGTTTTTGTAGAGTACATCATAAACGCCCAGAACGACACCGCCCGGATATCCGAATATGGTATCGACGCCCTGGTCCAGTATACCCTGGATTAGAATTTCCCCGCCCATTAATTCGATGGCTGGTTGGTCAGTATCGCCGTGTTCATCAAAAGCAGATTGAGTTGAAGTGGCTGTTCTCATGATTGGTTGAGGTTTAGAGAGGTTTGGTTGACTATTTTTGGAAAGATTATTTTCATGGTTTTCCCAGAGGTCAAACCTTTTTGTCTATACTTTGTAAAATCTTAATCTTCAAGGATAGGCTAGGAGTGACCTCTGTTTTATTAGCTAATTAGCTCAGAGTTTAGGCCTAGTAGAATTAGGGCAATTAGCAAAATTTGAATGCCAATTACCGAAATTAGAAGAGATAGTGAATTTAAAGGCTCTATCAAACGCAAATCAGCTTCCATGGCGGGAGCCGATGAGTTGGGGTTGCGTGGATATGTGATAGATAATTTCAAAATATTATATTCGAGTCTGTTTAATACCTATATAAGTTATCATTTTTTATTAAAGTGTCAAGAAAACATATATAAAAAGTAGCCACAAAGTAGAAGGTAAACGCAGTTCCCGTTTAAAAAGTTATGCAGGAATAAAAATAATATTAAAAGATGTCTCTATTGTATCTGAATTACTTAATAACAATAGGGTTTGGAAGCGCTTTTGCTGTTAAGAAAAAAACTTGAACCTTAATTTAAAAAAAACCATAAAAAAGCCCATAAGTTACACGATTCAGGTTTTCTGAACGGATACAGGCCATTTTCTTCCCTATTCGGACTATAAAAGTAACAGTTTAGTATTTAAATATTAGATAATTATTATTTAAAGAGATAAATAAATTATCTACTTTGAAGCATCACTATCTCGCACAAAAATATCTGGAACTGAAATGAGTGAAGAAGTAGAAGGTATGTACGAAGAGGAAGGTAGCTTTGAAGATCAGCACGAAACTAAACCGAAGAAAAAACGCAGGCGTAAATGGGTCTGGATGATTCCTTTGATCCTGATCGCTACGGTGGCCTTGCTTTATTTTCTGGGCGACTGGCAGTACGCTTACACACCACCAACATCGAATCTTCTGAACCCCGACAGAGGGAATACCGATCAGGTTTACGACTTTTGGGGGCAGCCGGTTACCCAAGCCATGGCGGATAGCCTGCTGCAAACTGACCTGGGTAATCGAATGCTCACTCCGGCTCAGGGGGCCGTACTAATCGATGATGAACTTCTGGGCCTTGGACGCAGTGTATTCTACAATGAAACGTTCAATAATGAATTTTTCTTTACGGATATTCTCGGGGCAATGGATGGGCCCATTAATTTCTGGGCTGTTACTAAAGCCCTCATCAGCCTGCGGGGCAGGGGAACCAATAATCTTCAGGTCAAGGCTGCTCATGATGCTGTAATCGGGGGCAGAATGGTCAATGAGGGGGATGTCATTAATACCGGTATTGACGTTGCTAAGGGGGCTTATGTGCCTATGGGGATGAAAATCAGGCTAAAACAAGGTAAGCCGATGATGGGTATTACCTGTGCGGCCTGCCACAGCGCTTATGACCCTATTACGGAAATGGTCGTTGAAGGTGCCCCCAATAACAATCTTAATGCAGGACTTCTCCTTGCCATGGGCACCAATTCAGCGTCCTATTTTGCAAATACAGACATTGAGGAGTTAGAAAGCTACATTACCGAAAACAGCCTCCGGGTCCTGGGTTCGGATGGTGAATTGCACTACCTGCCCGATGCGGATTCATTAGAGAATGCCGTAGATTCAACCCTGCTGCTCTGGCCTCCCGGCAGTTTTGATGCTTCAAACGAATTGCGTGCTACACCTACGCGCATCCCGGATTCATTCACACTCGGTGATCATCCGTATGGATGGACAGGCTTTGCCATGGCGGGGCCTTTCCGTGGGTTATCGGTGCTGAATAACAATGTTCACGGACTGAATTCTGATAAATTTGCCGATGCCGAAGAATTTCACAGGATACAGGGCATAGACCGGGAAGTTTACGTTGGTACCCTGATGCAAAATTCTGCTAACGAGGAGTATCGCTATAAACCGGACTCTGAGGAAACACCTATTGAATTCTTTGGCCGAAATAATCCCACACCGGAATCACCGATATCCAACAGTGCGGTTACACTTCCAAGTTATCCAATGGGTTCTTTCGTTTCACCGAACGGATTATGGATAGGCAATCCCGGCCGAAAGGTATGGGAAGAAATGAATGCCGTATCGGCCTTTCAAAATACACTGATTCCACCACCCCCGCATGAAAGAATATCAACCTCCAGGCTTATTCACGGGCGTCAGGTTTTTCTGGATGCCGGGTGCCAGGCCTGTCACTCCGGACCTGCATTCACAAATAACCGGGTTATCCCTGTTGATGAAATTGGCACGGAACCCATACGGGCACGTGCTTTTCAGGAAAAGGAACGAATACTGGTCAGGGCTACAGGATATCCTTTCAATGCCGAAGTACCCGTTCCCAGCGCCACTCGCACCATCGATATACCTATGGATCTGATTGATCAGGACCAGTTGGACCTATCCTGGGCGATCAATGGCACCGACGGAGGTTATAAAGTCAAAGGACTTCGTGGGCTTTACTGGACAGCCCCTTATCTGCATGACGGAGGTGTGGCCGTTGGTACTAATCCTGAAACCCAGCTGGGCCTTCCGGGCACCCTGTACCTGGGCAATCCGGCCGATCCTGTCAACAGCCTGCGTGCCCTGCTGGACAGCACTCTGCGCGGCCGTGTCATTGAAGCCAATAGGCGGATGCCTGGCCTGGCAGAGGTCAACGTTCAGGGAATAGGCCACGAGTTCTGGGTCGATGAGGAACGCGGGTTTGATGAGGAGGATATGGATAATCTGATCCATTACCTGCTGCACCTCGAATGGGATGAGGAGAATTAGGAGCACTGAGCACTGGGCGCTGGGCGCTGAGAGGATGAGGCTATGGGTGGTGTCCGAGGTCACGGGTTTGAGCGCTCACTGAGCATTGAGCGCTGAGCGTGGAGCGATGTGAAGGGGAAGGTTAGACTTTCATAATAGTACCGGCAACCGAAAGTTTACGGTTACGGAATTAGAGAACTGAGAATCCCTGGCACAGTCATTTTTTATTTGTACAGTAGCAGACATGTGTGCAATCATACATTTACGGATAATGCCATTTGAAATACACCCTCATCTCCCACGCCCATAGCCCCTGCATTATTCGTGACCCAGATTCTCCAATTAAAGCCCCTGACCTTCACACAATCTCAGCGCTCAGTGCCCAGCGCTCAGCGCTCAATTCCCGAATCCAGATGGGTAGAAATATTTTTTTATAAAAATATTTAGAAAAATATTAGGAATGCTTAATTACATTACGTAATTTTATAGATATACACGAAGAAGGAAATTTATAAGATAATTAGATTGAATTTGTTCGGCTGTTACCCCAACACCTAACAAAAAAAAGAGCACCCACCCTATCAAGGCGAAGTGCTCTGTAACATCTATAGACGGCTATTACCCCATTTGCTATTTACAACATAAAGCCGGTTAAGCACACAAACAATCCGTGTATCATTGTATTTTTAAGTAAGTAAAAATACGTACACCCCGATTAGCTTAACGCTCTCAAGGCCTCAGGATGAGTTTTGCTAAAGAATAGAAGTATCTGCAAAGATTATTTAATAATAACTTTATCCTTTTCCTTATATGGTATATCTTTGGCTGTTAATCATCAGATTGAGATCTTTAAACAACCACTAACCAGTGGCCAGTAACTATTAATCATTAAAGAAAAAGATCATGAAAATTTCATCAGCCAGATTATTAACTATTTTTTTTACCATTGTGCCTTTAATCCTGATATCGTGCAGCGATGATCCGGCCGGCAACGAGGATAGGGGTGAGGCACCTACACCTCCCAGTTTCTCTGATATTAAAATGGATTTGTCCATATTCGAAAATGAGCCTTCCCAGCAAACGGCAGAAACCGATAACCACAATCAAGCGGGTATCATCGCCATGGTGGTACAGGCACAAATGACAGCCCTCTCCAGTTTGCCACAAGTTTATTTCAATCCTGAAACCTGGGGTGAGTCCAATTACGATAATGGAGACTATACCTGGAATTATGACTATTCCTGGGGTGGCGAGAGCATGTCTATAAACGTAACCGTTGATGACTTACCCGATGGTGGCCATGACTGGCAACTCCGTTATTCCCTGAGTACCTCCGAAGAAAATATTGATAACGCCCTGTTCATCCGGGCTGTGGTCTCTGAAGATGAAAAGGAGGGGTATTGGGAAATTCATGATATCGAGGGATCAGGAGATGTTTACAGGCTGGACTTCAGGCTAAATGACGATGAAATGGCGGACTATGTATCCATAAAACCCTCAGGGGCATCGAACCAGGAAGAGATCGCCTACGAATTGGACGGCTCCCAGGCTTCACTCATTATGAGAGACGATGATGGCGAAATCACCACCAGAATGGGTTGGAATAATGATACCGGAACCGGTTTTATCCAATCTGACGGTTATAATGATGGGATGATAAGTTGCTGGGACGAAGATTATATGGATAGCGGGTGCGAGGTAAGTGTTGAGTCCCATTAGCATCTTATGCTTTAGCCATTTTCCTTCTCAAAAGCTCCTGAAAGCGCTCGGTGACTTCTCCTCTTAGCCCGGTGCCCAGGGAGCTTCTATTGATGGTTACGATGGGCTGGATATCGGTCGTTGTACCCGACAGAAACAGCTCATCCATTTCCATCAGCTCACTTTCAAGTATAGGGGACTGATCTATGGGGATGTCTTCCTTGTCCGCCATTTCCAATACGAGTGCCCGTGTGATACCCGGCAAAATGTAGTTTGTTAACGGATAGGTTCTCAGCACTCCGTTTTTCACTCCGAAGATATTCGAATTTTGCCCTTCCGTTACCGCTCCGTCACGTATAAAGATGGCCGTAAAAACACCGGCATCCAAAGCACGCTGCTTAGCCAGTACATTGGGGAGGAGGTTGACGGTTTTCAAATCGCAGCGGGTCCAGCGGATATCAGCCATGGTGATGGCCGCAACGCCTTGTTCCTGAATACCCAGGTTGGGTGTGAAGGCAGCGGCTGACATATAAATCGTAACTTTCGTATCGATGGGAGGAAACTCATGAGTCCGCACCGCGTGTCCGCGGGTGATTTGCAGGTAGATGGTGGCGTGGCCGCTTGTCAGCTCATTTTTTTCAATTAGCTCCTCAGCGATAGGAATGATACTGTCCAACATGCTACCGGTGATCCTGATCGCCAGGCCATCCAGGCCTATAGCCAGACGTTTCATATGGGGGTCAGGCAGGAAAAGATGGCCATCCACTACACGGATTACCTCATATATACCATCACCAAAAACAAAGCCCCGGTCATCAACGGATACCTTTGCGTCTGCCTTTTTTACAAATTCACCGTTTAAATAAACTACCATTGTAATAAATATTAAGTGCGAAAAGTTGAAAACCGTTAAAACGGGTAAAACAGCAGATCCGTTAAAACCCGGTCAGGAAAGCTAGGAAAAAATGACGAATTATTAATAACTCTTTTTCAGGGTACCTGCTCACTCATCCGTAACACAACCTTCAGAAGCCGACGATACCGTTTTAATGTATTTATACAATACACCTTTAGTAACTTTATAAGGAGGGGCAGACCAGTTCTTCCGGCGTGCCTGTAATTCCTTTTCGTCCACTTCAAGATCGATGGTATTGTTCCCGGCGTCAATGGTAATCCGGTCTCCGTTCTGTACCAATGCGATGACACCGCCTTCCTGGGCTTCTGGAGTCACATGGCCCACTACAAAGCCGTGGGTGCCACCTGAAAATCGCCCATCGGTGACCAGTGCCACGCTGTTGCCCAGCTTGGCGCCCATAATTGCCGCTGTGATGGAAAGCATCTCACGCATCCCCGGCCCCCCTTTGGGCCCTTCATAGCGGATAATAACCACATCACCTGCCACCACATCACCGGCTTCGATACCGGCCAGGGCTTCTTCCTCTGAATCATATACCCGGGCCGTCCCCGTAAAATGGGTGCCTTCTTTGCCGGAGATCTTGGCTACGGAACCTTCTGTGGCCAGGTTACCGTAGAGAATATTCAGGTGGCCGGTCTTTTTCAACGGTTGGGATACCGGATAGATGATCTTCTGATACTCGTTCAATCCCGGCAGGCCATCAAGGTTTTCAGCCAGGGTTTTACCGGTGGCCGTGAGGCAATCCCCATCAAGATAGCCTTCTTCAAGCAGCAGTTTCTGCACACCGGGCACTCCGCCTACACGGTTCAGGTCTTCCATCACATACTTGCCGCTGGGCTTAAGGTCCGCCAGTACAGGCGTGCGGTTGGATATTTCCTGAAATTCATCAATCGATAAGGGTACATCGGCTGCCTTGGCCATGGCGATGATATGCAGCACGGCGTTGGTGGATCCTCCCAAAGCGATCAGTACGGTTATTGCATTTTCAAAGGCCTTGCGGGTCATGATATCGCTGGGTTTGATGTCCTGCTCAAGCAGTAGCTTGAGGGCTTTACCCGCGCGGACGCACTCTTCAACCTTGCCATTGCCGACCGCAGGGGTGGATGAGCTGTAGGGCAGGCTCATTCCCAGGGATTCGATAGCGGCCGCCATAGTGTTGGCCGTATACATCCCGCCGCAGGCTCCCGCACCCGGACAAGCATGCTTCAGCACTTTCTTCATCCCTTGCTCATCAATTTCTTTGGAGAGGTACTGGCCATAGGCCTCGAATGCTGATACGACGTCCAGTTTCTGATCAGCAAGAAAACCCGGCTGTATAGTGCCCCCGTAAACCATGATGGATGGACGGTTGACCCGTGACATGGCCATTACGGAACCCGGCATATTCTTGTCGCATCCCGGCAGAGCGATGATGCCGTCATACCATTGTGCCCTGGCCACGGTCTCAATGGAGTCGGCAATGATGTCCCGGCTCTGGAGGGAGTATTTCATACCTTCGGTGCCCATGGAGATGCCATCGCTCACGCCAATGGTATTGAATATAAATCCGATCAGATCCACCGCCTGCACACCCTCCTTAACTTTCAGGGCCAGGCCATTCAGGTGCATATTACACGTATTGCCTTCCCAGCCCATACTGGCAATACCGATCTGGGCCTTATTCAGGTCGTCATCGGTGAGTCCCACGCCATACAACATAGCCTGGGATCCGACCTGAGAACGCTCCTGAGTAAGCCGCCGGCTGTATTTATTTAGATTGTTGCTCATGAAATTAGGGTATCTTTGAAGTAAATTTTACGACCATGAAAATACACATAATCTGCCGTAAGAACAATGAGCGTGAACTAGAAAGAAGGATTGTGGGAGGTGGGAAGGTCAGAGATTAGAGATTCCGACCCCAATGTACTACCATGACCGACGATATTTATAAAGGGTGAGCGAACCCCATAGGTGGCCATCCAATATCTGAAAATATCATTCCCGATGGGTAAACACTGTTGGATAAAAGATGGTGGATGAATATACCCATCTCCATGTCCCGTAGTTTTCTACAAACATGCCGTACCTACGGCACGGGTGGTGTGGATATCATTTCTACGAATAAATTCTGATAGATGCGATCTGTTTTATGACATGGTGGTTTATTAACCCATCCAGCATGTCCCATCGGGACTACCTATTTGTAGAAAACGGCATGATCTATAATAAATCGTGCCGTAGGTACGAAATGTTTGTTAGATGGATCATGGTGGGCATTATCATTTCAAAACCTTCTTCCCAAGCGAGAAGCAATGATCATATGACAGCATGATAACAACGGGTGGTATTGCTTCCCCCACCTAACATTCCGTA
>JBBDQY010000009.1:0-12945 GCA_040905745.1 Balneolales bacterium
TTGTAGACGATGAACATGATCTGCTCGATCTTATCGAGTATAATGTACAGCAAAGTGGCTTTGAAGCCCTTCGAGCTGATAATGGCAGGGATGGTATCGTTATTGCCCGCGAACAACACCCAGACCTTATCCTTCTGGATATTATGATGCCAGAAATGGATGGTCATGAGGTATGTGCTATATTAAAAGAGGAAAAAAAACTTCATTCAATACCAATTATATTTCTTACAGCTCGCGGAGATGAAAAGACGGAAATCAAAAGCCTTGAAAAAGGAGCTGACGATTATCTAACCAAGCCTATTAGCCCGGCAAAATTGATGAGCAGGATAAAAGCTGTTTTGAGACGTTTTGATGAAAAGCCAGAGCTGGATAGGATTATCAATGCAAGTGATTTAGAAATTGATAAGGAACGTTATCTTGTAATTCGTGAGAACGAGGTATATCAGCTTCCACGTAAAGAATTTGATTTGCTGTATTACTTAGCCAGCAGAAAGGGCAAAGTGTTGAGCCGACAGGTACTACTTAATGAAGTTTGGGGAGATAATATCTATGTGATTGATCGGACGGTGGATGTACACATCAGAAAAATACGTGAAAGATTAGGATCCGATTACATCGAAACCGTCAAAGGAGTGGGATACAGGTTTAAAGAATGATAAAATCTCAAATTCGGAAATTATTTACTCTGGGCTTCAGGCTAGCTTCGTATGTTTCACTGACGTTTTTCCCGATAGCGTTTATTGTACTATTCATCACAACCAGCTTTCCATTGTCTCTGTTGTTGAGCATTGGGTTAAGTCTATTTGTTTTATTTACAGTTTATTTTTTTAGCGAATACCTTATCAAGGACCGGCTGGTGCACTTTTCTTCCGTCTTTAATAATATCGCCGATAAAGACTTTATTCAGAATAACTCCATAACATATAAAAAGAAGGATGAACTTGATTATCTAATATTACAGTCTGCTAAAACCAGCCGTACTGTGGTGAAAGAGATTCAGCGTTTAACAAAGATAGAAAATTACCGAAAGGAGTTTATTGGTGATATTTCCCACGAGCTTAAAACACCTATCTTTGCTGTGCAGGGTTTTATTGAAACTCTCATCGACGGTGCACTGTATGATGAAAAAGTAAACATGGATTTTCTCAAAAAAGCTATGAGGAATGTTAATCGGCTGATTTACTTAACAAATGACCTTATGGAAATTTCCAAGCTTGAGACGGGTGAGCTGAAGCCAGTTATGCAATCCGTTAATCTAAATGCTATTATTCGCGAAGTAATGGAAAGCCTGCAATACAAGGTTGGTAAAAAAGAAAATGTAAGCATCGATTTTAATGAACATCATAAAAATCTTCATGTTCTGGTAGACCGTAATCAAATTCGTCAGGTTTTAATCAATCTCATAGAAAATGGATTAAAGTATAACAAACCTGGTGGCAAAGTGATTATCAATATAAAGAAAGGCGGTAAATCTTCAACCAAAGTCCACGTAGATGTTGCGGATACTGGAATTGGAATTGATCCTGAGATTTTATCCAGAGTAACCGAACGTTTTTTCCGGGTTGATAAATCCCGGTCACGGGAAAAAGGCGGTACCGGCCTCGGCCTTGCCATCGTGAAACATATCATTGAATCTCATAATGAACGGTTAACTATCAAAAGCCAGCCTAGCGAGGGGTCGGTGTTTAGTTTTACCTTACAGAAGGTAAATTGAAAGTTGTTAACTTAGCTTTTTATGATCAGAAGGAACTGCTGATCCATACCGACCAGCCTTTCGGGTTCGTCTATTGTAACCCTAAAATAACCTGAACCATTTCATGTACCAGGCTATCTTTTTGATGGCGTAACTTATTGATAGGCATTTTCTTATAGTTACACCTCAGTGAATCGGGTGGGGCTCGAACCCACGACCCACGGCTTAAAAGGCCGTTGCTCTACCAGCTGAGCTACCGATTCTTATCAAGATTTATAAGATAAAGATGATTACAAGGTTTATCAAGCTTATTAACAAATTACTTTCCCTTACCCAGGTAGAAAGAGATATCCCATATGTTATGACATAACAACGATCAAAAACAGACTTGCCTTTTACAGAAATAACTAAATTCACATAGAGCTGTTTAAAATAAAATGTCGAATTAGTGAAATGATTATGATAAAATTCCATTTATGTAGCAGACAAATCATTAATGAATCAAAAGTGCCGTTACAATATAAAAAGTCTTAAATATGATACCTGTGTTATAGCCGCCGAATGAGCTTTGAGCAGATTGAGAGCGAACGGCACCGATTCATGAACATTACAATGAAATCCGCCCTCACATGAGCTGCGATATGAAGCCGCCTAGCTAGGTGCACTGTGGGGTACTGGCAACCAAAACCAGTATTAGACCTAGTCAGCCCTCGGGCTGACTACCTTTATCAGGAATAAGAAAAAACTGTTATACTATACCAGAAATAAAAACAAAAACTGTCAACCAAATTCAGGAAGAGACCCACTTATACAACTCCATATCAAAGCCATATCAAGCCCATATCAACTCCATATATAAATGGCTTTGATATGGAGTTGTTCTAGCTTTGATAGGGTGTTGCTTAAACCGAATTTTTTTGTTTTTAAAAAATGATTTGAGATGATTTCTTATTTAAAAAATTGCTAGATGTATTCTAATTATGGGGATGCTTTTATCTTGCTTATAGAAGCTTTAATAAAGCTAATTGGAAAAAAGTTTTTTCTTATCTTACTTTTTTAGATAAAATGGTAATTGCAAACCAACTATGGTATTATGGCTAGTATTTTCACAAGAATTATCAATAAAGAAATTCCGTCGCATAAAATTGCAGAAGATGAACATCATTTTGCTTTCCTGGACATAAATCCTTCCAGTAAGGGTCATACTCTAGTAGTTCCAAAACTTGAAATTGATTATTTGTTTGATGTTCCGGATGAACGTCTTCGTGGACTAATTACTTTTGCCAAACCTATCGCACATGCTATAGACAAGGCTATGGGTGCCTTGCGTACTGGAATTATAGTGGAAGGATTGGAAGTTCCACACGCTCATATTCATCTGATCCCCATTTATAAAAAAAATAAAAGCTTGTCTCTAAGCAAATATGTGGAAATCAATGAAGGGGACATGATTAAAATTGCAAACAGAATTAAAAAAAGTCTGGCTGAATACCACAGCCTTAATAAGTAATACCATTTAGCTCCATTTGACTCCCTTACAATGAAAATATTGGTTATTAACGGCCCTAATTTAAATATGCTTGGAAAGCGTGAACCGGATATTTATGGCCATGAATCTTTGACCTCGATTGAAAACGATCTTGAGATTAGATTTCCTGATCATCAGTTCATCTTTTTCCAAAGTAATAATGAAGGAGAAATAATCGAGAAACTTCATGAAGCTGCCGAGGGTGATTTTGATGCTCTTTTAGGGAATTTCGCGGGTTTCACCCATACATCAATTGCTATAAGGGATGCGATTTCGCTTTTTACGGGGCCAAGGGTAGAGGTTCATATCTCCAATATCTATGCCCGTGAAAATTTCAGACACCATTCGATTACCGGCGGTGTGTGTAATGGTGTAATCACCGGATTTGGGCCTTTTAGTTACGTACTGGGAGTGCAGGCTCTGGAAAATATCGTCACAAAAAGATGAGGTAGATTTGGGAAGAATACGGGAGCTATTCTCCGACACTCTGGTTTATGGCATTAGCAGTGTCGTAGCCCGGTTTATTAATTACCTGCTTGTTCCTTTCTATACCAAGTTTTTCGATCCGGCCGAATATGGCATCATTGGTTTAATCTATGGTGCTATCATTTTTCTGAATGTATTATTCCAGTTTGGGATGGAGTCTGCCTATCTGCGATATGCAGCCGACCGGATTATCTCCAAAGATGTGTTCAAAACCCTTCAATTGCTTCTGCTGGGAGCCGCAACTTTATTGGCTTTGCTGTTTTGGTTATTGTCGCCCCTGCTCATGCCATTACTAAGTATCGATCCAACTACACAGTACCTATTTCTGATGATGCTGGGTATTCTTTGGCTGGATGCTCTGTCAGCAGTACCATTTGCAGAATTGCGCCTGGTGAGGAAATCATGGACGTTCGCATTGACCCGACTGGGCAGTGTAATCATAAATGTTGGTTTAAACCTATACTTCATCATCATCTTAGAGTGGGGGATTGAAGCCATTCTTATAGCCAACCTCATCGCCTCGGGTGTAACAATGATTGTCCTGGCCTTTTTTACTTTTGATCAATTGAGCGGATCATGGAATAGGTCAGTATTAAAAAAATCACTGTACTTTGGACTACCCTATATCCCTGCAGGAATAGGGTATGCTATCAACGAAACCATTGACAAGTTCTACCTGAATCAGATGAGTCAATCAGACATTACACGACTGTATGGCAGTGAGTTCACCTCAGAAGAAATTACAGGGATATATAATGCCTGCTATAAGTTGGCTGTATTCATGCTGCTCACGGTTCAGATGTTTAGGATGGCCTGGCAGCCTTTCTTTATGCGTCATGCAAAATCAGAAGGGGTAGAAAAAACGTTCGCTGATATATTCCTGCTTTACAACCTGGCTGCTGGAATCATTTTCCTTGTCGTAGGAATATTCGCTGAGCAGATAGTGCAAATACGAATACCGGTGCTTGACGGAACGCTCATCGACAGTCGCTATTGGATGGGTTTGTCAATTGTCCCTTATCTATTATTGGCATACTGGTTTCAAGGATGGTATGTAAATTTCACAGCAGGAATTTTCATTGCTGAACAAACCCGTAAACTCCCACTGATCACTTTGGCAGGTGCGGTGATTACGGTATCAATGAACACATTGTTAATTCCTATAATCGGGATGCAGGGGGCTGCCCTTGCGACCGTTGCGTGCTACGCAACGATGAGTATGATGATATTCTACTATAGCCGACGTTACATGCCCGTTCCGTATAATCTTGGTAAAGCAGCATTTATGATGATTATTGCTGGTAGCGCCCTCTTTTTGTCAAATTCAATGGCCATCCCTTTCTTTAATGAAATTATGGGTAAAATAACCTTATTAATAATTAGTGTGATCCTGCTAGGTACTTTAGGTTTAAGTAATACTTATTCATTCAGCAATAAAAAAAAGGATAGAGGGGAGGACCCTATATAAAGCCACATCGTTAGCGCACTAATATTTCATTTTAACAACAACCACAAGGATATTTTTTATTTTTTTATTGATTGGTGGTCAAGATTATGATATTAATCGTAAGTTTGTTTATACTTCCTTTATTAGTTTAATAAATACAGAAAAATTACCAAGAGACACCAAAGTTTTAGCGTAATAAAAAAGATTATTTTTAACGGAGGTTAACTGCGGGTTTAAAAGGTTGATAATTTTATAAGGGCCTTTTGCAGTAACCAAATTAACATTATTAGATATGCAACGAGTAGGTATTTATGTAGATGCTGCCAGCGTCACGTTTAGCGGAGGTTTTGGACTTCGATACGACACATTAAGAAAATTTGCTTGCCGGGAAAATGGTAGTTTCGCTTCGAGACTGAATGTTTATTTAGCTTACGATAAAACGCGTGCTAAAGAAGATCAAAATTACCAGGCGAAAACCTCCAGGTTTTGTGAAGTTTTGCGTGATTTTGAATTTAAGGTAATAGAAAAATCTATAGAGCAAATTACTGACCCCGATACCGGTGCGGTCACGGTAAAATCATCAGTAAATTTGGATATGGCTGTAGATATACTGGTTCAGGCTCCAGGGCTTGACCGAATCGTGATTCTCACCAATGATAATGGATTTACAAAAGTTGTAACAGCTATCCAGGATATGGGCTGCCGGGTAGAATTGGTGGGTTTCGATAATGTGCCTGCTCAGCTCAAACATGAAGTTGATATGTACATATCAGGTTACACGATCCCCGGTATGATGCCTGTAAAGTCGCCATATGAATGGGGTACAGTGGGATCTCGTGTGAGAGGAGTTTGTTATGACTTTTCTCATAACGATGGGTATGGTTTTTTAAGGTATCTTTCAAGAATGGATGATAAACTATGGGTAACCGATTCCAGATCGAAATCGTCTCCATACAACACCGTTTTTGCACATGTATCACAATTTGAACAGGATTTTGATACTACTTTTCTACCAAGCAGAGATCTTATATTTGAATTTGATCTTGTTGAAAATGACAAAGGACTTATAGCCGAAGAAATAATCCTGGTTTCAGCTCCTTAGAATTAAATCAATTGGCAAAAAAAGAGCCAATGGATACCGAAGCATGCCATTGGCTCTTATAAATTTACGATTTAAACCTTAATTGCTCAGGATCCTATCCAGGTCAGATAGTGTTGATTTAACACTATTAGCAGAAGTTTCTAGCAAGGCCTTTTCATCCGAGGTTAGTTCAATCTCGATGATTTCCTTTATACCTCCCTTACCCAGTTTCACAGGTACTCCCAAATACAGGTCATTTAAGCCAAATTCGCCATTCAAATAAGCGGCACATGGAAATATCCTGTTCTGATCAAGAGCAATAGCTTCAGCCATTTGTGCGGCTGCAGCCCCAGGGGCATACCAGGCAGATGTACCCATCAGTCCAACTAATTCACCGCCGCCCGTTTTGGTACGTTCAATGATCGCATCCAGCTTTTCTTTGCTGATAAGCTGAGTGACAGGAATACCCGTCACAGTGGTATATCGGGGAAGAGGGACCATCGTGTCGCCATGTCCACCAAGAATCAGGGCTTGAATGTCTTTAGGTGAAACTTGTAGCTCTTCAGCCAGAAAAGCCCTGTACCGTGCGGTATCAAGAATGCCCGCCATACCCAGAACACGATTGGATGGTAAACCGCTGTTTTTATAAGCGACATAAGTCATCACATCCAAGGGATTTGAAACAACGATTATGGTGGTATCAGGTGAATAGCTTATAAGCTGCTCCGTGACAGACTTTACGATATTAGCATTTATTCCAAGCAAGTCATCACGGCTCATGCCCGGTTTACGTGGAACACCCGCTGTGATGATGCATATATCAGATCCAGCGGTTTCCTTATAATCTGTGGTGCCTCTGAGATGGGTACTGAAATTATGGATGGGGGCAGTTTGCCATTGATCAAGGGCTCGGCCTTTAGATGGATAAAATACTTTGTCACCGTCTTTACGTTCCAGATCTACAGCAATGACTTCTTTTGCAAAATCTCTTTGCGCTACGGTTAATGCTGCGGTTGATCCAACATTGCCGCCCGCTCCAACTACTGTTATTTTCATTTTAATAATATTTTTAATGTTATCAATTTAATAAATTTATCTTCGCTCTCGGAAATCCGCTCCCCACATCAGCTTTGTGCGTAATGTTTCAAAATAATCCTGACCCGGCAATTTCACCAGGTTAATGGTATAGTCTGAACGCTTGATAGTGACAGAAGTTAGCGGTCCATCAACTTCGCAAATTTCTCCGTCATTTGAAAATAGAACTTCCTGTTCAGGGGGCTCTACTACAATAGTTATTACCTTATCTGACGGAAGTACCAGAGGCCGCGTTGTCAGTGTATGCGGGTTAATTGGGGTTAGGGTAACGACTTGGGTATCTGGCATTACAATAGGTCCCCCGGAAGATAAATTGTAAGCGGTAGAACCTGTTGGTGTAGATACAATAATCCCGTCGGCCCAGTACTTGTTAATAAACAGATCCCCAAATTTAGCCACAAGGGTAATCATGGAAGTGGTACCTTTTTTGGTAAAAAGAAACTCATTAAAGGCAATATAAGTTTTGCCCTTTTCGGTGGTCGCTTCCAAAAGATGACGTTTATCCAGTGAGTAATTTCCTTCCAATACATAATCCAGAGCTTTGGCAATCTTTTCTTGTTGAACGTTAGCCAAAAAGCCCATTCTACCACTGTTGACCCCAAGAATGGGTTTTCCGGAATTTCCGACCCTCCGTGAAGCCCAAAGCATGGTTCCATCACCGCCTACAGAGATTACAATATCACATAAATTTACAGCCTCAAATTCATTATTTGTCTTTTTAACATGATCAAAACGCTGATCATCAAGCAAAGGTTTAAGCTTTTGGTCAATGATAATCTGAACTTTATTCTTTTCAGCCCAATTAACAATGTCAAGAAAAGGTTGTTTAACAGCCTTTTTTTCAGAATTTGCAATGACACAAAACGTCATAATGCTGGTTGTAGAGGGTTGTAATTATTAAGTAAGCTTTTTAACCTATTACTGTATTTGATTCTAGCGGCTATTATCGGAGAGTTGAGCATTAGTTAGGTTTATCCACCATGAAAAACTATTAAATCTCACATTCTGAAGGTCATTATGCATAAGGAAATAACGGTCATGTTGAAAACGGAGGATTTCCTGAGGCATAGGTTCAATCTGCTCGTTTGTAGTAAACCGGGTTATTTGATCAAGAAATAAAAAAATATCGCGGTTGAATAACCTTCTGTTCATTAGCCCGGCGTTTACTTCTTGATTGTAAACCCCAACAATTTGTGCACCCAGTACCTGAGCATAAAGTTCAGGCTGAGCTGCAAGAATGAGTCTTCTGTTTTCACGACGTTCAGAAAAACGTCTTCTTAGGTCATCCAGATATTCACCATTTGATTCCTCAGTTTGATATGTAAGCTCAAGAGAGGGGTCTTCCAATCTGGCTTTTATCGTATCAATATTGATCATGTTCGCCAGGGTTGCAGCATGCCCCTGATTGATGCCATATCGGTTATCAGGGTTATAGCGTACGATATAAGGTTCGTAATGGTTAATAGTTACTAATTCATACTGATCCCTGTAGGCCGGGACAATTTCATTATTCTCATTAACAACATTACGGATCATCTGAGGACCCAATTCCATTATGGCATCCAGATTGCCTCGGACAAATTGATTGAAAATCGTTTGTTCATCATTCACACTTAAAATTTCTATACGATCTGGCCGAACTAAGGTGTTATGATAACCCGGATTTCTTTCCAGAACATGTAAGGTATCTCCTTGACTGGATTCAAATTGAAATGCCCCGGTACCTATTGGATGGTTTCTTAAGCCAGATTGTCGAAATCTTAAAGCTTCATGAGGATAAACACCGGCATAGGGGGACGCCAGTTTGACCAGTAAATCGGAATCGCGTTCGATCAGGGAAATAGTTAGGGTACTGTCATTAACAGCCTTTATGCCATTGATTTCACTTAAAGTTCTTTCGTCAGCCTGATAGACTTCCCTTTGTTCAAAAAAATAGGCTTCGAAACCTGCTATATAATCCAGAAACAATTCAGCGGCGTTTGGGGGTACATCTCTGGATGCCATACGCTCAAATGACCTTTTGAAATCAGAAGCTTTTATACGCCGGCCAATGCCACTACTGAAACTTGCATCGTCCTGAAAATAAATATTTCGGTTAAGATGAAATGTGTAGGTTAATGAGTCACTGCTAACCTGCCATCTTTTTGAAATAGCGGGTATAATTTGTCCTTCCTCGTTTAATGAAACCAATCCTTCATATACAAGTTGAATAATTCGCTGAGTAGCGGCATTAGACGCAAAGAGAGGGTCAAAATTTATTATTTTATTCACTTCACCTAAGCGTAAGACGTCTCCTGAGATGGGTTGCAATGATTCTTCCACTTCATTAGGAGATGGGGGAGTGGTAGGTTCTCCACCTACGGTAATGGTTTCAACAGTTCTGGAAGAGCAAGCCTGAATCCAGATGGTTAAGATGGCTAGTATAAGTAATACTTTCAGCTTTTCGATTATCATAGACTTCAATTATTAGAATCAATTAGAATATAAAGATTTAAAAGGATTTCGTGACATTTACTTTTTTAAACCTTTAATTCCTTGGATTGACCTTGTGCTAAGAAGGTTAGTTTCGTAGCTCCTTACACGACCATTCTTTAGCCTGTGCTGATTAACAGCAATAGCTATAATTTCATTCAGAAGTTTAGAGAATGGGATATCTGTCTTATCCCAGAGATAAAATGAAAAAGACCCGGGGATTGTATTGATTTCGTTAAAATACACTTTTTGGCTATCCCCGTTTATCAGAAAATCCAGCCGGGCAACCCCTGTTACTTTCAGGAGCTTAAATATCTTGATTGAAAGGTCCTGAATGCTTTTCGTCAATTCGGCAGAGATGGGAGCAGGAATGATTCGTTGAGCTGAAGCCATACCTTTAGAACCCGAATCACCTGACATATATTTGTCTTCGAAAGATAAGGTATCATCCTTACCCATGGGTTGCTCGCACACACTGGAACGAGCATTGGTTTCATCGCCTAAAACAGAACAGTTGATTTCCAGCAATGGTTGAACGGCTTCTTCGACGATAAGCTCTTGGTCGTAACGAAATGCCGTCTCTATGGCTTCTTCTGCCTTTTCAATGGAATCTGCCCGGCTTACTCCAATACTGCTTCCCAGGTGAACAGGTTTAATAAATACAGGGAAACCCAAATTTTTAATTTTCTCTTTAATGTTGTTTGCTGAATCGACCCACTCAGTTTCATTGAACCAAACATGTTGGGTAACCGATATATCGTGGACGGAGCATAGTTCTTTTGCTATGCGTTTATCCATGCCAACAGCCGATCCTGTTACCCCGGCTCCGGTAGAGGGGAGGTTGAACATTTCACAAACACCCTGGAATGAACCGTTTTCACCATCGGCTCCATGGAAGGCATTGAGTACAGCGTAAAGATGTGTAGAGCGTGGCTTGGAGAATAAACTCGATTTCGTTTCCATCAACAGGGGGTTGCCATGGTCGCCAAAAGCCAATGTACAAGGTGTGGCTTTGGCTTCTAATTTCTGCAGATCCTGATAATTCTCAAGCACCAGCAAAGCTTCACCGGTAAGCCATCGCCCCGTTTTTGTTATATAAAGAGGAATAGGTTGGTAAGTGTCATCCAGGGCGGCTACAGCCTGCAGGGCGGTAAGCACAGAAACCTCGTGTTCGGGGGATGAGCCACCGAAGGCGACTAGTAAGTTTTTTTTGCTCATAAAGTATTGTTTAGAAGTAACCTGAAATTAGGCAAATAGATAGAAATACACAGCATAATTTGCAGAGTATTTAAGAATACCTAACCAGTGAGCTCAAGCTTCGTGTTCAAGCCGATCTTTTATTTTGACAAACTGCTTGTTTATGAATCGTGCCTGACGAGTTTTTTTTCGTGTTTGAACATCACCTAGAAGATAGCCATAAGGTTCAAGACCCTCAATTTCGTCGAATATTCGCTTTAATATCGCCATTCCCGGGATGAATAGGATCATACCGGCAATTCCCCAAACCATCCCGCCGATAAATAATGCCAACAGTGTGACTAAGGGGTTAATACTGACTTGTCCGCCAACGATATTAGGTGTAAGAACATTGCTTTCAATAAGCTGGATTACATAAAAGCTCAGTAGGATACCAAAGGGTATCCAGAGGGAGTCAGTCATTAGAAACGCATATAATATTGGCAGTATAGAACCAATAAGAGGTCCAATAAAGGGAATGATGTTTAACACAGCAGCAAAAACACCAAAAAATACAGCATGGTTGATTCCAAAAGCAAGGAGCATTGAAGTGTTCATGATAGCTAAGATGCAGATCACGATGAACATGCCGGTGAGGTAATGCTGGGATACGGTCTGAAGATTATCAATGATTTTTCTCATTTTGTTGTCATCCTCCGTACCAAAAGCGCGAAAGAAAAATTCTCTGATGAAGCTTCTGTAGATCAATAAAAAAAAGGTAAATACAGGAATCATAAAGAACAGTGTCACGTTACTTACTGCGCTAATAAAATTAGACGCAATCGAAGGGTCACTCTCTTCAATGAAAGTAGTAAAGGCATCAAAACCAGATTCAATCCCATAATCAGGTTGCTCTCCAAACCATGATGCGATGATAACTCCCACCTGGTTAATCAGTTCGGTTATATTTTCCTCAATAGTCGATAAATCATTCGTGAAATTAGACAATTGAGAGAAGAAGAAATACATAATGCCAGCCATTACAATAATAGCAGATACTACAGCGATAAATGCCGCAATAATATCATTGATCTTTTTCGATTCCTGCCAATCGCAAAAAGGTGTAAGTAAACTGGCGATGAAGGCGGAAAAGGTAAGGGGGATCAATATGAGTTTAGCAACCACCAGGCCATATATGAATAATGTGATGCCTAACAGAATAGCTGTAAATTTAAAGTATACCGGGTAGGTTGTATCCACAAAAGTAATCCTTAGATAATTGCCGAAATGGAAATGTAGAGTTTTGATTCAATGGTACGGTCCAAAGCCATATTCTATTGCATGAATGATGATTGAAGGAGCCCTTTCCTTAGGTAAACGAAGACACAGGAAAAGGCAAATTAACTGCTTGCAAAGTACATAGGAGTTAACATATGAAAAATTATTTTCTTTTATATATCAGATATTTTAATTAAGTTTTACCTCAATAAATTTTCAATAATTCATCAACTATGTTTCTAAGATTACTTTTTACTTTTGGCCTGCTTTTTACAGGTCATGTATTAGCCCAGGATAACACAGTACCCGTCAATACCGATACCACCTATTGGTCTAATCAATTTAGTGTCGGTTTAAATCTTAACCAATCGTCATTCAGTAGTAACTGGCAGGGGGGTGGAGTAAATTCCTTTTCATTAGGGGCGATCTTATCTGCTAAATCCAGCTATGAAAAAGATAGGTTAACGTATGATAATGAACTGGAACTCCTCTATGGAATTATAAGTCAGGAAGGACAGGATACCAGAAAATCTAATGACAGGATTTTTCTGGATTCCAAAATAGGGTATAAGATGACCGAAGATTGGGGGTCTTACTTTTCATTGAACTTTTTAACCCAATTTACTAATGGTTATGAACCTGAGTTCGATTTTAAATTAAGCTTAATTGATCAGTAAAAACAGGATCAT
>JBBDQY010000010.1:0-2080 GCA_040905745.1 Balneolales bacterium
ATAGATCAATTCCCCCCAGCGATTGTATATTTTGAACTCCAGCACTTCCACTCCTTCACTCTTGATAATTTCATAATTGTCATTGTGGCCATCCCCATTGGGAGTGAAACCCTCTGGAAATACATAAAGCGTATGGTCAACGTTAACAACTACAGTATCTGTTTTTCTACAACCATTCTCATCTATTACTGTAACAATATAACTGGTTGTGGAATCGGGAGAAGCTGTCACATATTCACCGGTAGTGTTATTTAATCCAGCATCCGGCTCCCATAAGTACTCGTAAAAAGGAGCACCTCCCGCAGTGTATATTACCTCAAGGTCGGTTGATGTGCCATATGAAATTGTAACATCGGCACTTGCCTCAAGCTCAAGACTGTCCGGTTCATAAATTACAAGCGTATCTGTTGCCTGGCAATTGTTAGCATCGGTGATAGTAAGGCTATATTCGCCTGGCGATAGACCGGAAATACTATCTCCGCTTAATCCCGGGGCATTCCATTCGTAAGTGAAATCCGGGGTTCCGATAATCGCATCTACAACTATAACTCCATCATTATTTCCGTAACAACTCACATCATTCACATTTGAATAATCAAGGCTTGGACTCGGTCTGGCCAGAGCATATGCTTCGTATTGATAAGTGTCCCAGCCATTAATTGCTAAAGTATTGAAAGCACCAGATACTCCGCCCGGATTGGGGCGTGTGCTTTCCCATTGTGGAACACCTTCCCAGTGTGCTACTTCGCTCCAGTCGCCATCGGATGCAGCATCGTAGAAGAAAGTAAGATCAACAGCGCCCTGACCTTCTGTGGTATCAATCAGGTGATAAAATTCGGGGTTGATCTCGCAAATATCCGGGGCAGTTTCACTTCTGTCAAATCCTTCACTCGTAGCATCCACATTAGCCATTCTTACTTCAAAGGTTTTGGGGTTGGATACTGGCGGAGTGATTGTAATAGGTCGATAACGCTGAGTGCCAATAGATGAACCTACGGGAAAAAGATAAGTAGTATCCCTGTTCATTTCCCTGGAAAGCCTGCCATCAGCAAGACTGCTTACAAAACCTGTTGTTCGTGAAACTGCACTTACTCCGGGGTTTATCACAAACATTTTACTGGTATCAGTGGCCAATTCCCTGTCATTGAGCTCTAAAAGACTGTTGACTTTGGCATCAATGGTTTGTGTTTTAATTCCTGTTCCTGTCAATTGCAAGTGGTGAAATTCCGTAACGGAATCACCGGTGATCAATTGATTGGCACCGTACAATTCTACTGTGCTTGAATCTGCTATAAAGACCCCGCTATTTTCCCAGTGTCTTTCCACTTCGTAGCGGCCTTTGGCCATTCCACCTGTTGCGGTATCAGTATTGATAAAGTCCTCTTCTATAATAAAACGCCCCGCATTACTGATGTATCCCGTTTCATTGTTTACCGAATTGGTTTTTACAATTACCAGTGCACTGTCCTTGATGGAAATAAGTGCCCCGTTGTTGTTGACCAGTGCCTGGGAAAAAACACTGAATAAGGATCCTGCGAACAGGAGCAATGTTAAAAACAATTCTTTATAATAATTGATCTTCATTATAATTTCAGCTTAAGTATATGGCAAAAATTGTAGGTCTAAGTTAAGAATATTTATAGTTTCTCCTGTAAGGGCAAAACTGGTTTTATTGCAATACGGAAAGTGTCATATGATGCGAATCGTGGGTGCTTGGCCACACAACGGCATTTAAAGTTCCAAAGATTCCATCAGTGTATCCCTGTACCCTTAAGGTATAAGAATTTCCTACTGTTAGTCCGCTGATCACTTTTGTAAATGTACAGCTCCAGGGAGTAATAGTGCCGGTAACATCATCATAGCTTTGCATGGTAGTGTTTGTTCCACCTATGGTGCTATTGTTTGTAGTGTTTCTTACCCTAAAAAGCACATTGGCCATAGAATTGGTATAGGCAAAACCCGAAGCAGAAAACATTACCAAAGCAGTTGATTTGGTAGCTGTAAAAGTCAAGGTGCTTAATCCGGGCACATTGGAATATGAAGCAGCCGTAATTTCAATATTAGAAGTAAGTGAGGTGCT
>JBBDQY010000011.1:0-12362 GCA_040905745.1 Balneolales bacterium
TCCATCCTGCAATCCAGGGAGTTGTCGACGGGTCAAAAGCCCCTTTGTAAGTGGTTTGCTCTACATTGTTGTCCACTACATCAACCGCTCCTGATGTCGCGGATGCTGCTGATGGTCTTGGGTCAAGCCCACCGCTCCCAACTGTTCTTGAAATTCCTCCAAAAAGAGGATCATCAAACAAGTTATCTCGTTCACTCAACCAGGCTGCAATGGTTGATCCATCAGGATCTCTTGACTCATTAGAAGTCACAGAGATCATGGTTTCAATACTGGTGGAATTTCCTGTCCACCAAATGTTTCCTGCAACGGAAGCGCCGTCTCCGTTTACATCCAGAATGGTTTTATCATAGGAATCGTCAGCTTCACTATTGTCTTCAATTTGAATACCAAGACCATTGAAATCAGCAATAATGGAATTATATAGAGAGTAAGCGGATCCATCCCTCATGATAAGAGCCGAAGCATCATCACCTCTATCAGTACTATTAAGGCCCTGGCCAATGAGCGTCATGTTATACAGCCTGGCTGTAGAGTACAGAGGCGCGTTATCAGGGCTGGCCCCATCCCATTCGCCACCGTGGTCCGCTCCATTTCCTCCTTGTAAAGCAAACAGATACTGGCCGGTTCCCGTCCATCCCAGATCAAAGTCGAAAGCATCATCTTCAGCGAAAGCGGCTGATATATATTTTATATTCACCGTTCCACCAAATATTTCTATTCCATCATCTGCAGAAACGAAGAGGTCTATGTATTCAAGTGTAGTACCACGGCCAACACCACCAAGAGTCAGTCCCTGTATCTCATCACCCGGCCCAATCTCGGCACCTGTAAATCGAATGGATATATATTTTAATATACCGGAATTATGCTCTTCGTCCGTCCCTCCATATTGAGCACGTGCTTCACCATCGGGAATGCCTTCTATTTGGATGGCATCGGTGTTACCCCCGGAATAGGCGGGTGCTTTTCCAAGCATAATTAGTCCTGCCCAGAGTTTGGAGTTGGTCTCGTTCAATATCATTGATTCACCAAAAGGCTCCCCATCCAATTCGGATGTAAAGATAATTGGTTTTTCAGGGGTACCTTCCGCTTCTATTTTAGCCTCACGAGTAATAATCAGGGCCGTTTCATTGCCTTCAGCAGCGCTTGAAGGCTTTTCGAAGCCTAAAATGACCGTTCCGGGTTCAATGGTCAATGTTCCGCTTTCAACGAAAACGTAACCGTCCAGGTAATAGACAGAATCGGCCGCCCAGGTGGTATTACCATTAATGGAGCCGGGAACAATAACACCATTTTCTCGTATATTATTAGCATAGGGATGCTCTTCCTCACCATTACCGTTGCCATTACCACTGTTTACAGAATTGTCATCATCGCAGGAAACAGTCATCCATATTGTGACAGCCATACACGTTAAAATTTTAAAAAATAATTTGTAGTCCATAAGTGTGTTAGTTTATTTTTGATTTGATATGCAATTGTTATTCAATTACAATCAAACTAGGGGACCAACATTATGGCTATATTAATTTGATGTTAAGGAATTAAGAATTATTTAAAAGCTATAAAAACAGGGTAGCAAACCTATTCCATTTGCGCCTTTTAATATTGACAACTTAATTGAAACCACCATGATGGCACGTTGCTATCCATTGTCATCATCAGACAAGTGATCAACTGCTTCTGAATGTTAGGATCACCCGATTCACTTAGGTGCCGTACTTAACAATATACTCATCAACGAATTGGATGGTTTTATCGCTACACAAAGTATATCATTAATAAAATAGTAATGATGAAAAACTAGAAGAATGATCGGCAGCAAAGCTGATCCCAAACCGACCTAAACATTCAATCCAGCATCGAAGATTAGTTTATGTTTCATCACAGCCTGATCAAACCCCGGCTACAGACTTTACAAGATCATTTGGACAGCAGATTCGCGCCAGTATGACCAGCTGTCTGTTGTACATCGATACCGGCAACGAATCGATGAGATTTATCAGTATGGAAGATCATGCTGAACTGGAGTCTTCCAAGAACCCAACAATTATTATTGGGTCCTAAAAAAAGTATGCTCATCCACACCATACTGCACCTGGAGCACTCTCAAATAAAATAGCACTTACTTAAGTAATCTTAAATTTCTACCATAAATAACTTACCTTGTCAAATAGCAGTAAATTTTATACTTAAACCTCATTTTTCTTAATTGCAGAGTACTGCTTCCTTTTAACATTTATTTGAAAACCCCTATGAAAACAAATAAGATACTGAATAACTTCATTTTGCCTGCCGTATTTTTGATTCTGGTCGGATGTGGTTCAAGCAAAGATTTATCGAATGAACCCCTCACACGGGAACAACAAAATATACACCAACAACTTTTCCAGAATGCCGATGAACGACTCGATGCATTACATAATATGGATGCTGATCTGTACAGTCCGGAAAATTATGAAAGTGGTAAACAACATTATGATAAGGCGGAACAGTTACTTAGGCGTGACGGCAATATAGACCAGATTCGTGAAGAGCTTAACCGCGCTAATGTTGATTTTGATAAGTCTGAAGAGACTGCAAAAATTGGTGTGGTTACCTTCCAATCAATTACCCAAATGCGTAATAACGCAATAGCCGCCAATGCTTCTGAGTACAATCTGGATTCATGGGATAAAGCGGAAGCCTCTTTTAGAAAAGCGGCGATTCAATTGGAAGGAGGAAGTGTAAATAAAGCCCGCAGTGAGGCTGATAAAGCTTTGGCATTGTATGATACCGCTGAGCTTGAAGCCATCAAGGCAAGCTTCTTAAACCCGGTCCGCGAATTACTTGAGACAGCTTCTGAAGAAAAAGCCGATAAGAATTCACCGAAAACCATTGCAAGAGCTCACGAGCTTAGGAAAAGGGTTAACGAACTTCTCGAAATTGATCGTTATGAAACGTCAGAGGTCAGCAAACTATCAGAAGAAGCGGCCTATGAAGCCTCACACGGCCTATACCTGCACCGTACTATTGAAAAATTAAAGGATGATAAACAGGGTTATGAAGAAGTCTTCCTGTCGGCTCAAAAACCAATCCGCAGAATTGCTGAAACTGTTGGCGTTGAGGCAAGATTTGATAGTGGCTTTGATGCTCCCGCTGATCTTGTAATCAGAGCTCTTCAGGGTCAAGGATCTAGTGAAGCAACTTTGGCAGAGTCACTTAGACTGCATCAAAATGAGATTCAACTCCTACAAAAGCAACTTGAAAACAAAGGTGATCTGGCTGCACTGCTCGAAGGACAGAGAAAACGAGATCAGGCATTAAATGAAGTGATCAACTTGTTTGATCCTAATCAGGGTAATGTATTTCTTGATGGTAGCAAAGTCCTGATTCGTTTATACGGACTGAGTTTTCCAGTTGGTAGCTCAGTCATTGAGCCCCCTAACTTTTCTTTACTTACTAAAGTGCAGACGGCTATCAAACAGTATCCGAATGCTAGCATATCCATCGAGGGACATACCGATTCCCGGGGTGGAGCTCAACTCAACCAAAGATTATCTGAAGACCGGGCGGCAGCAGTAGCCGAATACATCCGTGCCAATATCGGAATACCTTTAAGGCTGTCATCAATTGGTTATGGTCCTGACCGTCCTGTTGCCAGTAATGAGAATGCTGAAGGCCGCGCGCGAAACAGGCGAATTGATGTAGTCATTAATCCGGGTGGTTATTAACCAGGTTCTCAAACTCATGTCCTTATAAGGGCATGGGTTTTTGTTTAATATTTCGAAGAATAATTATTGAGCAAAAAATGGCTAACGTTCCTATTACAGGAATGATAAAAACAACAGGGATGATGTTGAACCCTTCTAATCCCATTGCAATGACTTTTGCGACTAATGCCAGCATTAATATGGAAAGAAATACGAAATATACGGGAGTCAGCAGGTAGCCAAATGGTTTTTTCTGAATAAACAGTATACCAGATACAAAACCAAGTGGTAACAATATGGCCAAATCCAAGCCCTGAACAATCAATGTAGTGTAATGTTCCGTTTCCATTGGAATGATCGATCCATCGAATAAAGGTGGTATAATTACACTTAACCACAACAATGCGATAGCCAATGAGTTGAAGATTAAAAAACCACCGATGGGCTTAACAGGTAAAGAATCCTCGAAATATCCGGGTATTTCGTTTGGGTTAAAGGAAAGCATTGTAAGTGCGAATGCAAAAAATGAAGCACCCAGAAGACCTATATAAACCAGGAATAGGATATTATACATCCCCATCACCAGATAGAA
This sequence comes from Balneolales bacterium, assembly GCA_040905745.1. Taxonomy (GTDB): domain Bacteria; phylum Bacteroidota; class Rhodothermia; order Balneolales; family Natronogracilivirgulaceae; genus JBBDMU01. Next base: position 4,285 of record JBBDQY010000011.1, read on the forward strand.
AAAATAAGTAACGAGGAAATATCCCAACGTGCCAGCCAGGAGAAAACGGCCTTTTAGCGATTCGCCTCTTGCTAAAAAGAATGAAATAAGAAGAAGTGGAGTACCCAGAAAAAGCGTTATATAATCCTGCCCAATACCCTGAGGTGCTACTTCAGCCGACATGTGCCTGTATACTCCCTCTCCGTAAATCATAACCGCTTCGCCACGGATAGATGTATATTCATAAGGTCCTGGCCCGCCGGTTGAAAAGATCCCTACGGTAGTGGCTACCAATGCCAAAACAGCAATCAGAAGAATAAGTATGTTTAATGTCTTTTGATGATGCATAGCCATGAAAGAATGGGTTGTAAATTTAATAACGTTGATTAAGGTATGAAGCTAATTCCTGACAGGGAGTGATTTATTGAAATCTGAAAAAACTACCAACTATTACAAGGAGGATTGCAATGTTAAGAACAGTACCAAATCGTGCGTCATCCCAAAAATTGATGACCAGGATCTGTGAAATGATCACGGCCATAATACCTGTTAATCCCCAATAATTGTGGTTCATCCAATAGAGACTGCTGGTTGCAGTGAAGAGGGAAAAAGATAATAACCATATTAATCCCATGACCTTGATATGGGCAATGTAAGTTCCTTGATCTCTGCAATATTGTAGGCTTTGACAAAACCCATTAAATGGATGAGTCCGTGTAGTATCAATATGATTACAAAGATTACCCTCATGGCCTTATAACTTTTGTGGCTAATTTAAGGTTGCTTAATTCTGAAGAATACGGATGCTAGTTTATAATTCCTACGAATAAAGTTGGTAAAGGTATGGTTACCTTGGTATAGAATATTTTATATCACCTAAATATAATATATGACTACAGGGCTTAAAAAAGACTGTTGATGCGGACCAACAGTCTTTTTTACCTCACTTTATAATTCACTAAAATTAGAAATAATATCTGATACCTAAGCCACTATTGCCTGTAAACTCAGTTGCAGGTGCGAGATCTAATATGGGGGCGATCTCAACAAATATTTCCAGGGGATCATTACTAAAAAAATACGTAAGGCCAAAGGGAACGCGTATACCTACCCTTTCTGTGCCTCCGGTAAGTATCCGGCCGCCCAAGCCGTAGAAGAATGCCATTGAACCTTGAGATACCTGGATGGCCTCGAAGTTATGTCGTATATAATCAGCGTGAAGATGTATAGTTGTATTCCCCCGAAGGCTCCAGGCTGCCAATCCTGACAATGCATCTCTCTGGTTGAGCCACAATTTGGCAGTGATACCTGAAGGCTCACCTAAAACAACTCCGACCCCAAGGTCGCTATCATGAGGCTGGCTTTTTACCTCTTTTGTAAATGCCAGAGTGAAAATTGAAATAATAAATACAAAAGTGCCCAATAATCGAAAGTAATTCTTCATAAGCTTTACAGGTTTAGTTAAATATAGTTTTATTTGATCCCCATATAATTAAGAAAAAACAACTAGTTGGGGATTACCTTGTTAGTTTCATTATTAGTATCCAGAATATAATGAACTACAATTGACAGTACTACGTATGTCCCAATGAGTTATTGTTATAACATGAGACGGAGTATGTGCCTATCGAAATGCCGTTAGCTAATCCCGGTTAGTTGATTTTGAGAATAAGGAAGGCTGATATTATATTTAAAGACTTATGAATTATGATGTCTTTCGGTTAGGTGTTTCTCCCAAAGGTCGCTCCATTGTTCAGGTAGATTACCAACAACATTTTGTAAACCACCTTCAGAAATATGCTTATCCATCACATGAATACTGAGGAGATAATTAATGAATAATTGATAATAAGGCATTAACTATTCATTCATAACATCCTGATTTAATTTAAGTTGTGATCGCTGTCTATGAAAGAAAATGATGTATTTAAATGCTTCTTAACTTATTTTTTCTGTTAAGGATTTGATATCCAATCCACTTTTAGTGTGGTAACTACTTTCTCAATGTTTTCTTATATTTATAGCTGACTGAAATTTAAAATTTATTGTATACCCCCAATGTCATCCTTTCGTGTCGGAATTTTAGGCGCCACTGGCGCTGTAGGACAAAAATTTATTCATTTACTTCGTGATCATCCCTGGTTCACCATTTCTAAACTTGGTGCTTCAGAACGATCAGCAGGCAAGCCTTACAAAGAAGCGTGCAATTGGCTGGAATCTTCACCAATGCCTGAAGCATTGGCAGAAGTAGTGGTTTCCTCATGCCAGGCTGATATTTTTAAAGATGTAGATTTTGTTTTTTCAGGTTTAGATGCTGAAGTGGCAACAGATATTGAAATTGAATTTGCCGAAGCCGGTATTCCTGTAATCTCTAATGCTAAGAATTACCGTCAACATGCACAAGTTCCATTATTGGTGCCAGAAGTAAATCCTGAGCATATTGAATTGATCAATCATCAAACTTTTGACAGGCATAGAAAAGGCTTTATCGTCACAAATCCCAATTGTGTTTGCGTACCTTTGACTATTGCTTTAAAGCCTATTTATGATGCATTTGGGGTTGAATCAATCGTCATGACCTCAATGCAGGCGGTTTCAGGTGCTGGATATCCTGGTGTACCAAGTCTTGACATTCTTGGAAATGTAATGCCTTACATAAGCGGAGAAGAGGATAAAATTGGCATTGAACCTTTGAAAATATTGGGTACTTATCAAAAAGCCAACATTATCCCCGCTCAATTTCCAATCCAAGCCACAGCGATGAGAGTTCCCGTGATTGACGGACATCTATTATCCGTAACTGTCAAATTATCAAATGCTCCTGAAAGTATAGATGAGGTTCGTAAGGTGATAGAAGATTGGGAAAATCCTTTAAATGGGCTTGATTTGCCTAGTGCTCCGAAAAAGGCACTCAAACTTTATGATGATTTTCGATATCCTCAACCAAGAAAACATGCTTTGGCCGAAGGTGGTATGCAGGTGGGAATGGGCAGATTGCGAAATGCTGACGTTATGGATATTGCCTTCACTGTACTCGGGCATAATACGATTAGAGGTGCTGCCGGTTGTGCTATCTTGAATGCTGAGCTATTGTCAAACAAAGGGTATTTATAAAGGGACTTCATACTCTGGTGTTAACAAATTTACATATTATACAGATTAAGGTTTGTCCTTAAATGTTTTAATAATGTTTTACACGCAAATGTAAATGTTTTTTCTCATTTTATTAGCAACTGTGGCATCCCTATTTACCCTTAATTGGATATCCTGGAAACTATTTTTACTTATTCCTTCATGTATTTGCTTCCCACAAAGTTATCAATATCGTTAATCACTCTTTGCATCCTGGCATCCTGTGGAGGGTATGATAATGACTCAAGACGTGATTATGATGAGGAAAGTACACCTACAGTAGAGGTTTTGAGAGCCGGATATGGATCCTTACCATTAGAAGAAAGGCTCACGGGCGTAGTTCGTGCAAGAAATCAGACGGAAATCTATCCTGAAATCAGTGGACCCATTATTCACGTTTATGTGAATAATGGTGATAAGGTTAATAAAGATGATCCATTAGTTAAAATTAGAGATTCAGAATACAAGGAACGTCTGATACAAGCCGAATCTGGTTATCAAATTGCTTTAGCCCGGGAGCGACAAGCTCTCACCGCTCTCAATCAACTTGAAGTCCGGCTGAACAGAATTACCACTTTGGCTGACCGTCAGCTGGAAAGTCAATCTGAATTGGAGATGATTCAAGCTGAAGTTGAATCTGCAAGAGCCAACCTGGAGTTAGTAAAAGCACAGAAAAATCAAGCTGCCTCCATAATTGATGAACGTAAGGCAAGTCTGGCTAATACAGTGGTTAGAGCCACCACTGATGGTGTAGTTGGGTTGAGGAATGCCGAAGTTGGACAACAGGTAAGTTCAGGTACACGTCTTTTCGAAATAGGAGACCCTGATAATATTGAGATTTCTGTTGTGCTCACTGAACGGATGACTAATTATATTGAAATTGGTCAGACCGTAAACCTCTATTCAGATGCTATGAGAGATACGATAATACAGGCTTCAGTAACCAGGATATCTCCTTTCCTAAATCCTGTAAGCCATACCACCCAGGCTGAGATTGAAGTGTCAAATGAAGGAGGTAAACTCAGGCCTGGAATGTACGTTTCAGTTGATATCTTGTACGGAGAGACAGAACAAGCAACTCTTGTTCCTAATAATGCCATTTATAATCACCCACGGCATGGAGTTCGTGGAATCTATGTTGCAGAGGCACTTGGCAACGAATATAATTTAGATGATCTAGCTGATAATGAACAAGCTTCCATATTAGGACCGACGCCCGTTCGATTTGTGCCTGTTGATGTAATAGCAAATGGTCGCTTGGTTTCAGGGGTGAGCGGTATCACCAGCGAAGCCTGGATTGTAACCATGGGCCAGAATCTTTTGGTAGGCGGGAATAATGAGGCTCGTTTTCGAATGACGGAATGGAATCAAATACTTGATTTACAGCAACTTCACGCAAGAGATATATTTGATATAATCGAAAACAAGTATAATAAACCTATTGTAAATATCGATACTGCCGGCGGTTAGATTATCAGCAACTTGTATTTGTATAATATCCTTAGATTTATTTTATGTCACTGACGTCTAAATCCGTTTCTCGCCCTATCGCAACAACGATGATCTATCTGATTATCATCACTTTGGGTGTAATCGGGTTTCGCTTTCTTCCCATCGATCTTTTGCCCCCCATAGAGTATCCAAGACTCAGCATCTATACACAGTATGACAATGTGGGTTCCGAAGAGATGGAACTTATCATAACTGATCGCATTGAGAATGCTATTGCCGGGGTTGCTAATATTGAATCCGTAAATTCCCGTACCAGTGAGGGTTCAAGCTGGGTATCAGTTAACTTTGTTCAGGGAACGAATATTGATGAAGCAACTAATGATATAAGAGGTGCTCTTGACAGAGTCAGACGCAACTTACCTGAAGAAGTAGAACCACCCAGGATCAGGAAATTCGACCCTAACGACAGCCCTATACTTATTCTGGGAGCTCGTTCTGAAAGAGAATTAGCTGATTTAACCTATGTTTTGGAACAGGATATTGCCAAAAGATTTGAGCAAATTCCGGGCGTTGGTGCCATTGATGTTTGGGGCGGTGTCTACAAAGAAGTGCATGTTGATTTAATTAGGGACCGCATGGCTTCCAGCAAAATAACTGCAAATGACATTGTACAGGCCATTGGCCAGGAAAACATTAATCTGCCTGGAGGAAACATTAAAGATGGCCTTGGTGACCTTTATGTAAGAACGCTAGGTGAATATAATAATGTCGAAGAAATTGCGAACACCATTATCAGGCGTGAAAATGGTACTCCCATTCGAGTAAGAGATGTTGCCAATGTTAGTGAGGGTTATGAAGACATGAGTCGCTATGTCGAAATCGATGAAAGGCCAACCATCCGAATGTCTATTAGGAAACAGACGGGTGCAAATACGGTGGCAGTTGCACAGGGTGTTCATGCTGAGGTTGAAAGAATTAATGCTGAGCGAACCGACCTTCAAATACTGGTCGTTTCTGACCAAAGTGACTTTATCCAAAATTCTATCAACAATGTACGGAATTCAGCAATTTGGGGTGGTTTACTGGCTGTAATAGTCTTGTTTGCCTTTTTACGTAATGGTTCAACAACGCTGATCATATCTATTTCCATACCCATTTCTATTATTGCCACATTTGCTTTGCTTTATTTTAATGGACTCACGCTTAATCAAATGAGTTTTGGTGGGCTTGCATTGGGGGTTGGGCTTATTGTAGATAATGCTATTGTTGTTCTCGAAAATATAGTTCGACGGAGGCAGCTAGGTTCAACAAATAAAGAAAGCGCTCTCGTTGGCACAAAGCAAGTAGCCGGGGCAATCGTCGCAGCAACCCTGACAACGATTGTGATTTTCCTGCCTGTTTTATTTATGCAAACGATTACGGGTATTATGTTTCAGGAATTAGCTCTCGTGGTGGTTTTTTCTTTGTTATGTTCACTTGTTGTGGCACTAACTTTGGTGCCCATGCTATCAAGCAAGTTTCTTACGATTAAACCCTATGATCCCGACACTAAAAAATGGACTCGAACCCAAAGATTCTTTGATGGGTTAGAAACAGGATATAGTAGAATTCTGGAAAAAGCTCTCGGTATGAAAACCATTATCGTCAGCATAACCATTTGTTTACTTGCTGTTTCTGCATTCTACTTTCAGTCTATACCATTTGAACTAGCCCCACAAGCAGATGCTGACGAGATACAAATCCGGATGAGAATGGCCCAGGGCACAAATATTGCTGTTGTTTATCAGTATTTATTGGAACTTGATAAGATTGTAAAAGAAACGGTACCGAAAGATGAAATAAAACATTATGCAAGGGAAGTAAGAAACGGACGTGCGGAAGTTGAACTTACCCTTCACGATGAAGCTGATCGGGGTATGTCAAGCTCTGTACTGGCTGATCATATACGGGATAATTTGGAAGGGGTCATACCTGGGGCCGATATTCAGGTTTCAGCTCGTTCCGGTCTTTGGATACTACGTAGAATCTTTAGTTCCGGTGGTGAGGGTGAAGAGGCTGTTCAAATTCAGTTAAGGGGTCATAACCTGGAAACTGCCCAGGCATTGATTGACGATCTTGTATCACGAATTGAAAATGTACCTGGTGTTTCCGATGTGTATAGTGAAGAACGAATAGGGCGTCCGGAACAAAATATTAACTTTGACCGTGAAAAAATATCACAGGTCGGATTGAATGTTCGTGATATTGCACGAGCCGTCCAGACAAATCTCGGCGGTTCCAGAGCTGGGATGTATCGTATTGATGGCAGAGAGTTCCCTATTACCGTTAGGTTGCGTCCGGAAGACCGGCTTAGCATCCATGATTTAGACAATATTTCAGTTCGTACAAATGAAGGCGAAATCATGCCTGTCTCTGCATTAGTCAATCAGAATTTGGGTCGTGGTCCAACTACTATCAATAGGGTAAACAGTCAAAGAGTATCTTATATTAATGCTAATTTGGAAAGTGGCGTGGCCTTGGGTGATGCGGTAGAGAGTATCAGAGACAATTTGTCACAGGTAGTGATGCCCGATGGGTTTTCTGTCTATTTTGGTGGAGAATATGAAGAACAGCAAAAAGCACAGAGAGACTTTACGATGGCAATTATCATGGCCATGTTATTAATATATATGGTTATGGCTGCCCAATTTGAAAGATTCATTGATCCCTTGATTGTTATGTTCTCAGTTCCATTGGCCATTATTGGTGTAGTACCCACAATGCTATTAACCGGAACAACACTCAACTTACAAAGTTTTATGGGTATAGTGATGCTTATTGGTATTGTGGTTAATAATGCCATTGTTCTGGTCGATTATATCAACTTGCTAAGACGTGAACAAAACCTTAGCATCCATGATGCTTTGATCGAAGCGGGACGGCTCCGGCTGCGTCCTATTCTGATGACAACGCTAACTACAATCCTCGCGCTTCTTCCACTTTCATTTGGCATAGGCCCAGGAGGCGAAATTCAGGCGTCTCTTGCACGGGTTGTTGTTGGTGGCTTGACAGCTTCAACCTTGATCACTCTGATCTTGATACCCATTATTTATCTCACCGTAGCCACCGGCCTTGAAAAAGTCAAAGCTCGCATCACCTATTGGAGAGGTGAACCTGAAAAAGTACCTGCTACCCAAAATTAACAGACAAAACTCCAGGGTTAAACCTCATAAGTATTTCACCCAAAAATGAGAGTTTGAGTGTTTGAGTGTTTGAAAAGTATCTTCTATTTTAGAAGGATCTTAAGGGCGGCTAACAAATTGAACCTCTATTTGTCAATAATCAAATAATTTAGCAGCAGTTGAAACGTAAATTAGCAAATACTAATACGTTCAACATAGGATATAACATAAAATATAATTAACTATTTGCCTTATATTCAGAGTCATGCTTAGCTAATATATTAAAAAGGAGAAGCTACTTTTCCTGTTTTCCGCAAGGGTTAAAAATATTGATGTAAGTTACTGATAATTAGT
>JBBDQY010000012.1:0-11908 GCA_040905745.1 Balneolales bacterium
ACAAAAATTGGCGGCTTCTCGACTTGGGTGCTAATGCAGCTTGTCTACCGCCATGGGTTACATCAGGCTTGGTGATTGTTGTTCATATTGACCACATGGGTGGTGTATCAGGTTACGGGATGGATTGCCGGTTCTTCTCATGGGTACAATTCATGTATTCGTGTGTTTAAGCCGGGGCAGACACGCAGGTCGGCCCCTACATTTGTTGGCCGGAATCTCTAATCATGACCTCTGACCTTCCCACCTCTCAGCGCCCCACGCCCAGCGCTATGTATCTACCACTCATAAACGCAAAACTTCCCAACCAATATCCAGCTGCTTCTCCCTCTGATCTTCCCTCCCGTGCCGTTAGGTACGAAATGTTTGTAGAAAACCAGCTATCCCCCCCTAAACCGTGCCGTAGGTACGGAATGTTAGGTATTATATCTCATTGGTCTTAATACAGCTTGATTTTGGGTAGCTGAAGAGATTGTTTCTTTTAGATAACGTTCCTAAAATATACAAGATCAAATCATAATAACTATTTAAAACATTCATAATTATCATTCAATTATTTTTTATCATTAAATAAAACTTTAAAATTAGAACTATGCATAATTTCGCCACTTGGGATGAGGCTTATCAGTTTGAGGGGATTCATTGCCGGATAGCAATTGATTCGCCCACGGATGATATTGTTATCGTAAGGATCTCCGGGAGCGATGTTGGTGAATTTGGCCAGGCTCCATTGAACCGGTTAAAGAACTATTTATCGGATGATCAGCAGGTAGAGTTGTTTATTGATGCCCGGTATGCTAAAGCGGCTTCTATTGAAGTCAGTAATGAATGGGCATTATGGCTTGGCGCTCACCGATCCCGGATAAAGGTCATCAATATGCTAACGGGTTCGAAGTTCGTTGAGGTTACGGCGGGTTTTGTCCGCATGTTCTCCAGCCTGGAAAATAACATGCGCATTTATACAGATGCCAAATCATTTGATGAAGCACTGACTACATCCTTATTGAAGGCATTTCCCACACTAAGCTCAGTTGGAAGGAATTCAAACGAAATCAATCAGTCCCTGGGTAATGTAATTAAAGTTCTTCGCATCGTCAGGAACATGTCACAGGAAAACCTTGCTGAAATATGTGATTTGGATAAGTCGTTCATTTCAGATGTTGAGAAAGGCAAGCAACCCCTGGAATTCGAAATGATCATCCGCCTGGCGGATGCCCTCTCGATCAAACCAAGCAAATTAATCAGCCTGTTTGAAGGCGTGGGAGGTGCTGGATAGTAGTTGGGAAGTTTGGAGGTTATGAATGATAGAAGCAGGAGCACTGAGCGCTGGGCGCTGAGAGGTGTGAAGGCCGGTGGCCGTGATTGGAGATTCCGTTTTCCCGGAAAGTTCTGACGTTCCGGGCCCTATTCCCGATTTCGACTCCCAAAGTCAACGCCATTATGTGCTTAATGAAAAATTATTCGTTACATTTGAGAAACTTAGAAAATATTATGAGCAGTAGTAAAACACATATCAAAGATTTTGCAGCTGAGCTAACCAAGCTTGGAAATCGTGGGATGAAAAAAGCCCAGGAGGAAAATCACAAGTTGGGTCTGCCTAATGTGTATTCTAAGAACGGTACGATTTACTATCAGCTGTCAAATGGTAAAATTACTACAGAAAAGCCTACCTCTTTGTCCTAATCGGAAAGATCATCGGGTGATGCAAATAGTAGAGTAGGTGAAAAGTTTCAATGGCATCATCCATAAATGTAGGGGCCGACCTGCGTGTCTGCCCCGGCTTAACCAAACGGATGCATGGATTGCACCCAAGAGAAGGACCGGCAATCCATTTCACGACCAAAATACACCACCCATATGGCTAATATGAACAACAATCACCAAGCCTTAAACTTCTCATGGCGGTAGACAAGCTGCATTAGCACCCATGGCAGAAAGCCGCCAATTTTTGTTCGAGCCGGCCGCCTGCCCTGCAAGATGGCTCCAAGACGGTATTCGGCCGAGAGCGAGTTCAAATTGGCTTGATTTTGTGAGGGACCCTTTGCATCAAGGCAAAGGTACAAAGCTATGACATACAGTATATTAACCTACCCAAAATCAAGCTATCTATAGAATAATGAAAATATAAAGAAACAATGAAATATAATACCTAACATTCCGTACCTACGGCACGGGAGATGGGATATATTCACACCATCCTTTAAAAACATGGTTAAACCAATCGAAAGGGAAAAATGTAGGGGCCGACCTGCGTGTCTGCCCCGGGTTTGACATATGTATGCTGGAATTGCACTCTTGATAAGAACCGGCAATCCATTTCATAACATAAATACACCACCCATATGGTCAATATGAACAACAATCACCAAGCCCGATGTATCTCATGGCGGTAGACAAGTTTCATTAGCACCCATGGCAGAAAAACATAGCGCCCAGCGCAGGATTCACCCATCGAGAATGTTTCAGTTTATTAAAATATCTTAACAAGGCTGAATATTATTTTACTATATTCAGCCTTGTTCGTTCTCCATTTGCTTTATTATAAACCAGCCCCTATGCTAAACAAAAGTCAATTGAATGCCATCTTTGGTTCCTCTCCGGCACCCATGTTGATTTTAAGCCCGGATCCCCCTCGTTTCATGATAATAGGGGTCAACGATGCTTACCTTAAGATCACCAAATCCCAAAAAAGCGATTTCATTGGCACAAGCGTATTCGAGGCCTTTCCTGATAATTCCGGGCAGGCAAATAACAATGGAGTATCCGATTTGAAAGCCTCTCTTTCAAAAGTCATGGCTACCAAAGAGCCGCATAAAATGTCAGAAATGGAATACGACATCCCTATACGAGGCACGGATGAATTTCTGGAGAGGCATTGGGTTTGTGAAAATATTCCCATTCTTGATGACAAAGGAGAAATCGAATTGATTATAAACTCCCCTTCAGATATAACCGACTTGGTGTTAGCCAGGAAAAAGGAGAAAGAAAATGACAAAGAAATACAATACAAACAGGGTCAATACCGGTCTTTATTTGACCAGAACCCTGATGCCGTATTTTCATTTGACCTGGAAGGTAATTTTATAAGCGCCAATGAGAGCATGGCTAAAATGGCTGAATGCTCTGTTGATGAACTTATGGAAATCACCTTTTCACCTTTTGTAGCTCCTGAAGATTTAGCAAGGGTTCATGATCATTACATGAAAGCCGCTCAAGGCCAACATCAGCAATATACTTCCGGCATGGTCACAAAAACCGGTAAGCGCCTGGTGGTAGAAGTGACAAATTTACCCATTGTAATTAATGAAGAGATAACCGGTGTCTATGGAATTGCAAAAGATATAACGGCAAAACTACAGACCGAAACAAAGCTCAAACAAGAGAAGCAGCGTTTTAAAGCTTTAGTGCAGGATGGTTCTGATCTGATGGCCATTTTAGACGGCGAAGCTAATTTCAAGTATAAAAGCCCGTCGGTTAAAGACATTTTAGGGCTATCTCCTGATGGCCTTTTAGGTACTAATGTGATAGATTATATTCATGAAGATGACAAAACACAAGTCCTGGAGCATTTCTTCAAACTTACATCGAAGAAAACCATACACGTTCCGCCGTTCCGGTTCAGAGATGGCAATAACCAGTGGCGCTGGATTGATACGATCTTAACCGATATGCAAGATGACCCTGCGGTGAAGGGTATCGTGGCCAATTCAAGAGATGTTACCGGAATCGTTGAAAAGGAACTTAAACTGAAGGAAATCAACGAACGCTATAACTACGTCTCTAAAGCTACCCGGGATACCATTTGGGAATGGGATGTCCGGACCAATAAGGTCTTATGGAACCAGGGCATTAAAAATATATTTGGGTACGATACAGATGGCCATATAACTGACATAGGTTGGTGGCATGAGAAAATTCATCCCGAAGATGTCGGTGAGGTAATAGACACGTTTAAATACAATATTAAGCATAACATCCTCAATCAACAAAATGAATACCGCTTTCGTTGCTCTGACTCCACCTATAAGCATGTATATGGGAAAGCCTTTATGGTACAAGATGATTCGGGTGAATTTATTAAGCTCGTTGGCACTATACAGGATGTTACCCGGGAGAAAAAAGAAGAACAGCGGTTGCTGTTTATGGAATCCGTTATTGAAAACACCACGGACTCCGTACTGATATTGGATGCGAATAAAAAGGACTACCCGATTATCTACACGAACCGAGCTTATCTTTATATGAGTGGGTATTCAAAAGATGAGATCATCGGCAAGCCCGTTCACCAATTGTTTATAAACCCGGAGGCCAACAAAAAGGGGCTGGAAAAAGTTAAACGGGCCATGCATAAAAAAGAAGCCTGTGAACTCGAATACCTGGCCAATAAAAAAAGCGGTGAAGCTTATTGGAAAACGATCAACCTGATTCCCATCAAAGATGCAAACGCCCGGTGCACACATTTTGTCACCATACAACGTGACATTACAAAGCGTAAAAGGCAGGAGCAAGAAAAGGAGCAGATGATTCTAGAACTCACTCATAATAACAAAGACCTCCGAATGTTCTCGTACATAACCTCTCACAACCTGCGTGCACCCCTGGCCAACCTGACCGGACTGGTTCAGATGTTCGATGATATCTCCTACGAAAATGAAGAACTTGAGAACATTATCAATGGATTCAGGTCATCTATTCAGCTTCTGAACCATACCATTTCTGATTTAAATGATATATTGAAGATTAAGGGTAACCTCTCTATTGAACAGGAAGAAATCAGGTTTGAAGATATCACTAAAGAAGCGATGCTTCAAATCATGCATCTTCAGTCGGATATTGAACACCAAATTAATCTACAGTTCCATGAAGCTCCGTCGGTTATATTCAATAGAGGGTATTTGGAAAGCATATTCCTAAACTTGTTTACCAATGCGTTCAAGTACCGATCTCACACTCGTAAACTCGAAATATCAATTACAACAATGGATATGGATGACCATTTACTCTTAACTTTCCAGGATAATGGAATAGGGTTGGATGTTAAAAAGCATAAAGACCGTCTTTTCGGGCTCTATCAGAGGTTCCATATCCATCCGGACAGCAAAGGACTGGGCCTTTACCTGGTAAGGTCCCAATTGGAAGCGCTGGGCGGAAGCATAGAAATGAAAAGTGAAGTTGGTGAAGGCTCTGTATTTACGCTTGCCTTTAAAAAGCAAAATTAAACTAGTTTCTGCATATCCGAATATACGGGCAACATCTTATTACATAATATGTTATGGTATTTCATCAAAAGAATGGTAAATTCACATCATCAAAAATGTGCATAAATTTTAGTTAAACCTCCCTGTGCCGGGGTTGATACTTCTCAACCTTCAAAGCTACATTGAATAAAATGCTGGAAAATATATTGTGTGTTGAAGATGATTTCATTTCTCAGATGCTGATAAAGCGATTGCTGTCAAAATCATCTTCTGTCAAGAAAGTCCATGTTGCTTCTAATGGCCATGAAGCACTTGAGTTCTTTAAAAAACTCCTTGTTTCAAATGATAAACCAAACTACCCAAGCCTGATTTTATTGGACTTGAACATGCCCATCTTAAATGGTTGGGAATTTCTGGATGAGTTCATGTGTATTTACATGCCTCATTTTAAGGATACAAAGGCCGTCATCCTTACTTCTTCAATTGACGATGATGATAAAAAGAAAGCGAAAAGCTATCCAATCGTCATCGATTTTATTACTAAGCCCTTGACGATGGATATGCTCGAGAAACTGAAGGAAATCTAAATCAAGCGCTGAGCGCTGGGCGTGGAGCGCTGAGAGGTGGGAAGGTCAGAGGTCATGATTAGATTCCGGCCTACAAATGTAGGGGCCGACCTGCGTGTCTGCCCCGGATTTGACATACGTATGCATGGATTGCATCCAAGAGAAGGACCGGCAAACCATCCCACGACCAAAATACACCACCCATATGGCTAATATGAACAACAATCACCAAGCCTTAAATTTCTCATGGCGGTAGACAAAATTCCTTAGCACCCAAGTCGAGAAGCCGCCACTTTTGTTCGAGCCGACCGCTTACCCTGTATGATAGCCCCGGAACGGTATTCGGTCGAGAGCGAGTTCAAGTGGCTTGATTTTTTGGTTACTTTTGCATCAAGGCAAAAGTAACAAAGCTAAAAGAAACAATATCTTAAACTACCAAAAATCAACTTTATCTGATTTATTTCAAATGGTATTTTTGAATTAAAAAAGTAGGCCATTGCAAAAAAATAAAGTAACAAAGCTAAAATAAATTCTTAACCTACCCAAAATCAAGCTATATAAAGATCAATGAGATATTATACCTAACATTCCGTACCTACGGCACGGGTTGGTGGAAAGGTCAGAAACCCTATTAAAACGAAAAACCATCTCCACCAAACTAGAAACACCCTCCGTATCCAAACCCATCTCAGGATCACTGAACCAGGTGTTGATGCGGAGGGGGAAGGTGGTGCCGCGGGAGGTGGTGGTGAGGAGGATGGTATTCGGGCTGATTTGCATCCAGGTGGGGGTTGGTGTTTTGGTTTTCGTGGCCGGGTTGAAATGGACGGGCTGACACCTTCCGGTGGGCCTTATGGTGAGGATGACGACGGGGATGGCCAAGCCCAATTCTTTGAGGGCACTGTAGATGGGAGCCATTTCGGCATTGGGCAGGGTTTTGTTCAGATGGATGATCAGGCGCCGGGCCTGAGGCTCGCTTTCGGCGAATTGGCATACCGCATTCTGCAGACAGGCGGACACTTCCATGAGGCCATAGGCCTTATCGCATCGCATGCCCTTTTGATGTCCGTTGACGGAGTAGTGGACGGCACGGCAGACATAGGGGGATTCGCTATGGGGCGTCCTGGAGGCACCGATGCCGATGATTAGGTCCCGGCTAACGGACGGATGGGCCAGCTGCCAGGGGATGCCGCCGTATTGGGCCAGGATGGAGACGGATAACGGAAACAGGGAATTGCCAAATCCGGGGCTGTTGATGAGGGAACGGTCGACGGCCTCGGAATGGAGTCCGTATTTCAGGAGTTCTTCCTTGATCTGGAAGTAGACTTCCCGGCGTTCCGGTTTGGGGTCATTGGGCGGGATGGGGGAGAGGTAAATGGCCAGATTGCCGGCCTTCGGGTCAAAAGGAGTCATGGACAACATCTTTTTGATTTCAGGCAGGGGGTTTTCTTCATCAGTAAACAGGATGTGGCGGCCCTGTACGGTGACCGAAGCATTGATGAAATGGCACAGGCCGGGGAAATCATCGTCTCCATCACCCTTGAGCTGTTTCAGGAAGCTGTCGCAGAGCCACTGGTCTTTAGTTTGGCGGATCAGATACAGGTTCAAATGCCGGGTTTCGGGTGGGGCATAAGGCATATAGGCTTTGAGCCCTTCCATGGGGTTCGTGGAGGTGCCTTTGAGGAATTGCAGCCTGCCGATTTCAGGGTCGATGGGATGCGTATTGCCGGCATTCCCTTTGATCCATTTACCGGGTGAACTGAAAACGGAGGATACCAAACCCCCTTTTTTCGCAAACTGTTGTCGGAACCATCGGATGTGATCATAATACCTGGCCACCTTCGCACCCGGGTGAGAGACGATGGGGCTGATCTTCAGCCTCCGGCAGATGAGCTCGTTTACCACTGGATACATATGTGAGGGGTTGACAGGCTGGGGAATGCATAGGTCATTATATCCAAATGAAAGCCCGTCCATCACGACTACATCTAAATCCGCGGAGAACGGGTAATGGTTGACGGACTCCCCGAGTACATAGGATAACCCGTCGAACATCACGGCCAGTTCGGGTCCCGCGCTGTATCGGCCCACGGAGGCCTTAACGTAGATTTTCTTATAGGCCATCAGGCCATCCCGGTCATAGGCCTCCTCCCGGAACCAGAAGCGGTTGCCCCGGGCAGGTTCCCATTGCCTGAAATCGGCAAGGCCATCGAAGGCTTCAAAGATCCTTTGGTTATATTGAGACGGGGTGAGGGTTTTGGCGTTTGCAGGTTGTTTGAAACGCAATACATTGAGCATTAATTCATTTTTCATGATAATGGAATATTAAATGGAGCGAATGGCTTTGAAGCGAAACGCTGAGTAAAAGGGGGGGGGAGTGGAAATGATGAACAAATAATATATAGGCAGGGCAGGTGCTGATGGTGAAACAGGATATGCTGGGTTATTTCTGTTTAAGCTCCTGCCTGCCTGGGAAGAACGTTATTTCTTTCTCTTCTTAATCTTTATGAGTTTGGATAATTCCTCAATCAGCCGGTCAAAATCAGTCCTTCTCACATAACGCTTTTGGTTGCTGAATTCAATGATTTTGATTTTGTATTTATCAAAGTACCGCCTGACCGTGCTTTTATCGACCCCCAGCAAGGTGACGACATCATCATAAGGCATAAGCTGAGTACTGTAGTGATTCACAAAATCGGGCCGGCCTTTTTTATCCGGGATGGTACCATCGGTGCCGGCGGACGCCACTTCAGACGGAGACAGGGGTTTGTATCGGGTTTCAAACTTCTTAAGGCACGCTTCCAGGGCTATGGCGGCTTCGGATTTATACCCCGTCTGTTTACGGATCCCCGGGAGCATGATATTAAACCGGGAGGCGGTCAGAAAGTGGACCCGATCCTCAATGACACATTGTTGAACCCGGTGGCGACAGTATTCACTGTCGGCCAGTTTTTCGTAATCCACGTTCTCATTCCACAGCTTGAGGAAGACCACATTTTCGATATGGGTCTTTGGACTGGAATCCTGGCGGACAAACACTTCGGGTGATCCCTTGGATTTGATCAGTTCCAGCCAGATGTCGGAGATATCCTCCAGACTTTTTCCATCACGTAAAGCCCTGTTTAAAACACCCTCAAAATAATAGTTCGTCAGATAAATTTCCCGGTGGCCCGGTTTGGGCACTTTGAAAACTTTGCGGTAAAGCTTATCCGCATCATACCTCCTGACCCCCTCCAGCTGAGGATAACGAAGGCTCAAGTCTGCAATGGTCGCCATCAGGCTCCGGCGGACCAACGTGATGACCCTGGCCGAATAGGCATCCAGGCCTTCACAGGATTTCAGATGAGCCTCTTTAGCCAAATCCACCAGGGGGCCAATACCGGCATTCAGTTCCGCAGCCATGCGCCGGGGATCATTCAGCTTCTTCAAACGGACCAGCGTGTTACAGATATACGACTCCGAAAAAGCTTCCAACAGATCCAGATAAAATATACCCAGATCGTCAACCGTTGTCAGGCCGCTGTTGACACGCACGTAAGGCTGAGTTAACACACCCCCGTTTTTCTCAATAACCCCATCGAAATTATCCGGTTCAAGAACAGATTCCACCAGATTCTTTACGCTCCCATCCAGCCAGGGCCGAAGCTCTCCGAATAGGATTTTCTTTATAATATTTTTCAATTTTTAAACTCCGTTGATTTTAGGTAAAATTATAGATAATTAGATAACGAACGCTAATTATCTTACATAATTTAAATTAAATTCTAAAAAATAACCAAATTTATTTTTTGATATAAATTTATGTAGTCCACATGATTACAGATGGAACCGTTTCCAAAATGAGGGTATCATTCTAAATTTTGATTTAAATTATTAAGGGGCCTTCACCACTGCCACCCAAAAAGGCCACTTACAAAAGCCCATCAAACCCGGGGCCGGCGGTTCAAAAGCTTCTCCAATTCACTTCCAAAATTCTATAAAATCCTACACCCACCTCGTCCGTACCAAGTCCTACCAAACCCCCATAAAAAGCCGGTCCAAACGGCCCGGGCATAAGGCCAGTTTAAGCCCGGGTTAAGCTTTGGTTTAGAAAGAAAAAGGGTTGAAAAAAAGAAACCTTAAAAGTTTAATCCAACAAAGATTAAACTTTCATAATTAATTAATTCTAATTAAAAAATTCTGATCAAAATTATTATTCTGAAGACACTCCGTTATCATAAGAGTTTTATGATAATATTACCTCATTTACAAATCTCCACCCATGTTTGCCTTGCTTATAGAAAAGTTGTTTGGGATTCAATGGCACTATCAATGCCCCGAATGTGGCAAACCCATGCAAAGGATCAGCCGCCGCAGGAGCCATAGGATTATTTCGTTATTTGTGCCGGTTATTCGGTATCGATGTTGTGATAAGAAGTATTTAGTTAGAGTAAGATAAAACCGAGCGCTGAGCGCTGGGCACTGGGCGCTGAGAGGAGGGAAGGGTGGTGGCCGTGATTAGATTCCGGCCCACCATGTAGGGGCCGACCTGCGTGTCTGCCCCGGATTGCACCCATGAAGCCGTGTGGTTATAGCCCCTTTTTACCCAAATAAAATAATTGAAAATAATTTCTCAATTTTATTGATAAATCATCCAAAAACCACCAAACCCCATAGAACTATTTGATAGGTACTAAAAAGCTGATTGATTAATTGAATGCATGGATTGCACCCAAAAGAAGAACCGGCAATCCATCCCATAACCTGATACACCACCCATGTGGTTAATATGCACAACAATCACCAAGCCTTAAACTTCTCATGGCGGTAGACAAGCTTCATTAGCACCCAAGTCGAGAACCCGCCAATTTTTGTTCGAGCCGACCGCTTACCCTGTACGATAGCCCCAAGACGGTATTCGGTCGAGAGCGAGTTCAAATTGGCTTGATTTTTTGGGTACCTTTTGTATCAAGACAAAAGGTACAAAGCTAAAACATACAATATCTTAACCTACCCAAAATCAACTTTACACATAAAAGAACAAACATCTTTCAATAGAGGGTAATATTCATTGCGGATAGATTCCTCTAATGATCGTGCTGAATCTTCATCGTAGATATGTTCCAGAAGATACCGGTCATTAAGGGCGCTATTTAGAATATCTGCCTGATCAATGACCTCATGCTTAACAGCAAGCCTGATGATTTCCGTAGGCAATTTGGGGTTCAAACCTTTGATTTCAAGATAATCCTTGATACACCTCCAGGAAAGCTGAAAAGCAATCTCATAAAACTTAATAATCCCCGCCCTCTCCGTAGAAGAAGGAGATTTTATACCCAGCCCCGATTCCAGCAGCAAAGTAGCCCTATCCAGGAGCTTAACCCTTACCCTCAGCCGCAAATAAATATTGTTATCTGAAAACATGTCATTATAAATATATTAAAAAAAGTTAATACACAAGTTACCAAACGTTTTCAACGTATTCCATTAATTATTTTAGAAAATATTTTCAAACAATCATTTAAAATTAACACCTTATATAGCAATACAAACTATCATGATGTTACCTCCTAGGTGGGAAGATCAGAGGCCGTGATTAGAGATTACAGGATCCGCAAAGTTCTGGCGTTCCGGGCATGGGTTCCGTACCTACGGCACGGTTAGGGGGGTGCATTTCGTTTTCTACAAACATTTCGTACCTACGGCACGGGAGGTGGGAAGGTCAGAAAGCAAATCTGCTGGCCTGATGAATGGTGATAATCTAAGAACAATGTAGGGGCCGACCTGCGTGTCTGCCCCGGCTTAAACACATAAATGCATGGATCGCACCCACGAGCAGAACCGGCAATCCATCCCACGCCCAAAATACACCACCCATAAGGCTAATATGAACAACAATCACCAAGCCTGAAGGTACCCATGGCGGTAGACAAAATTCCTTAGCACCCAAGTCGAGAAGCCGCCACTTTTGTTCGAGCCGGCCGCTTACCCTGTACGATAGCCCCAAGACAGTTTTCGGCCGAGAGCGAGTTCAAGTGGCTTGATTTTTTGGTTACTTTTGCATCACTGTAAAATTATTAGTCTTATAAGTAGAATCATCCGGGGGTATGCTGAACAACGGCGTTCGGCTACCACTATCTTTTTTATGCTTCAATGCCCGGAGCCTGC
>JBBDQY010000013.1:0-11905 GCA_040905745.1 Balneolales bacterium
AGGGGAGATATATTTAAATAAGGGAGAGTATAATACATCTCAATATTTTCTGGAATTAGTTGCCGCATCAAATCTCGATTTTGAGTATGTTGACAAAGCTAAAAAACTCCTGCGCCGTGCATTTTAATACCCTATGAGCGATAAATACCAGATTTCCCTTTTTGATAATTTTACGATCGATTTTAAAAAGAAGTCCAGACAAAAGAATCTGAGAATTCGAGTTAAGAATAATCAGATTACCGTTTCTGGCCCTTTGGGCTGCCAGGAAAATACCCTGCGAGAATACCTCAATCAGAATTGGTTATGGGTTGAGACTGTCCTTCATAAACAGCATGTGCGAAATTTGGAATTGGAGCAGCACCGACAGAAATATAAAAACCATATCATGTATCACGGTAAATGGGTTCCATTACAAATCAGACATGGGAACCCGCTCCAAAAGCAATGGAGGTTTCAAATATCGAATAGTGGTATTTGGATAACCCCCCCTGTTGGTGTTAATGGGTATCCTGATACGACTATGCTCAACCAATTTTTAAAATCAGTAGCCAAGCCACAAATACTTGAACGATTTGAAAATATAGCACAAGACCTTCCTTTCACCTACAACAAAGTCTTTATTCGTTCGCAAAAAACAAAGTGGGGTACTTGTTCAGTGAAAAGGAATTTATCATTCAACTGGCTTTTAATAAAGTGCCCCTTTTGGATTTGGGACTACCTCTACATTCATGAACTGTGCCACACCATCCATTTCAATCATAGTAAAGCTTTTTGGGAACTGGTAGACGAGTATTATCCTAAACGCAAACAAGCTGAAGCCTGGATTAAAAAACATGGAGATGTTGTCTTTAATATATAGGACGATCATAACCCTGGGTATAACATCCATTTTTTTAACATAACCCAAGTAATTTCGTTCAAGCTACTTCGTGCAGATTACCTGAATCTTCGTTGTTCAAATCATTAATCTGTAAAGTAAATAGTTTCGCGGGAGGCATATTCAGGTAAACTACCTTCTCATCACTTCTATATTTACTCACTAATTCCTTTTCAAATTTACAGCGGAAGCGGTTGAAATTAATGTATTTATAATAGGTTATGTAAGTTCCGTCACGACACATACTGAGCTTTCGCTCCCATATCTTCTTGCTAATTCTGGAATGTATTTGCTCGTAGGGTATGCTAGAGAAAATATAATCGTACTGGTAAGATGTTTCGAACTTCAAAAAATCGCAATGGTGAACATGCAAATTATCAGCACTATACTTTTTGTTGATGATATCAACAAAATGAGGGTTAAGCTCCACAACATCCAGGTGGTCATCCTGGTTAAGATGGTTTAGGATATAACCGGTAAAAATACCATTGCCGGGACCTAGTTCTAGAATCTTTACTGGTGCACGGTCAGCAGAATGCAAATTACTTCCAAGCAACTTAACTACATCTTTTGCCAGATAACGGGAGCTAGGCATAATAGCACCTGTTTTTTTAATATCTTTTAAGAAATGTACTATCTGCAGCAAAATAAATATCTTTTAAAAAGGTTTGAAAAAACCATGACAGGTAATCAGCTTATTGAGTCCCAAAAACAAAATGAACGTTTAAGTATAATAAATCGTGCGGGCATCTGCTAATAAGAACTTAAAATTCATGCAGTTTGGTCCTTATATTTGCTTTTTAATGCTCAAAAGATGAGAATTTACTTATTTTTGATTCTTCAGCCTACCATTCTATTATAGAATTATTATACTGTAGGGCTTAAAAAGTGATAATCAGTTATATTACATATAATAAAAACATTACAAGCATATAATGGGCGACAATATCATGGGAAAATTAAGCTTCGAAGATGCTTTAGAGAAGCTTTCTGACATAGTTAAAAAGCTAGAATCGGATGAAGTATCTTTAGAGGATTCCATTTCGTTGTTTGAAGAGGGTATGAAATTGTCAAAATTATGTTCAACCACCCTTGAAAAAGCTGACTTGAGGATTGAGCAAGTAAATAAAATAAAAATCAAATAATGGCTACCCCAATAAAAGCTGGTCCACTACTGGCTGAAATTAATGCACCTGATGACCTTAAAAAGCTCAACATCGAGCAGCTAGCCGATGTTTGTCAGGAATTACGGGATTATATCATTGACACAGTTTCGGTTCATGGCGGGCATTTCGGTGCCAGCCTTGGGGTAGTTGAACTGACGATAGCGCTTCACTACGTATATAATACCCCAAAAGATCAATTGATCTGGGATGTTGGTCATCAGGCTTATGGCCACAAGATGATTACAGGGCGCAGAGAGCTTTTTCATACCAACCGAAAACATAAGGGTTTGTCCGGTTTTCCAAACCGGGCTGAAAGTGTGTTTGACACATTTGGCGTAGGCCATTCAAGTACATCTATTTCTGCAGCTATTGGTATGGCCGCAGCTCGTGACCTGAACCAAACTAATGAAAAAGTAGTTGCTGTCATCGGAGATGGAGCAATGAGCGCGGGCATGGCTTTCGAGGGATTGAATAATGGAGGAGAGCTTAACAGTGATGTATTAGTAATTCTAAACGATAATGCTATATCAATTGACCCTAATGTTGGTGCTTTAAAAGAATATTTAGCTGACATTACTACTCATCAAGCTTATAATAAATTCCGGGATGAAGTTTACGATATGCTCGGTTACTTCAAGGGAGCCGGTGAAAAAATGCGTAAGGTTGCCTCTAAGCTGGAAAGTGTACTAACTACGGCACTCACGCCCGGCTCTTTTTTTCGTGCTCTGGGTTTTAAATACTACGGTCCGGTAGACGGGCATAATGTCAAGAGTCTGGCCCGTCAACTTGAAAACCTCAGGAA
Source organism: Balneolales bacterium (assembly GCA_040905745.1). Taxonomy (GTDB): domain Bacteria; phylum Bacteroidota; class Rhodothermia; order Balneolales; family Natronogracilivirgulaceae; genus JBBDMU01. Next base: position 2,846 of record JBBDQY010000013.1, read on the forward strand.
TGTAAAAGGCGCAAAATTACTGCATGTGGTTACTATCAAAGGCAAAGGATTCGCTCCCGCTGAACGAGATCAAGTAAAATGGCATGCTCAGGGTAGCCCCTTTGACAAAGTAACCGGAGAGTCTCTTGTAGAAAAACCTAAGATCAAACCAGCTCCTAAATATCAGGATGTCTTTGCAGATACGCTGATTGATTTGGCCAACAAAGATAAGAATATTGTTGGTATCACAGCGGCAATGCCTAGCGGCACAGGTATGGCAAAAGTAATGAAAGCACTGCCTGAAAGAACCTATGATGTGGGGATTGCAGAACAACATGCAATTACATTTGCTGCTGCACTATCTACAAAAGGTATCAAGCCATTTGTAGCCATTTATTCCACATTTATGCAAAGAGGATATGATCAAATTATTCATGATGTGGCTATCCAGAAACTACCGGTCGTGTTTTGCATGGACAGAGCGGGTTTGGCAGGGGCTGACGGACCCACTCATCATGGTTTATATGACATAGCCTATTTCCGTTGTCTTCCTAATATAGTTGTTTCAGCTCCCCTTAACGAAAATGAACTACGAGACTTAATGTATACCGCTGCAAATTATAACGAGAAGGCTTTTGCCATACGTTATCCTCGTGGATCATCATTAGGGCTACCTTTGAACAAAGAATACAATACTATAGAAATTGGAAAAGGAGAATGCCTTCGTGAAGGTGAAGAAGTGGCTATCTTGAGTTATGGTACCATTGGCAAATATGCGATAATGGCTGCTGATCAGCTAAAAGAAGAAGGATTTTTAATAGGGCATTATAATATGCGATTTGTGAAACCTCTCGATACAGAGTTAATTGATGAAGTTTCTCAAAATTACCGTCATATAATCACCATTGAAGATGGGTCTAAACAAGGTGGTTTTGGTTCAGCGGTCGCTGAATATATAGCTGAAAAAGATTCCAGACCAAAAATAACGATAATGGGTGTTCCCGACAAAGTAATCGAACACGGTACGCAGGAAGAACTTCATAAAGAATTAGGTTTAGATACTGATGGAATTATAGTTACAGTAAAAAAGGCATTAGGTGTTGACGTGATTATTTAGCATCGTCTGAAACTCTATTTGAATCAGAATCCCGGGTTAACCAGATCCACCTGGTAACGCAAAAAACCATTGTCACTTAAAAAATATCTTTAGAATGCATAGTGTAAATCAAAAAGATAAAGATTTACCCGGCTCTCAACGCCCTTATATACTCGCGGAAACAAACTGGAACACGGTAAAGGATACAAATTATACGGTAGCTGTGCTCCCATGGGGAGCTACTGAAGCTCATAATTATCATTTGCCTTATGCTACAGATAATATTCAATGTGATCATTTAGCAGCAGAATCAGCACGAGTGGCTTGGGAAAGAGGGGCTAAGGTTATTGTATTGCCAACAATACCCTTTGGGGTTAATACTGGACAACTTGATATCAAACTTGATATCAATATGAACCCAAGCACACAGCAAGCTGTACTTGAAGACATTCTGGATTCTCTGGAACAACAGGGAATAGAAAAACTTGTAATACTAAATGGCCATGGAGGGAATGATTTCAAGCAAATTATCAGAGAGCTTCAACCTCGAAATGAAGTCTTTCTTTGTGCAATAAACTGGTTTAAAATAGGAGACGTGAGCACTATATTCGAAGAACCGGGTGACCATGCGGGTGAACTGGAAACCAGCCTGATGATGCACATCGCTCCTCAATTCGTTCAACCATTATCACAGGCAGGTGATGGCGCAGAACGCAAGTTTAAAATTAAAGCTCTTCGTGAAAATTGGGCCTGGGCCCAAAGAGAATGGTCGGAAGTAACCGAAGATACCGGAGTGGGAAACCCGGCAGCATCAACTCCCGAAAAAGGGCATCAACTATTCCAGATGGTAACAAAGGAAATAGGAGAACTTCTATTTGATCTGCATGTAGCAGATATTGATGATCTGTATGAATAATCTACTGGATATTTACATTAAATCCGGATTTTATCTACATATGATTTGGAAATGAGGTTGCATGAATTCTTACCTTACTTTATCAACATCATTTTTTTAGTTTTCACATAGCGGTGATTCCCATCCATGCTAACAGACTCCATCCGGTAGATATACATTCCACTAGCCAAACGACGAGCATCCCAGACTACAGAATATTGACCAGGTTGATGATCCATCTGATTTACCAATTCCTGAACTTTCCTACCTAATACATCAAAAACTGTAATTTTGACATTCGAATTTACAGGAATCCAATACTCAATATTAGTTGATGGATTAAATGGGTTAGGATAATTAGATAGCAGAGAATAGACGACAGGCAATTCTCTGACCAGATAAAAGACCTTATCGTTCATACTTCTAGTCGTATCAATTCCATCTGTAGCTTCAATTCGCCAGGTATATCGATTGTCATAGGTTAGTATAGACTCATTCATATTTAAAGTAATCTCTGAACCGGTGATTTCCGAATGGACTTCACGCTCACCATTCTCATCCCAAATAGAGAAGATATATTCAATATTAAACCCATCATCACTGAAGCTCGGCTCCCAATTGAATTGAATATTCCGAACCCCCGTTTCCTTCACAGAAATTGTATCACCTTCGTCAGGCAGAAGCTGACTGAATTGAGCCGGTGGATCATATACCCATGCCACTGAAACAAATAATGTATCCGAATCGGTTAATTGAAGGGGATCTACTGCTTTAAAAAGTACGGGGAGATTGTCAGTAACAAAGTGACGAGTTGAGGTTAATGAGGCTATATTTGTTTGGTTATCAATGCTAATAATCAAACTATCCAATTGTCCGGAGGTAGTATTTTTCTGAGAAATAGTAAGATAACCCGGCGTTGATTCATCATTTACTGTATAAAGTAGACTTGGTTTTGCTATAGTATCCTTTTGAGTTTTAATATCTGATTCTGTAGAACGCGAATTTCTTTCCAACCCTGATCGTTGAACATCTTTATCATTGTTTAATAATTCAACTTTTGTCTGCAATTGCTGTATCTCTGTTAATTGATCCTGTAAGACCTGGGCAGTCCATGTTATTTCATCCAGAGATTCCTCAAGATCTGGATCAGCAACATAAGTGTTTAGATCAACATGCAATGTATCTCTTTGATTAAAGCTCACAAATCTTTCGGTGAAGGTAACGTTAGGTGCATGATACACCGGGTGTATTTTTATAGTTCTAACAGCTTCGGCACTGTTCCCAAAAACGTCTTCAAGTTTGTATTCAAGTTCATCCTCGCCATTAAAATAAGGGTTAGGAACATATAATGCCCTATTCTCAATATCAGACAATTCTGTAGGGTTGCTTATTTCATCACCTTGAATTGATCCATCTTTAATCTGATACAGTTTACCGTTAGCGGGTAATTTGGTAATAACAGACTTCAATTCATTGCCATATTCATCAATCCCTTTAAATGCCATTATATATTCTTGATTTTCAAGCATTTCTATGTTGGGTATACCACGGATACTAAAGTTTCTAAGGACTTCGGAACCTAAATGAAGATGATTACCATTGGTAGTAAGATCACTCGCTGTATCTCCGGAGTCATCAAAAGTATGATACAATACTAGGTTAGACTCTGAACCTGTTAATATTTGGGTCATCCTGGCTTGAAGCATAGAACCGGGAATGTAGGTATCCCATAACCTCACTTCATGCACTTCGCCATTGAAACCCCTACCCATATCAAGTTGATTAGTACCATTGTTAACTTCTCCATTGAATTCCGTTTGGTCCACCCGAAACCCGTTCTTATACAAGTCAGCCTGCTTACCATCATTGTCAACAGCGAAAGATAAGTGAGTCCATTTGTAGTTCTTTTCCCCATCCAGTTCATCTGAAATTTCAGAAACTTTGTTTTTACTCTTTTCTAAGGTTTCTTCAACTTCAAATACGTTATCTGCAGATAAAGTCACATTTGAACCATCTTCCAATTTTACCCGTGCATAGATAGAATTACCTTCGCCCCATATTTTGAATTGATTATCGGCGTCATCTTCGCCTTCTTTATTAAATAATTCGTAGTAATCTGTAAGCTCATTTGGCAACACCCAAATTTCGGATGTGAAGCTTTTCAGCCCATCCAATGTTTCACTGGGATCAGCATAAATAAAGGTATCCATACTGCCGTTGAAGACCACGGTATTTACTGTATCGATAAAGTTAGGATCAGGGCGCGTCTGCAGGGCAGTAGCTGTGAATTCTATTGGAATTAAGTTCTCATGTCGTGAAGCGGAAGCAGCTATTTGGTAAACTCCGCCCAAATCACCCAACCTGAATGAAGTAGCAGCGAGGCCTGATATGTCTGAGTAAACAGTATCCTTAGAGAAGGAACTTTCAGCCGAAAATTCAGGACTGTCGATCAAACTAAATACGATTAATTCATCCTTAACGGGATTACCATATTTATCCAGAATACTAACTGTCAGGGAATCTTCAAGTACGCTTAGAGTAGGCTGAATTTGATCATCGCCACCTACCAAAGAAAGTGATTCCGCTTCACCAAAAATTCCGGTAATATGGAAGGTCACAGGATCCAAATCTTCAAGAGACGCTGAAATTTGGTACTCGCCGGCAATAGTACCTGTAAAGAAACGAACTGAAGATTTACCTTCCTCGTCAGTAGTCACCTGATCGTCTGATAACGCTTGGTTTTCAGCCCCCTCGGGTGAATCAGTAATTTCAAAAGTTATATTCTGCCCGGCAACGGGGTTTTCATATTCATCCAATACCTGTATAACCAGTAAATCAGAAAGTTCGGTATCTACGTTCTGTTCTTGTTCATTTCCACTGACAATAAGAATGTTAGCTGCAAGGCCGGAAACGAATTTGACCTCAGCACTATCATCGAGTTTATTACCATTATATGTAGAAGTAATTTCAGAAGTTTCAACCAAGGTGGAGGAAGTTAATTCCGCAGTATATGATCCATTATCCTGCTTAGTTACCGTTCCAATATCACCGGCACTTGCAGTGATTCCTACCGTTCCCGATGATAATGGAACCCTATTACCATATATATCCAAAAGATCTACAGTTATGGTCGCAACCGATTCACCATCTGCCATTATCTGTTCAGGGTCTGCAGTTATCGTTGATGTAGTCAGATCAACGGATGAAGGTGTAGCTTCAGCTTCGAAGAGTACATCGGATACAGATCCGCTGGTAGCTGATACTTCATAATTGCCCGTTTTAGTTCCCAGCGTCAGTATAATCTCTGCCAAACCATCTTCATTGGTAGCCACTGTCTCAGAGGATAAACTATGGTTTTGTGCATCTTCAGGTGCACCGGTAATGCTGAATTGAATATCCTGACCTGCAATGGGGTTCCCAGAATTATCAGTAAGCATAACCACCATAGGTTCGGTAATCTCCTCCCCAACAGTTCCAGTTTGTTTGTCACCTGAAACTTTAACCAGGTTAGAAGCATCTCCAGATGTAAAGATTACCTGATCAGAACCAATGATTGTGCCCATTGCCATTACAGAAATAGTGACCTGTTCCGACTTTTCATTGGTGATGGTAAATTTATATGTTCCCGGAGTATCATCCTCTTCAATAATAGAGTCTACTATCGTGGATTCACCGCTAAGATCAATATTAAAGTTTGTGACACCAAAGATAGCATTATCAAATTGATCGAACAGCAATACAGTTACTTCAGCCTGTTCTCCCGCAGTCAGGCTTTCTGGTGAGGCTGTTACCGTAGATTTGTCAGCAAATACATCATCCTGAATAAATGTTATATCTGCTGAACCAACATTTACCTCATTAACCTGTACCGAAACTGCATTCTGTTCAGCTACCTCATTATAAACATCAATGGTATATTGCCCCTCTTCTGAACCAGTGAGCTCTTCAAAAGAATCCACTACCAGATTAGCCGAACCTGGTAAAGTAAATGAGAAGCTATTTTCAGTGACTCCAACTATTGGGTTATCCATACTGTCACGTAGAGTAACTTTAACCGTACTGCTCGTTCCAACCACCACCGTATCGGGGGATGCAATTACTTCAGAGTTGGCAATATTAATTCCACCTATTCTATTTACATCATGAACATCTCCCGCATCAAAATCGTCATTTATGATGTTACCCTCTAAATCAATGATACCTGAATCATTCTGATGATTAAAATCAAGACGTATACTACCAACACCATCAAGGTCATTAACCTCGATTAAATAAAGATCATCGGCACCGGTAAATCCTGCAATATTACCAGTAGCATTTCCAGTTTGACTCAGAACAAAGCCATCAAGATTGAAACCACTGACATCTTCAGTAAACGAAACTTCAAATTGAACAGATGGAGCATCACTGGAAGGATTATCTTTTATCACAATATCAGTAATGACCGGAGGTGTAATATCGATAGTGAGCGTACCATTATTCGTACTTTTGTTACCCGCGACATCGGTAACTTCAACGTTTGTCGTATAAATGCCTTCCGTCAATTCAACCGGCACATCCACTAACCAGGTACCATTTTCTTCAACCGTGGCCGTTAAAGTTTGATTGTCAATAATAATTGTGACCACACTGCCTATTTCATTACTAGTTCCAGTAATGGTAGGGGTGGTATTATTGCTCACTTGATCGTTGACCGTTAATTCAGGATGTGTTTGATCCAGGTTAATAGTTATTTCCGCAGAGTTTGATTCATTATCGTAAGAATCAATACCAATAACCTCTACAATCAATTCCCCATCCCGAAGGCTGCTAACATCTAATACTGAATCATATAATCCATTAGTAACAGTCTCCTGCACTTCACCACCATCTTCATCTGTTATGGTAATGACGGCTGTTAAGGCACCACCTGCCGTACCACTTATGGTAAGTTCGTCAGCCATAGATGCATTTACATAACTTTCGTCATCTGGTACAGTTATAGTTGGAGTGGCAAGACCGTTAAGAATGTCAAATTCGGATGTTATTACAGAGGTGATTCCAGCACTTTCAAATCCTAATCGATAATCACTACCAGCGGTTCCCTCAAGGATCATCTCCTCGAAAATTGCCTGACCATCAGTATTGGTAGTAATACTTAAGAGACCACTTAAATTTCCATCACCCTGATCTAAGATAGCTGTAATTGTTACGCCTTCATTTGCGACAATATTACCGGCGGCATCGCGCAATTGAACTATTGGATGCTGTTTATCAGATATAATTACACCGCTAGTTACTTCAGAAGGTTCCTGAATGAGGGTCAATTGAGCAAGTGGGCCAGAGGTTACTGTAAATGAAAGATCATCCTGAAGATCAGAGACATTAGTAGATTGTGTTAAGGCTTCTATCGTTACATCTCCTGCAAGCACCCCTTCAAAGCTGATTGATGCTGTACCTTCGCTAGCTGTCTGGTTCTCAAGTTCCGTAACTGTACCATCATTGGACATTTGACTAAATACAATTTCAAGATTACTGTTATCACCCGCAGTAATAACATTATCATCAGCATCAAGTAATGTAGCTGTTAGCACTCTCGTAGTTCCCGAAGCAAGATCACCTGTATCACCAGAGAGTACTAACTTAGTAGCAATGGGCCCCGTAAAGCTAATTTCATCCGTAGAGCCAATATCTACACCACCAGCGTTCACCTGGATCGTGATGGCTTCAACCGTCGTATTGGTAAATGCGATGGTATAAGTGCCCGCCGTTCCGGTCTCGGTAAAGCTGCCCGCCGTAGCATTGCCGGTGCCGGTAAAATCAAAGTCCTCTTGCTCAAGGCCAGTGATCGCTATATCATCACCGTCATTGACCTCCATGGTCAGTGTGGTTATGGCAACGCCATTGGCTATTACACTCAATGGATCGGCCGTAACACTGCTGTTGCCTACGTCAGCCAGCTGACTAGTAAAGTTGATCTGGTCTGTACTGCCAATATCTACACCACCCGCGTTCACCTGAATGGTAATAACTTCAACCGTAGTGTTGGTAAATTCTATGGTGTAGGTGCCGTCTCCAGCCTCGCTAAAGTTTTGCGAGGTGGCATTATTAATACCGTTAAAGGTAAAATCACCCTCAGCCAGCCCGGTGATGGCTTCATCATCCCCGTCATTAACTTCAATCGTTAGTGTGGTAATCGCTACGCCATTGGACATCACACTTAATGGATCTGCTGACACACTGGAATTGGCTGCATCGGTCAGCTGACCCGTAAAGCTGATCTGGTCAGTAGAACCAATATTCACGTCACCGGCATCCACCTGGATCGTGATGTCTTCGACCGTCGTGTTGATGAACTCGACCGTGTAAACTCCATCCCCATCCTCGGTAAAGTTCTGCGAGGTGGCATTGCCGGTGCCGGTAAAATCAAAGTCCTCTTGCTCAAGGCCAGTGATCGCTTCGTCATCTCCGTCATTGACCTTGATGGTCAGCGTGGTTGTTGCTACCCCATTGGCCATTACACTCAATGGTGCCGCTGACACGCTGGAATTGTCTGCATCAGCCAGCTGACCCGAAAAGCTAATTTCCTGGGTAGAACCAATATTCACGTCACCGGCGTCTACCTGAATCGTGATGTCTTCAACCGTCGTGTTAGTAAATGCGACCGTATAAGTGCCCGCCGTTCCGGTCTCGGTAAAGCTGCTCGCCGTAGCTTCACTAATACCGTTAAAGGTAAAGTCACCTTCGCCAAGGCCCGGGATCGCGACATTATCCCCGTCATTAACTGCAATCGTTAATGTGGTTGTTGCAACTCCGTTAGCGGTTACTTCTAATGGATCTGCTGCAACAGAAGAATTGTCTGCGTCGGCCAATTGATCCGTAAAGCTGATTCCCTCGGTAGAACCAATATTGACCTCACCCGCGTCTACCTGGATCGTGATGTCTTCGACCGTCGTGTTGGTAAATGCGATGGTATAGGTACCATCTCCCACCTCGGCAAAGTTCTGAGCGGTGGCATTGCCGGTGCCGGTAAAATCAAAGTCACCTTCGCCAAGGCCCGTAATGGCCACATCATCGCTATCGTTCACTTCGATGGTAAGCAGGGTGGTTG
>JBBDQY010000014.1:0-58166 GCA_040905745.1 Balneolales bacterium
TCCACCAAGGAAAACATGGCTTCGGTTCGATTATTTTTCATAGCTTTTTTACTTTAAGCTACGCTGTATGCTCCAGAGAGTAAATATGGGGTTGGTCGGGTGGATACGCTGTGGTCGCATCTGGTTCGTCTATAGAGGGACGTACACACATGCTGATGAAGCTTAGGGCACATAACAGCATTAACAGCTTAGAGAGGGATGTTGCCATCAAAGACAAATTCAGCAGGTCCGGTTAAATGGATGTTTTGGTAATTATATGACGCTTTCAAATAATCAAAACTGATGGTTAACTGACCTCCTTTGCAGTCAACCAGGATCGTTGACTTTTCTGTTTGTAGCCCATTTAAGTAATGATGTACAATGGCTGATGCAATTGCGCCTGTTCCACATGCTAACGTAAGATTCTCAACTCCACGTTCATAGGTTTGCAAGCCTATATGGTTTGTATTTATATTATACATGAAATTTACGTTCGTGCCTTTTGGGAAGTTCTCCTGTGATGATCTTATAATAAGCCCAGCTTTTCTAAGTTCATCTTCACGTGCTAACTGACTATCATCAACTAATATTACAACATGTTCTGTAGCAGCATTTGCCTGGATTAGATGATATCCACAAATTTCTCCAATTTGCTTTGGCAATACTTTGACAGGGAACTTAATGGTAACCTGATCTTTACCAACCGTGGCTTCATAGACATTTCGATGAACATTGAAAGTATGAATAGGAGGGAAGCCTCTGTTGACAGCAAAAAGGGCTAAACATCTCCCTCCATTACCACACATCCCTGCATCACTGCCATCCGCATTTCGATAGATCATTTTATAATCAGCGATGTCTGATTCCTGCAATACCAATACCCCATCAGCTCCAATACCAAATCTTCGATCACATAATTTTGGTGTAATATTAATTATTTCATCAAATGTTAAACCAAGTGATCTATTGTCTAGTACAATGAAATCATTGCCGGCTCCCTGCATTTTTTGGAAAGCGATCATATTTTAAGATGTTTTTAAAAGAGAGGATGCAAAGTGTTTGTAAGGCTAATAAGATTTAAGTTCCAAAACATAAAGATTTAGTTTCTTTATCAGTCAATTCAATTCCTCGCATTAAGAAAGAAAACCTGTTTGCTAATACGGTGAAAACAAGCCGGGCATTTACATTTTGATATAATAATTTTCTTGACTCGGATACCTCATATATCATCTCAACAAGCCGGGCATTAGACAAACTAGTGCAAAACTTATTTATCGTGTCTAATTGGTCACTATTTGTAATTAATTGATCATTGCCTGTAGCGGAATAAATCATTAAATCGCGAATGAATACTTCTAGTATATTCAACAAAGCAATTTGAGCTTCCTGGTTTAGATCTGTGTTCCAATCACGACTTGTAGTAATAATATTTTTCGCATCTTGTGAAAATGAATATCGAAGAAAACTTATTATCTGATCACGATTGGCTTTAAGTGTTGCCGGATCATAGAAACGTGTCAAGCTGTAATTTCCGGAAGATATTCTGGATAGGTATTTTGCATCATTTTCATTTAGGTTATCGAACTTGATTAACCCTTCTTTAATCTCCTCGTTCTTCAGGGAAGAGCATTGAATTAACTGGCAACGTGATATTACTGTAGGCAGTACAGCATTAATATTTTCTGTTGTCATAATAAACATCAGGCGTTCTGCGGGTTCTTCTAGCATTTTGAGGAACGCATTGAACCCCTCTACACGCATATTTTCAATATTCGAGATAATGATAATGGTTCGACTGCCTTCATTAGGCTTAAGTAAAGTGGCCGGACGAATATGCTCCCTGAAATATTCAATGGAATAAAATGCTTTTCTGTTTTTCGATTCAGATTGGTCGATCAGAGAAGGTCTTGATGAAAAATCTACTATTTCGTAAGGATCATCAGCCAGTAATTTTATCCTGGCATTTCGTTCTTCCAGGGAATGAACTCTGGGCATTGGCAAGTAAACATGAATATCTGGATGATGAAACCACGAACTTTTTTTTGATATAGCCATTCCCTGAAGGTCTGTTAAATTATCTATACCATTCACAGCCTCCGCAAAGGCTAATGCTAAAGGTTTTTTACCCACTCCTGCCGATCCAGAAATAAGGTAAGCATGACTAAGGCGGTCTGAGGCTAATATTTTACTTAGTTTATCACGAGCATTTTGCTGACCAACAAGTCGTCTACCCCCAAGGTTGATGTTCATATCCGAATAAATTGTTCCTCTTCCAATTTAAAAGCATCTCTCATTTCTTTGCTTGATTGGCATTGGATTAGTCTTTCCCGAAAAGAGGCACTATTTAACAGACGTGAAATACGGCTCAACATTTTTATATGAAGTGAGTTCTGTGATTCAGGCCCAACAAGCAAAAATATTAATTGAACAGGTTCACCATCAATGGCATCATATTCAATGGGAGGATCTAACTTGGCAAATGCAGCATAGGTTTTATCGATTCCCTTTGCTTTACCATGGGGTATCGCAAGCCCCTTTCCTACACCAGTAGACATAATTGATTCACGTTCAAGTACTGCTTTAACACAGGATTTTTTAGCATTATCAACTTGAAGGGAGAGGGAATTGATAAGCTTTTTTATCGCCTCCTGTTTATTACTAACCTGGAGTTGAGGTAAAATATTCTCTTCACCCAACAGCTCATGAATTTTCATAGAATGATATATATTGGAATCTGCTGTTCAAACGATAAAAGATACACAACGTGGAAAGCAAGTCATAGCATAACGTGCAAATAATAACTAATTGATGTGTACTAGCCAACTATTAAACACATGATAAAAAAATATATTTTGTGTTCGCATAAATGCTTTTATTAATTCGAAATTTCGTACCATAAGCTCATGAAATGGTTTCAGGCAATGCATGCAGTGTTAATGAAGGATATTCAACTTGAGCTACGATCGAAATATGCATTAAATACGGTTTTAGCTTTTGTTTCGGGTGCTTTATTAGTTGTTTTATTCTCGTTGCATGCAGATGAACTCCCACATACTGCTAGAAGTGGTCTGATATGGATCATTATTTTATTTGCATCATTAAGTAGTTTAGGCCGTGCCTTCATATCAGAAACCGAACGGGGTACTTTTGACCTTCTGCGACTTCATGGTGAACCAAGTTCTATATATACAGGGAAACTAATCTATAACTTTTTATTTACACTTCTGGTTACGTTTCTATCAGTTGTTGCATATGTATTTATGCTGAATATTGAGGTGCATCACCCTTGGTTATTATTCGTGATATTAATTTTTGGAACTGTCGGTTTATCCTCAGTATCTACTATGCTAGGTGCGATAGTTTCTCAGGCATCGCAAAAAGGCACCATCTTTTCTGTTTTGAGTCTCCCTCTATTGGTACCATTAATACTATTACTAGTACGAACTACTGAATCTGCTTTTTCTGAAACCCCGGCTGATGGCTTAACTGATGATATGCTGGCAATGGTTGGTTTTGCAGGAGTTATAATCTCAGTTTCAGTAATCTTATTTGATTTTATTTGGGAAGAATAACGAAATAGCCTATCCGAATTAATAATAATATCCTTATTATTTGGGTTCATTTTTAATTAATACAAGAGCCAATTTCATGGCATCAAATTTAATCGATGGTATTACTGTAGCAAAATCTATACGCGAATTAGTCAAAAAAGATGTTAAAGAGTGGATTTCAAAAGGAAATCGACCACCCAAGCTACAGGTAATTTTGACTGGTAATGATCCTGCTTCCCATACTTATGTAAGAGCAAAAACAAAAGCTTGTATTGATGTGGGTATTGAATCGGATACGATGATACTACCTGATACCATATCCACTAAAGAACTTAAAGAAGAGATTCAGAAGTTTAACAAAGATGATGATACTGATGGTATCTTATTACAGTTACCTTTACCTCAACATTTGCAGTCTTTTTCAATTATTGAAGCAATAGATTATCGAAAAGATGTAGACGGTTTTCATCCAATGAATGTCGGTAGGCTAGCAATGGGTCAACCAACATTTCGATCTTGTACACCGGCAGGGATAGTTGAGCTATTTAGATATTATAGCATCTATACTAAAGGGCGTCATGCTGTGATTGTTGGTGCCAGCAATATAGTAGGTTCTCCTATGGGAATTATTCTTTCTAGGGAAAATGATACTGGTAAAGCTACGACTACCATTTGTCATAAATATACCAAGGATCTAACGCTGCACACTATATCAGCTGATATTCTGATCGTAGCGGCAGGATCTCCTAACTTAATAACCGGCCAAATGGTTAAGGAGGGGGTTATTGTAATAGATGTTGGAATAAACCGGATCGCTGATTCTAATAGTGAAAAAGGATATAAGCTGGTTGGTGATTGTGACTTCAACAGTGTTGCTGAAAAAGCGGATCTCATAACCCCCGTTCCCGGTGGTGTTGGACCGATGACGGTGGCTATGCTTATGAAAAATACATTATTAGCTGCAAAAAAATCTATTTATCCCGACTAATGGAAGAATTTTTAACTTCTTCTTTAAAAACAAGTTTTGCTGAAAGTATATCACGTATTTCCTGAACGGTAGTTGATTTACTCAGTTTTTCAACGACCTCAGCCGTATATAACATTTGGGTAATTTTGCCAAGAATATTAAGACTTCTCTGCAAGGGCAACCCTTTGGGGCTGATTAATACAACAATGACTTTTACGGGTTCAGGTATCTTCTCGTAATTAATTCCATTGGAACTTAACCCCAAAAAGAAGGTTGGTTCATTTACATGATATGATGCTGTGTGAGTAAGAAGCACGTTTGGTAATTCTCTTTGTGTATTATCAGGATCAACCTTTAGAAGTTTATCGATAACTACGTCAAGAGCTTTTTCTTTATTATGGAAATAGTTCTCCAGCATTTTATGAAGAGCTTCTTTATAACTTAACTCCTCTATTTTCAGTGTGATATTACTTGTTTCAATACTTGGTAATTTTGATGATCTGCCAAAATAGATTTGTAAAACCGATGAGTCTTCCATTCTCTCCTCAGAGGGATATACAGTCAAAATGTTAACACTCGGGTAATCATAAACTATGAGTTTTGGCAATCTTTCCAGATTAGGCTGCCATGAAATAGACCCCTTTCTTGCACTTAAAAGAATAACTAGATCATTTTCATCCAACGTAAATTGGCTCTTTTTTACGATCTTTGACCAGTCATCCAAGATCTCAAATTCAGCCTTTATTTCGGGGTCTTTCTTAGATAAAAATTCTTCTATGATATCATCATTTACATCGGTTGAAATTACTTTAAGCTCAGCTCCCAATTGATTAACAAGAGTTTTTATTAAGTTTAATGCACCATTGAATCCTGGCTCCCGATCAGACAACGGTGGTACGGCTAATATCACCCTTTCAGTAGTGTTTAAGGGTTGTTCAAGCTTACAAACCAGAGTCATTTCATCAGTCTGATCCAGTAATTGATCCAATACGCTTCCAAAGATACTTCTTCTTGTGCTTGATTGGCCATTCCAGCCTATAATTACAGAAGAAATCCTCATTTCCTTTATTGCTCTTACAATGCCCGACGCAATATTCATATCAACTCTGGTTACCGGTATAACAGGAATATTGGCCGCTGATGCATGAACTACAGCATGACTAAGTATTTTTTCGCCTGCGGCAACTTGCGCTTCTACATCGATGGTATCTCTTGCTACTATTAAAGGGAAAATTGGTTGGTCAGAGTCTGGATAACGGACCATCATGCTTAAATCCATTAAAGCCTCAGATGTAGCCGGATTGGCCAATGGAATTAATATTCGTTGGGGGGCTTCACTAGGATTGTATGGTTTCTTTTCTTCAAGTAAAGCTACTTTTCTACCATAAGTTTCGACAAGCCAGGGTCCAATAACCGATGTTATTAATATTAAGACTACAACCCCATTTACCATAGCTTCATTAAGATAGCCAAGATCAAAACCAATAAGAGTAACAGCCAGAGTAGCCGCTGCCTGTGGTATAGAGAGTCCACTCATGACCCACCCTTCAGCACTATTATAGTTATAAATCCATTGAGTAGCTTTTGCTCCCAAAGTTTTCCCCACAACCACTAATAGGGTAAATGTGAGAGAATATATTAGTACATCTGAGCTACCTAAGACACTGACATCAACAATCATCCCAACCGAAATTAGGAAAAAGGGTATAAACAGAGCATTACCTACAAACATCACCCTGTTCATCAGAGTACTGCTTTCAGGCACAAGTTTATTCATAGCCAATCCAGCTAGAAAAGCACCAATAATGGCAGCTAAACCGGCAATCTGTGCCAGATAGGCAGTTATGAATAATACCGCAATTAAGAAGACGTATTCTGTATTTGTCTGATTGGTTGCACGTTTAAAATACCATCGACCTAACCATGGAAGGCCAACAAAAACCAGAACCATATAAACAGAAACTGACCCAACAAATGTAATCCAGAATTGGGTATTAATATCACCAACGGCAGCAGCGACAACTATGGCTAACACCGTTAATGACAAAGCATCAGTAATAATTGTACCACCAATAGTCGTAGTTGCAGCTGAATTTTTTGTTATTCCAAGTCTGCTGGCAATAGGGTAGGCTAATAAAGTATGTGAGCCGACAATTGAGCCGACAAGAAAGGTTGTTGGTAAGCTAAAATTTAGAAAGTAAAATCCTACGATGATGCTTGCAATTTGAGGAATGAAAAATGACAACAAACCAAATACAAGACTACGTGATCTGAGTTTTTCAAATTTATTGAGATCAATAGATAACCCCGCCATAAACATTAAGTAAAGTAAACCAACAGTACCCAATAATATGATTGTATCATCACGTATTAAGAGACCCATAACACTAGGTCCTACTATAGTACCGGCCAGAATTAGGCCAACAATTGAGGGAATCCTTATTTTATCAAATATCAAGGGTGTTACCAGGATGATAAACATCACCAGGGCAAAAATTAAAACAGGATCAGATATAGGGAGAGAAAAAAACTTATCTAGGAGCATCTAAAATTAGAACTATCAGTATGTTATAAAATATTCTGTTTGAGAAGTAATATACTGGAAAAAAACACGACTACTCTATAAATAAAAATTTGTAGCTAGAAAATTTTATTAGAATTAATAAAACTTGATTGGTGTTGAGTTATCCATTGGAATGCTTATTTTTATTCCTATCGTTTTTTGAGATAAAGTATATGTAGATGACCATTAAGGCGTACTTAAGGGGAAGCCCTTTACTTTTTATTTACCTTAAACTGATACTGCTATTTAAAAAATAATCATTCTGAGAATACACAGAATAATTTTCAATATTAACTGACTGAATAAATTGTAAATATTATAAATATTGAAAATTCATCCCTATGTTCTCTTTATCTAATCATCAGATTTCTAAAAAATTCATTTGAAAACGACATCATCAAAATTAAAAAAAGACCTTGGACTTTTTGACTTATACACGCTTAGCACAGGGGCGATGTTTAGTTCTGGTTTTTTTCTTTTACCTGGACTTGCTAGTGCTCAAGCTGGTCCTTCTGTAATATTAGCTTATCTATTGGGTGGATTTATGGTTTTACCAGCCATGCTAAGTGTTGCTGAATTAAGTACAGCAATGCCAAAAGCAGGTGGACCCTATTATTTCTTAGATCGTAGCCTGGGTCCAATGGCTGGAACTGTTGGAGGTTTAGGCACCTGCTTCGCTCTAATCTTTAAAAGTGCATTTGCATTAATTGGTATGGGAGCCTATTTAGCCATCTTCATTGATGCAAATATAAAGATTGTGGCTATTACCTTGACCTTAGTTTTTATGGTGTTAAATATCTTTGGGGCAAAAAAAACGAGTCATTTGCAAGGTATTTTTGTCACATTCCTTGTTGTAATACTTGTGTTTTTTGTCGTTCAAGGGTTAGCCGAAGTGTTTTCAATTGGATTTTCTGAGGTAAATAAAAATCAGATGACTCCATTTCTGCCTTTTGGAATAGAAGGTTTATTTTCAACCGTCGGTTTTGTTTTCGTTTCATACGCGGGATTGACTCAAGTAGCTAGTGTGGCTGAAGAAGTTAAAAAGCCCGAACGCAATATCCCTTTAGGAATGATTCTTTCATTAATTACCGCAACTATTATTTATGTTCTAGGAGTTTACATAATGGTTGCTTTGCTTGATGCTAATGAATTAAGAGAAGATTTAACACCTGTGGCAACAGCAGCAAATGCCTTTTTAAGCTGGTTCCCGGAACCAATTGGTTTGATTTTAATTGTTGTTGCGGCAATAGCTGCATTTGCATCAACAGCCAATGCAGGAATACTCTCTGCAGCCCGATATCCCTTTGCCATGGCAAGGGATAATCTTATATGGCATCGTTTTTCTAAACTTGGACGATTTGATACACCTACAATTTCCGTGGTTACTATCTCTATAGTCATGATCTTCTTCATCCTTGTTTTGGATGTAGAAGCTATTGCTAAGTTAGCCAGTGCTTTCATGTTATTAATATTTGGCTTTTTAAATCTTGCTGTGATAGTTATGCGAGAGAGTCAGATAGAATCATATGACCCTGGTTACCGCTCACCATTGTATCCCTGGATGCAAATTGTAGGTATGATCTTCAGTATTTGGTTAATAGCTGAGATTGGGTTGATATCAATAATATTTACAGCGGGAATGATTTTAGCCTGTGTGGGTTGGTTTTATTATTATGCGAAAGATAAGGTTGTCCGTGATGGTGCTATTTATCATATCTTCGAACGACTTGGCCGTAGAAGATATCAAGGATTAGATCACGAGATGTTAGGAATACTCAAAGAAAAAGGACTGCGTGATGAAGATCCTTTTGATGAAGTTGTTGCCAGGGCTCATGTTATTGATCTTTTGGAAAATGGTGACGCAGAAAAAATTCTAAAGGAGGCTTCTTATGCAATTTCAAAACGATTGCCGGATTATGCAGAGGAAATTGATGAAAAATTACCTACATCACATGAAGAATTACTTGACGCTTTTAAAGAAGCTACCCGAACAGGAGGTTCACCGGTCTCGAATGGAGTGGCCATCCCTCATTTACGTATACATGGAATTGAACACCCTGAAATGGTGCTGATTCGTTCCAAAGCTGGTATGCATCCTCAAAATTGGGATGCATGGTATGCCAGACACGATTCTAAGCAAAAGGTATACGCAATATTTTGTTTGGTTAGCCCGGATGATAATCCTGCTCAACATCTCAGGTTTCTCTCACAAATTGCAGGTAGAACAGAAGATCCGACTTTTTTGGAAAGTTGGTCAAATGCTCATGATGAACTGGAGTTAAAGGAAGTTTTACTAAGGGATGAACACTTCCTTTCAATATTTCTACAAAGTTATTCTAAATCTGCGAGTTTAATTGGATCTTATATCAGAGATTTAGATATACCTGAGGGAAGCTTGATCGCAATGATTCGGAGAGATCATAGGACAATCGTTCCTAGAGGGAAAACAATACTTAGAGAGGGTGACAGATTAACAATCATTGGTGAACCAAAGGGTATCAATGAGTTATCAAAACGTTACGGGATGTGAAGTAATCATAGCGAAAACCTGCATAAAATAAATCCTAAGATAATTAATCACATATAGGACTTCAGCAGCTTTTGAAGCTCAGCATCAAAGTCTTTAGTGATTGTAGGCTGGAATGGGACACCCATAATTATTTTGTATAATTCAGTATACCGTTCATAGATTTGTTTTCTAAATGAATCAGGAAGTGCTGGTGGTGTTTGCCCTTCCAGGCCTTGAAAGTTTAGATCTATCAACCATTGCCGGATAAACTCTTTAGAAAGTTGTTTTTGTTGATTTCCCTCACGCAATCTTTCTTCATATTCGTCTGCATAAAAATATCTTGAGGAATCGGGAGTATGAACTTCGTCAATAAGGATTAATTGGTCATTATAAAATCCAAATTCATATTTAGTATCAACAAGAAGTAATCCACGCTCTAAGGCTATTTGTGTACCACGTTTGAATAAGGCAAAAGCTTTATTTCGTATATTATTCCAGGTAATTTCATCGACGATATTATTTCTTAGTATATCCAATTCAGAAATGTCTTCATCATGCCCCTCAATAGCCTTAGTTGCAGGGGTTAAAATGGGTTGATTAAATTTTTGGTTTTCAACCATACCTTCGGGTAAATTAACTCCACATAGCTCTCTTTTACCTGATTTGTAAGTTCTCCATGCATGACCCGTTAAATAGCCCCTGATTACAACTTCGATCGGCAGTGGAGTACATTTTCGTGCAATGGTAACATTTGGATGTGGTACTTCAATAATATGTGTTTCAATAATATCACTAACTTTTTCAAAGAAAAAGGCGGCTATTAAGTTGAGTATTTGTCCTTTATAGGGTATGGGCTGCTTTAGAATATGATCAAAAGCAGATATCCTGTCAGTAGCGATTATAGCAATCTTATTATCAGAAAGGTTGTAAACGTCTCTCACTTTACCACGATAGGGCTCAGGTAAGTCGGGGATATAAGTTTCTCTGATGGAATGTTCTAGAGCTTCATCAATTGTAATCAATGTGATCAGGATTTTTTAGTAGAATTTCGTTTTACCAGCTTAGGTTCAATTACAAA
The DNA here is from genome assembly GCA_040905745.1 of Balneolales bacterium. Classification (GTDB taxonomy): domain Bacteria; phylum Bacteroidota; class Rhodothermia; order Balneolales; family Natronogracilivirgulaceae; genus JBBDMU01. Next base: position 10,648 of record JBBDQY010000014.1, read on the forward strand.
TTGTTCTATGGGTAGTTTAGGATTTTTTATGAGATCTTCCATTTTCTTTGTAGCCCTGATACCAATATCATACATTTTCTGGTCGATGGTTGTTAAATTCAAGTAATGGGAAATCTTGATATTATCATACCCCATAATGGCTACATCCTCAGGTATTCTTAAACCCAGTTCATTTAAAGCATGGATAGCTCCAATAGCCTGAGCATCATTGGCACAAAAAATAGCATCCGGCATTTTTTTGCGTTCTTTCAAAATTTGAATAGCCTCGTAACCTGCTTCTTCACTGTATCCTTTATGTTTTTTTGTGATGCCCGATACTAAAAAATCCTCCTGAAGGGGCTTACCCAGTTCAGCCAGGGTTTTACGAAATCCTTTTTCCCTGTCATCTGATATCTGGGTAGGGCTATGTTTCCGGATCATGCCTATATTATCAAAACCATTTTTTACAAGATGCTCTGCAGCTATACATCCCCCTTTATAGTTATCCCACCAAAAGTAATTATATTCCGGATGATTTGACCCGACTAAGACAACAGGGATGGGTAAATCCATTAAGCGTTCGTGAATTTCATCATCCACCTGAATTGAAAATAAAATCAAAGCATCAGGGATTCCTCGGTCAATAAAGTTTTTGAAGTTACCCTCGGGATCATCTGACCCGGTATTATATATGATGAAGTCTAATTCAGAACCTTTAATCTCATCTTTAACACCCTTCAAAACCTCTGTAAAAAAAGGTGTTGTAAATGTTGGTGCGGCCACCGCAATAATTTGAGGTTTGCGACGAGCTAAATTCCGGGCACTAACTTGAGGGCGAAAATGTAATTCGGAAATTGCAACCTTGACTTTTTCTTTGGTTCCCATTGAAACATAAGGTGAATCGTTTAAAACTCTGGAGACCGTAGAAATTGCAACATTCGCTTTTTTCGCAACATCATAAATAGTGGATTTTTTTGGCATAGGGGATAATCTAAGAATGATTAAAAGCCTAAGATACAGAAAAAACTTAAATATTATCTGATAAACACAACTCCTACAACTGTTATTTAATAAAAACTAAGCCTTTCATTTATAAATTATATAATGAACTAATAAGACCATCCTGTTTTTTCCCATCCGAATAGTTTTTTGCAAGAGAAACGAATTTGGCATTCACATAATGAATCATCATCGATATGATAACAGATTTGTTATATTTAATAATTATTAACGAGATCAACTATGGCAAACATCAGAAAAATACTTATTGCAAACCGAGGTGAAATTGCAGTTAGAATAATTAGAACATGCCAGGATTTGGATATAAAAACAGTGGCGGTTTATTCTAAAGAAGACGAGAGTAATCCCCATGTGTTGTTAGCTGACGAATCTATATTAATTGGGGATGCCCCATCCGCCGAAAGTTATCTGGTAATGGATAAAATCATTATAGCCGCCAAAGAAGCTCAAGTAGATGCAATTCACCCCGGATATGGGTTTCTTAGCGAGAATGCCGAATTTGCACTGCTATGTGAAAAAAATAATATAATATTTATAGGTCCATCACCTCAAACTATTGATATGATGGGAGATAAAACCCGTGCAAGACAATTAATGATTAAGGCCGGCATACCATCTCCACCTGGAACCGTTAATGCATTAACAGATACTGATGAAGCGGAAGTTATAGCTAATAAGATTGGATTTCCCATTCTGATAAAAGCTGCAGCGGGTGGAGGTGGCAAGGGTATGCGAATAGTTCGGGAAAATGCAGATCTTAAAAAGAGCATTAAAGCATCTAAATCTGAAGCCGAAAATGCATTCGGTGATGGACGAGTATACATTGAGAAATATCTGGAATCACCTCGCCATGTTGAGGTGCAGATTATCGCAGACTATGAAGGGAGTATACTTCATCTTTTCGACCGAGATTGTTCTATACAGAGAAGGCATCAAAAGGTGGTTGAAGAAGCACCATGCCCATTCCTGGAATCAAAATTGCGCAACAAATTATTAAAGGCCGCATTGGTAGTGGCTAAAACCTGTAATTACACAAATGCCGGTACAATAGAGTTTCTAGTTGATAAAGATTATAACTACTATTTTCTCGAAGTAAATACCAGGCTTCAGGTAGAACATCCTGTTACCGAACTTGTTACCGGAACTGATCTGGTAGCGATGCAAATTAGAATAGCAGAAAAAAAACCTCTTACTATAAGGCAGGAAGATATACGCTTAAATGGTCATGCCATTGAATGCAGGATTTCAGCTGAGGATCCGGATAAAAATTTTTTACCAAGTACCGGTACTCTAAACACATATATTGCACCATCGGGGCCGGGGATACGTGTCGATTCAGGGGTTAGAGAGGGACAAAAGATAGGAATATATTACGATCCATTAATATCTAAACTGATCGCATTCGGGGAAAATCGTAATCAGGCAATTCAGAGAATGAAAAGAGCATTAAAGGAATATCATATTGGCGGCATAAAAACCACAATTCCATTTTGTCAATTTGTAATGTCGCATCCTGTTTTTCAGGAGTTTAAATATGATACACATTTTGTTAATGATCATTATCAAACCCGGACTCCACAAGGCAATGAAACAGAAGTTGATGAGGAGATAGTTGCTGCTATTAGCGCTTCTTTATTAGATAAAATGCAGGCAGGAGAAAACATTACAGAAATTCAAGAAGCTCAATCAAGCTTATGGTGGTCAAGAAGAAGAAAAAGTTAACCTTTACGTTAAAACTACTGATTGTAAACCTGGTTACGGTGCCTGCTTTTTTTAAGCTTAAAAATTGAAAAATATTACTTTGGCTTATATGAAAATTTGTGAGGTTGGCAGGTCAGTATTACAGTCTGTCAAACGATAAATTATAGCTCTGAATATAACCCGTTTTTTTGGGACCTTGTCCTAGGCAAGTCTTACTCAAGCCTTGTGCAAAGCTCCCGGCAAAGGGACTTGTATAAAGCCAGGATGGGGGTTGATTAATGTAGTCTTTCGAGCTGTGAAAGGTTCTATGATGGAATGTTTATATCCTCGTTATTTGACAGGAAGAATCAATATTTTAATAGGGTAACATTTTTACCAGACATAATGCGATAATAATTGAATATACCTAAACTGTCACTCTTTGAAGAGTTGGAACAATTGGAAACGGAACAACGCAATCCGGAGACATTACATATTGATCTTGCAGAGGCTAGAGAAATTGCATCGATAATGAACCGGCAGGATAAATTAGTTGCAGATTGTGTAGAACAAAAATTAGATGCAATAGCAAAAGCTATAGATATTGTCTGTAACGCGTTGAAATCCGGAGGACGACTACTATATATTGGTTCAGGAACAAGTGGTCGCCTGGGGGTGCTGGATGCATCAGAATGTCCACCTACATTTGGAACTGATCCTTCTCAAGTGGTTGGAATAATTGCTGGAGGGAATGAAGCCATGTTTAAGGCTAAAGAAGGTGCTGAAGATTCACCTGAAAATGGTGCAAATGACATCTCTGAAAAAAAAGTATGTTCAAGGGATATAGTATGTGGACTTGCAGCCAGTGGGAGAACTCCATATGTGCATGGTGCTCTGGTAGAGGCTCGAAAAAGAGGCTGTAAAACTATATTGGTGTGCTGTGTAAAGGCAAATCAGGTAACAATTGATATTAAACCCGATGTAATAATAGATATTCCTGTAGGTCCAGAAGTTATCATGGGTAGTACGAGACTCAAAAGTGCAACAGCACAGAAAATGGTCTGTAATATGATTACTACCGGAGCAATGGTCCGTATGGGTAAAATATATGAGAATGTAATGGTAGATCTGATGTTAACCAATAAAAAGCTGGTAGAACGTTCCCGGCGAATTGTTATGATGTTCACAAAACTACCTTATGAAGAAGCTTCGGAACTACTAAAAAGTGCAAATGGCCATGTCAAAGTTGCATTATTAATGCATTTGGGCGGGTTAGAAAGAAACGCAGCAAATAAACATTTAGAAGAACATGAGGGTTTTATCAGGGCAGCCTTGTTAGGCCTTAAAAAATAATTACTAAGATTAATTACTGTTGTATTGAATACCATAATGAGTTTGTTTCTATGGGTTAGCTATGGGGTTTCCCTGGCAATAGGAGTAATATTAGCCACTATCGCACATATTGCAGGCTATAGAAAGGATCCTTTTAAAGTTCGGCCTAATAGATATTTTATGGCATTAGGATATAACTTTGTAAGATTTAACCCTTTTTGGGAAAAAAACTTTTTGGGATTGGATAAGGTAGATCCAGATACACCAACGATATTCGTAGGTAATCATCAAAGTTTTATGGATATGCCGCTTCTCGCGGGACTTCCATTTGATATGAAATGGGTTTCTAAAATTGAGTTATTTAAGGTGCCCGTTGTAGGTTGGCTTTTAAAAATGGGTGGACACATAGGGGTAAAACGTGGAAATAAAGAGGCTATTAAATCACTGGAAAAAATTAAGCCTTATTTAGATGAACGTATACCAGTTATGATTTTTCCTGAAGGTACCAGGTCTAGAAAAGGTGAATTGAAGAAATTTAAAAACGGAGCATTTATCGTAGCAAAAAAACATAATTACTTAATACAGCCTATCGTTATTCATGGAACCTACGATATTTTACCTCCAGGTGATTGGCGGGTTAAATGGAAGGGGAAGTTTTTTATATCCATATTAGACCCCATTATACCGTCTCATTTTGAAACTATGGAACAGCTACGGGATCATACTTGTGATAGTTTTAAATCAGAGATTAACAGGCTTAAAGTATTGACACACTCTAATTAAACTACTAACACCTTAGGAAGAATATTCTGCTTGTCAGTCATTTATTGTGACACTTTATGAAATATACTGACAATAAATCCAGAGAGCTACAATATAGAATGACCTTTGGTATCAGTCTGATTGTTTCACAACTCATTTTTATATTTTTGTTTCTTTTTTGGCCTAAATTTGAATATCAAGATTCTGTCTTCGAAAAGTCCGATGGGAGGGATATTCAACTCGATATGATAGAATTTACAAGACAATCAAGAAATATCCCCCCGTCACCTCCAAATCCTAATGTACCTGTAGATGAACCTGTAGATCATATAATGTATGATGAGCCTGATTTAGAAGTAATTACATCATTGAGCAAATTAGCATATGATAATTTACCTGAATCAGAAGGAGATAGGATTATCATTTTTGAGAATCCTCAAGTTCCTCCCAACGTAATTCGAATTGTTGAGCCTGTTATGCCACCAGAGGCACGACAGGCTAATATAAGTGCTCAGATTAAAGTTACATTTTTGGTCAATCCAGACGGTGATGTTGAAGAAGTATCTATTTCTGAAATCCTGTTACTAGATGATAATAACAACTATCAAACCGTGGAATCTATTGGATATGGACTTATAGAGGCAACCTTAAATGCAGCAAATAAATGGCAATTCCGGGCAGCTGAACATGATGGTAAAAAAGTATCTGCCTTAACCAGACATTATTTTACCTATGGTATTTAGTATTACTTTACTGAAGCTTATAATATTATGGGTACCCATTTGATTTAAATGTTAATCAAATATTGATTAGTTAGAATTAACGGCGTAGTTTAGCATGCTGTTTTCAGATGAATGGAGAGATGCCGGAGTGGTCGAACGGGCTCGCCTGGAAAGCGAGTGTACCTACGGGTACCGGGGGTTCGAATCCCTCTCTCTCCGCATTAATATTTTCCTTCATCACTCAAGAGTAACTATACTTGTAAAAGATCAGTTCTACATAAGCAATGAGCATAAATATGCCTTATCAGTTAGCAGGCTTTTCCGGACAACGAGAAATCTTTTATGGGATAAGTATATTTCTACTTTCATTCTGTATTGTATTCATTGTAAGGTATCATAGAATTAATAATGAAAATGCTATCTTAAGCAATGATTCAGAGGTTTTGTTGCTTTATCAGCGAATATCATTATCAGATTTGCCAGTTCATCTGGATTCATTAGGGATCAAGTATAATCGTGATCATTTGCAATGGACAGGGCAATTATTTGCCTGGGATTCTCTTGCGCAAGGCCGGTATGAAATTAAAGGACAGACATCAAATAAAGAATTTCTCAGAAAACTGGTATTTGGAATACAGGATCCTGTCAATGTCTTGATTCCATCTGGAGTTACGGAGAATACATTTATCACCAGGGTATCCAAACAACTGCAGTTTGATGAGGAGGATCTAATAGCGGCAATCAGTGATACTATTATTTTAGGTGAATTGGAAATCGATGAAATAAATCTATTCGGAAGAATGCTGCCCAATACCTATCAATTATACTGGACTAGTTCGCCGAGGCAATTTCTAAGTCGTATGTTGACTGAATTTGAGAAAACGGTTGTGAAGCCTCATAAAGAACGTATTGATGAACTAGGTAAAACAACAGATCAAATTGTCACAATGGCTTCTATTATCGAATGGGAAGCCAATATTGATGATGAAAAACCGATTGTAAGTGGCTTGTATTGGAATCGATTAAATCAAAATTGGCGGCTTCAGGCAGATCCAACTGTAAATTATGCCATAGGAGAACGAAATCGACTATACTATTCTGATTACCAGATCGACCATCCATATAATACTTATCGAATTCTTGGTTTACCCCCTGGGCCTATAACAAATCCGTCATATAGCTCGATTTACGCTGCCCTTTATCCTGAGGAACATGAATATATGTTTATGGTGGCTTCACCAGAAGGGGGGCATGTATTTACCCGGACATTTGATGAACATCGTCAAAAAAGCAGAGAATGGACACGTTGGTTACGGGAACAAGAAAAAATCAAAGAATTGAATGAAGCCGAGGCAAGCATAGAGGCTGAAAGCACAAATTAGCCCATGAAAAAAATATCAATGAATATGCTTTGCATATTCGACAGCTATGCATCTATTTTTAACGTAAGGTAACGTATTATCAGCAGCAAGCTTTTCAGCTTCTGTGGATGAAACGTCTAATTGAGTCCAAATAAGAGGTTTTTGCCCGGATTGTTTTGACCAATTGACCACCGATTGGACCATTTGTTCGGTATAAATTTTATTCCGAAATATGACAACTATATCAACCTGAATGTTTATAGGCAGTGAGGCCATATCCGCATAGCATTTTTCGCCTAATACCTCTTTGTATTTAGGATTAACCGGGATAATTTGATATCCCTTACGTTGTAACTGCTGAGCAATACCGAAGCTGGTCCGATACTGCTCGGATGAAGCACCTATAATGACAATTGTGCTTGATGTTGTTAAGATGTTTTTAAAATCCATGTTACTGTACTTCAACAGGTCCTTCAGGCTGAGCATGATATATTCTCAATGCTTTATTAATATGGCTATTACTGAAGTCAATATTTATCGTCAGACCATTCTGCATGGGTTGTTTTTTGATTGCGTTTTTCAATCTTGATGGGTTATGTATCTTCTCCAGAGTATTAAAAATATATCTTGCAACATCATAACCCAAAAAAGCAAATCTATCTGCTTCCAATCCTGACAAATTTTTATAATCCACTCTGAAATTTATAATATTTTCCTTACTCTCATCATTAAAGAAAACCTGTGGATAGTAAATATTCAGCCTTTGCAGACGCTGAGCAGACATATCCACATTACCCATTTCTTCGTTTCCTAAAACTGTGACGTTACTGCGCCTGGCCTCAAGGTCTGTGATCACTAAATCTATTAAATGAGCAGCACCCTGACCTCCGGTCGCAAGAAATAATCCATCAACCGGCTTAAGGTCAAACTTTTCAGTGTCTTCTACATATAAGGTATCGCCAGCGAACCATGGGGTAATTTCGCTTAAGTCATAACCTCTCGATTCAAAGTTTTCATTGAATATATGTACAAAATTTGCACCTAAACGAGTTGCTTCGTCACGGAAAGCGTAAGCTTCCTCTTCTGCTGGGGTATACTTTTCTGAAATAATAGCCAATTCTGTTAACCCTAGTTCATTAACAGCAAAGCGAGCCATAGCACGTCCACGCTCTGAAAATGTTGGATTAACCTGATAAACATAGGGGTTATCGAGATTAAGTGTATCAGAATTAGCAAGGGGAGTTATGAGGGGAATCTGATATTGTTCTGCAAGAGCACTCATTTGGAAGGCGGATTCTGAAAATAACGGACCAATTACCAGATCAACATGATGATTCCATGAAAAGTTAGTCATGACATGTTCTGGGCTGGTTTTCTCATCATCAGGATTTGCAAAATGAAGGGCTATTTTTCGATTATCATTTCTTCGATTAAATTCTTCAGTTGCCACTAATAACCCATAATACATACTTTGGCTAACACTATGGATATTACTGTTTTCTGATTCAGGAAGGGCAATACCTACATTATAGGTGATACCATCTGGTGCGGGGGCATATTCATTTGAAGGTTCATTTCGCACTCTATCTAAACGTGAAAGTAGGGCAACAACTTCAGAACTATCCTGTAAGCTAATTAATGAGCTTTTGAGAGTACCAATCAAGGATGTGGCAGTTTGCTTGTCAACCCATTGAAATGAACTTGTTATAATATCCAACTGAACTTCATCGATGGTACTTTGAATGAATGCAGCTTTTCTCTGTTCAATGGTCAGGTAATCCAAGGTCCGTTCATAAAAGTTGCCGGCATTACGACTTATAGTTCTAACGGAGGCATTATTTTTAAGAATATATAGCCGATCCAAAGATCTCCCAAAATTCTCGGTCTGAAAATCATTTAATGCTAAAGTATATCGGCTGTCATCATAAATTTCAGCGGGGGCATTAGTTGGAACCTTACTCAGATATTGATTACTTAATTTATATAATCCGGCAGCAAAATAGCTTTTACCTGTAAAAAGTTGTGCTTCTGGGATTTCAATATCTGCAAATCTTTCAGCAGCTAATATAAAATTTCCTTCCTGATAAATTTCCAGAGCATTGTCAAAACGAGCTTGATCATTTTGACTAAATACATTGGTCTGAATAAATAGAAATAATAAAAATAGAAAAAACGTATTTATATAAAACTTAGGTACATTTTTTGACATGCCAGGAGCTAATTATGAATAAAGGTTAAGTATGAAACCGGACGCATCTGCTAAACGCAATATTTTACATTTAGGTATCCAATTAAAGGTTGGACCATTGTCTTTCATATCATTATCAATACTAAATACTTGATCATTATTCCCATTCTATAGTAGCCGGTGGTTTAGAGCTAATATCATAAACGACTCTGTTAATCCCCTTAATTTCATTAATTATACGATTGGAAACATGACTTAGAAACTCATATGGCAGGTGAGCCCAGTCTGCCGTCATTCCATCCACACTGGTTACAGCTCTGATACCAGCTGTGAATTCATACGTACGTTCATCGCCCATAACCCCTACACTTTGAACTGGTAGAAGCACGACTAATGCCTGCCAGACATTATGATATAAGCCTTGTTTCTTCAATTCTGAGATAAAAATATCATCGGCTTCTCTGAGTAAGTTTAGTTTTTCATTTGTTATATCAGATATAACACGAATCCCGAGGCCGGGACCTGGAAAAGGGTGCCTGCTGATAAAATCAGTTGGTATCCCAAGCTTTTTACCCACTTCCCGAACTTCATCTTTAAAAAGCTCTCGTAAAGGCTCTAAAAGCTTTAGATTCATTTTATCAGGCAATCCGCCTACATTATGGTGTGATTTTATGGTAGCCGAAGGGCCTTTAAAAGAGACACTTTCTATTACATCCGGATACAAGGTACCCTGAGCCAGCCAGTCAAATTCCTCCTGGTGTTTGATGGCATCATCAAAGACATCGATAAAGGCATTTCCGATAATTTTTCTCTTTATTTCAGGGTCACTTACACCCGCTAAGCGATCTAAGAAAAGTTGAGAGGCATCTATACCTTTAACAGGTAGTTTTAATTGTTCAGTGTAGAGGTCCTGTACATTTTGGAATTCGTTTTTCCTTAATAAACCATTATCAACAAAAATACAAAGCAATTGGTCTCCAATAGCATGATGTATTAATGTAGCCGCTACAGTGGAATCAACACCACCAGATAAACCGCATAGAACTTTTCGTTTCCCTACTACCTTTTTTATTTCTGCGATAGCGGTTTCTATGAATGACTCGGCTGTCCAATCCCCGCTGAGTTTACATATATTTTTTATAAAGTTGGAAAACAGTTGTTTACCCGCTTCTGTATGTACAACCTCAGGATGAAATTGTACGCCAAATAAAGGTTTTGTTTTATGCTTTACTGCAGCAACTTTCGCATTTTCCGTATGAGCTATAACAGTATAGCTATCAGGTAAATTAATAATATGATCACCATGACTCATCCATACAATACTATTATCAAGTATATCAGCCAAAAGGCCATTATTCTTATCTATCAGGAGACGAGCACGGCCAAATTCCCTTTTATCGGCTTTTTCAACACTACCCGGAAGTTCTGATTTTATCATTGCCTGTAGCCCATAACAAATTCCCAAAACAGGTATATCCCAGTCATAAATGGATTTATTTAACTCAGGCGAGTCAAGGTCACATACACTCATAGGGCCACCAGATAAAATAACTGCATTCGGTGGGTTGTTGTCAAACAACTTTAAATCACGGTCACAGGGATGAATTTCACAATAAACATTTAGTTCTCTGACTCTTCGGGCAATGAGTTGGGTATATTGTGAGCCATAATCTAAAATTAAGATCCATTCTTTTACGATACTTTGCATGATTTATTAGCCTTCAGCTATTAACTCCAGGTTTCTATAGGTTTTATGTGGTAAAGTAAAAAAGGGGGAGATTATGATGCTAAAGGTCACTTAGCAATTCAACATATTCGTCAAGTTCTGCTTTACTTCGTTTCTCAGTTACGGTAATCATAAGACCTTTATCATCAAATCGTGACAGGTCAATACCTCCCAGAATACCTTTATCAAATAGGGCTTCAATGATAAATTCAGGTTTGTGGGGGGTATTAACGACGAACTCTTTGAAAAATGGTTTGTCAAATCTCAGGGAATAGCCGTTAATATTGCATATTTTCTCAGCGAGATAATGGGCCTTCTGTGTACTTTGTTCTGCTACTTCCTGAATCCCTTCTTTCCCTAATAAAGCCATATATATTGTTGAGGCTAATGCCATTAAACCTTGATTGGTACAAATATTCGAGGTTGCTTTGTCCCGACGAATATGTTGTTCCCGCGTTTGCAATGTTAGAACAAAAGCCTCTTTTCCTTCGGCATCAATAGTAACTCCACTAAGTCTACCTGGAAGTTTTCGTATTAATGATTTTTTAGTGGCAAAAATCCCACAATACGGTCCGCCAAATTGCAAACCTATACCCATACCTTGAGCTTCTCCCACAACAATATCAGCGTTATAGGCTGCCGGCTGAACAATTACCCCCAGTGATATTGGATCTATTACAGAAATCAGTAATGTTTTATCAATTGCTTTAGTAATCCGGGAAATCTTAAAGACATCTTCCAGATTTCCGTAAAAGTTTGGATTTTGAAAAATAACAGCAGCTACCGTTTTATCTACTAAATTCTCAAGTAATTCAAGGTCCGCGCTTCCATCCACAGGGTCTGTCTGTACGATTTCAATGTTTTGACCATATGCATATGTCCGAACAACTTCCAAATAATTTGGGTGAACTTTTCCGACAATAACGACTTTATTACGCTTGGTTATGTTACAAGCCATTAAAACTGCTTCGGCCAGGCCACTGCCCGCATCATAAAGTGATGCATTGGAAATATCCATTCCTGTAAGCTCACAGATCATACTTTGATATTCATACATCGATTGAAGAGTACCCTGTGATACCTCACCCTGATAAGGTGTATAAGCGGTATAGAATTCGGAACGACTTAATAATGCAGCGATACCGCTGGGTATGAAATGGTCATAGGCACCGCCTCCTATAAAGCAGCTATGAGTTTCGGTAGTAAAATTTTTGTTACTAATCCTGGAGATTTCACGCAATACTTCCCATTCAGATAAAGCCGGTGGCAGATTAAGATCGCCACGAAAACGGACTTCTTCAGGTATAATTTTTAATAGATCTTCAATTTTACTATTCCCGATGGCATCAAGCATCAGGCGTTGATCTTCTTTCGTATTAGGTATAAATGGCATGCTTTGAAAAGGGTAGAGTCAGGAAATTATTTTTTGATAATCTTCTGCACTTAAAAGATCATCAATTTCTGACGGATCAGAGAATGAGATATTAATCATCCATCCTTCTCCATAAGGGTCTTCATTAACCAGTTCTGGGTTGTCTTCAATCTTAGAATTCAGCTCCAGAATTTCACCCGATAGGGGCATAAAAAGATCAGATACGGTTTTGACTGCTTCAACCGTTCCAAATACTTCATTTTTTGGTAATTTATTGCCAACCGTATCAACCTCGACAAAAACAATATCTCCCAGCTCACTTTGGGCGAATTCGGTTATGCCAATAGTAGCAGTTCCATTACCATTATCTCGAATCCATTCATGTTCACGGGTGTATTTCAGATCTTCAGGATAAGTCATGGCTATTATTGATAATAATTTTAAGATAGGTAGAAGTTAGGGTCGAAAACGTTACAATACCTCTAAGGAATATATTTAAAGTTATTTTCCAGGAATTTTGTGTTGAAATTTCCATCGATAAAGTTTGGGTCATCCAGTAACTGTAAATGATAGGGGATGTTTGTTTTTATTCCTTCAATCACAAATTCATCTAATGCTCGTTTCATTCTCGCTATGGCTTGAACTCGGTTTGGCGCACTTACGATGAGCTTAGCAATCATTGAATCATAATGCGGTGGTACCTTATATCCATGGTAAGCATGGGTGTCGACACGGACACTATGACCACCCGGGCTATGGTATGCTGTTATTTCACCAGCAGATGGCCTGAAATTGTGAGCGGGATCTTCCGCATTTATTCTGCATTCTATGCTATGACCACGCATTTTTAGAGGCTTATTCTCAAGAGGTTCGCCAGCTGCGATTTCTATTTGAGATTTGATAAGATCGTAATTCGTAACTTCTTCAGTAATTGTATGCTCAACCTGTATACGTGTATTCATTTCCATGAAATAAAAATGACGGTCTTTATCTACTAAAAACTCAACAGTACCAGCTCCTTCATAATTTACCGTCTGAGCAGCTGCTATTGCTGCTTTACCCATTTTATCTCTTAGCTCTGTTGTCATAAATGGAGATGGTGATTCCTCAAGAATTTTTTGATGCCGGCGTTGCATTGAACAATCACGTTCCCCCAAATGGATGATATTCCCATGCCGGTCACCTAAAATTTGAATCTCAATATGACGTGGTTCCAGAATAAACTTCTCGAGATACAAATCAGGGTTACCAAAGCCAGTCATTGCTTCATGGCTGGCATTTTCGAACATTCTGACCATAGTACCTGGTTCGGTTACCACCCTCATACCTCTGCCGCCACCACCTGCTGATGCCTTCAAAATTACCGGATAGCCAAATTCTTCAGCTAGATGTAAAGCTTCTTTAGAATCTTTGACAATTCCTACTCCACCAGGGACAACAGGTACACCATATCTGATCATATTTTCTTTAGCCCGGGATTTATCACCCATGGTACTAATCATTTCTGGAGAAGGTCCAATAAACCTAATTTTATGTTCTCCACAAATCCGGGCAAATTCAGCATTTTCTGCCAAAAAGCCATAGCCTGGATGAATAGCTTGAGCATCAGTAATTTCGGCAGCTGCCAGAATACGAGGTATTTTTAGATAACTTTCTTTCGATGGGGGAGGACCAATGCAGACGGCTTCATCGGCAAATTTAACATGCAGGCTATCAGTATCTTGTGTTGAATAAACGGCAACGGTTTTTATGCCTAATTCTTTACAAGTCCTGATGATTCGTAGGGCAATTTCACCACGATTAGCTATCAGTATTTTTTTAAACATAAATCAGGAAGGTTCAATAATAAACAATGGTTGATCAAATTCAACAGGCTGAGCATCTTCAGCCAGTATTTTTATAATCTTACCACTGGTCTCGGCTTCAATCTCATTCATGATCTTCATAGCTTCGATAATGCATAGGGTATCGCCCTTTTTAACTACATCGCCAACCTTAATGTATGGGGCAGCCTCTGGCGATGAGGAAGAATAAAATGTACCAACTATAGGAGAGTTCATAGTAACAGAACCAGATGATGTTGCTTCTGGAACTGATGCAGATTCACCTTCAGAGGCATGGGTAGTTTCCTCTTTTTGAATAGCATGACTAGGGGTGACCTGAGCCTCATAACCTTTTGGTGATGGGAGGTACATGGGCACATTCTGACTTTTTACCTCATCAGGTTTTTTCTTTACTTTGATTTTAAAATCACCTTCTTCGATGGAAACCTCATTGACATCACTTTCTGATATCAAATTAAGAAGGTTTTTTATGATCTTTAAATCCATAATTCTCCTTTATTGCTTAACCCGCTCAATATATGCGGAAGTTCGGGTATCGACCCTGACCAGGTCGCCTTGGTTAATAAAAAGTGGTACCTGAATAATAGCACCTGATTCTAGTGTCGCCGGTTTTGTTCCGCCCTGAGCGGTGTCTCCTTTTAGGCCAGGGTCAGTTTGTTGCACAAGAAGGGTTACCTGTGCCGGAAGTTCTGTAAACAAGATTTCTTCAGTTTCAGCATTTATAGTTAAAGTGACTATTTCACTTTCCTTGAGCAGTTCAGGGTTATTAACCTGATTTGCAGTAACCATTACCTGTTCATATGTTTCCTGGTGCATGAAATGGTAAAGTTCCCCGTCATGATAAAGGTACTGGTAATTATGGCGCTCTACACGAATGGCCTCTACACTTTCACCCGCGCGGAAAGTTTTGTCAAGAACTTTACCTGTAACTACGCCTTTTAATTTTGTTCGAACGAAAGCACCACCTTTGCCGGGCTTTACATGTTGAAAATCTATGATGGTATATAACTCGCCACTTTGTTCAATGGTGAGGCCGTTCTTAAAACTTGCTGTTGATACTTTAGCCATGATAATATTGGGAATAAAAAGTTTGCTGAAGATAGCAGTTTCAGCGATCAATAAATATACTTTTGATCAGAAAAATATCTGATAAAGGGTGTTTCCCAAAACTAATGCTATTAAAATAGGGCAAATATACTTGATAAAAATGATCCAAATATTGCCAAATCCACTAGTTTCAATATCCGGATAACCACTTTTCATTTCGAGCAATGCTTTTTCCGTATTCCAAAAATAACTAAGAAAAATACAAAGCATAAGGCCGCCCAGGGGAAGGCCAATTTCATTGAATATGCTCACCAATATATCTATTAGAGATGTATCATAAGATACAATCACTGCCATAACTCCTACAATTCCACCAACCAACCAGACAGCCTTATTTCTCGAAATTTCATGTTCATCAATGACGTATGAAACAGGTACTTCTAACAATGAAATTGAAGAGGTTAACGCTGCCAGGCCAAGAAGAATAAAAAAAGCAATGCCAAATATCAGCCCTAGTATCCCGCCCATGTTATGAAACATTTCAGGTAATACATCAAAAACGAGAGTTACACTAGATATTAACGCACCTTCAGAATCCAGAATCTGAATACCACCGGCCTGCGCAACATACATTGCTGGGATAATTAACAAACCTGCTAGTATAGCAATACCTATATCGGCTAAAGTAACATAAACTGCAGATTCGACAATATTTTGGTTCTTATTTAAATAAGAACCATACGTGATTAATGCTCCCATCCCTAATGATAATGAGAAAAAGGCCTGACCCATTGCAGACAAAATCAGGCTGCCGTTAACCGTCGAAAAATCCGGTGAAAAGTATAATGTCAATCCATCTGTACTATTTGGTAAAGTGAGTACATAAATAGTCATAATGATCAGAATTCCAACAAGTAAAGGCATGAAAAGCTTGGTTGCCCGTTCAATTCCCTGACTAACTCCCCCGGAGATGATCATAATGGTAAACAGCATAAATAGAAGTGAGAAAAGAGCATTTTTTGTACCATGGCCTAAATCACCAAACATTGCTGAAAGTTCAGTTGAACCAAAGAAAAAAAATATCTCTTCAAAAACATATCCTAAGGTCCAGCCTGACAGTACTAAATAAAAAGTTAAGATCATTACTCCGCAAAGTACCCCCCAAAAACCAATGAGAGAGGCAAAGAAGTTATTATTACTTAAGGCTCGGAATGCGCCTACTGGATTTTTCTGTGTTCTCCGACCGATGGTTAGTTCTGCAATCATCACAGGTAATCCAATGGCAAAACAACAAAATAGATAAACCAGTATGAAAGCCGCTCCTCCGTTGTCAGCTACCTGGGTAGGAAAACCCCATATGTTACCGAGCCCGACAGCAGAACCGGCAGCAGCCAATACAAAACCAAGCTTAGTATTCCAGTTTCCTCTTTTGGCCTTCGTTGTTGTATCCTCCAATTTTTCCAAATATCTACTTTACAAATGTCTTCACTCAATCATATTGGGGTAAGTATAAGATATAATGGTTAATTCACCAATTATTCTTGTTGCCTTTATTCATTTTTCTTTTGTGTATTGGGATAATATTAATCAACAGTTCTCGGGTTAGAAAGGAAATATCAATAATACTTTGACTATTTAAAATTCAAATTCTACCCCATTGAACGTTCTTAACTGTGTTGATTAAAATTTATAGGAGGTTTAATTTATTTTGGTTTCTCTGATAATACCTTCATAAGTATAAGCAATTTATAAGCTTACATAATTCTAGTTCTAACTTGCAAATCTGGACATTCATTTCACATAAATTCCTATCTTCAATTAAATCAATTGAATAACTGTTTTTATAAAACTTTGGAAGGGGTACCAAAAGATATTTTATTGATTTATTCAAAAATAAACATCAATATGCCATAATAATATTACCCTGTTAATGCATACTTATAAAACAATTATATGAATACTAATAAAATTGAAGGTCAGGCTGTAGATAATCTACCACGAGTTATACTACTTTCATCCGCAGCCGCACTTGGTGGTTTTCTTTTTGGTTTTGATAGCGGAGTCATAAATGGCACAGTTGATGCTTTACAAGGAGCTTTTGGATCTGATGCCGTTGGAACCGGTTTTAATGTAGCATCAATGTTGTTAGGATGTGCGGTTGGTGCTTTTTTTGCAGGTACACTGGCTGATAAACTAGGGCGTAAGCCGGTTATGATATTAACTGCTTTAGCATTTATAATAAGTGCTTTTGGTTCTGGTATGGCCGGAGGTTCAGCAGCATTTGTATTTTATCGCATATTAGGTGGTTTAGCCGTAGGAGCTGCAAGCATTTTAGGCCCTGCCTATATCAGTGAAATTGCCCCACCGCGTATACGGGGACGCTTAACAACCTTGCAGCAATTAATGATTGTATTAGGTCTTTTTGTCGCCTTTCTTAGTAATTATATGATTGCTGGTGCTGCCAATGGTGCTGCTGAGACTTTATGGGCAGGATTTGATGCCTGGCGCTGGATGTTTTGGATGGAGATTATCCCTGCTTCGATTTTTCTAGTAGGTCTTCTTTTTATTCCTGAATCTCCTCGATATTTGGTTGCAGCAGGTAAAGACGACGTTGCCAGAAAGGTTCTGAACAGCATAACACCTGGCATGGACGCTGATGCTAAAGTTGCAGATATCCGAACAACATTTTTACGTGAGCGAAAGCCAAGATTATCGGATATTATTCTTGAACGAACCGGAAAAGTTCATCCACTGATTTGGATTGGCATAGGTTTATCTATTCTTCAACAGTTTACTGGTATTAACGTAGTTTTCTATTACGGTGCCACGCTATGGCAAGCTGCTGGTTTTACAGAATCAGATGCCTTGCTTACCAATGTGATTAATGGATCTGTTAATATCTTGTTCACTTTTGTTGCCATCGCATTGGTAGATAAAGTGGGGAGAAAACCTTTGTTGCTCATTGGTGCTCTTGGTCAGGCCGTAATGTTGGGTACTTTAGCTGTTATTTTTGGAACAGCTTCAGTTTCAACAAATGGTTCACTCGAGTTAAGTGGCACAATGGGGTTAATGGCATTATTGGCGGCTAATGGATACATTGCGTTCTTTGCTTTTTCATGGGGACCAATCCTATGGGTGATGCTAGGTGAAATGTTCCCGAATAAGATAAGAGGAGCTGCTCTTGCGGTTTGTGGAATTTTGCATTGGAGTTCAAATTTTCTCGTAACAATGACCTTCCCCATATTTTTGGCGTCAATTGGTTTAGGAATGTCATATGGAATCTATTCGGCTTGTGGATTAATTGCTTTCTTTTTCGTGAAGAAACTTGTTGCTGAAACAAAGGGTAGGTCTCTCGAAGAAATGTCAAGGGATGCCTACTAAGTCATCGTATTGTTATTATATAGTTGTCAGGCAACCTGTAACTAAAACAGGTTGCCTTTCAATTTTTGATGAAATCATATTTTATTTCTCTAGATATTTGTCATGAAAATATTTGTATTGACTCCTGCCATTATTCTTACACTTTTATTTAATCTAATTTCAGCTCATGCTCAGCATATGGAAACTGAGCACATGAGCTTTTCGAAAGTGATCACCAAAGAGCTCAACGTAAATTATCTTATATCCTTTCCCAAACAATACACCTCTGAAGGCGATTCGTATCCTTTACTGCTTTTTCTTCATGGTGCGGGTGAGCGGGGAAATGACCTTGAACAAATAAGAGTTCATGGGCCACAAAAAGTCGCTGATTCCGGGACAAAATTTCCATTTATAATTATATCTCCCCAAGTACCTGAAGGTGGATTATGGCAAGAAGAAGTGCTCTTAAATCTGTTAGATGAAATCATCCAGGTACATAATGTGGATAAAGACCGTATTTATCTGACCGGCTTAAGTATGGGTGGATATGGAGTTTGGGACCTGGCTATGGCCGATCCCGGCCGTTTTGCTGCAGTAGCACCGATTGCCGGTGGCGGTAACCCCGTTGAAGTATGTAGGCTGAAAGATACACCTGTTTGGGTTTTCCATGGGGATCAGGATACAATTATTCCGCCTTTTAACTCTACAGAAATGGTGAGAATATTGAGAGAATGTGATGGAAATGTAAAACTTACTATCTATCCCGACACCGGTCATGATTCATGGACGACTACCTATGATAATCCCGCATTTTATGAATGGTTACTTTCCAATACCCTCAAATGAGGCTTCATCACAGCTATATTATTGACTGGTTTTTAGCTTATCCTGGAAAATCCTTTCCATCTTCTCAAGCTTAGGAACAATCACAAGCTGGCAGTAAGCTTGTTCTTTGTTGTTTTCAAAGTAGTTTTGGTGGTAATCTTCAGCCCGATAAAATATATCTAACGGAGTTATTTCAGTAACAATTGGCTTATCAAAAACGCCTTCTTCGTTAAGTTTGTCTTTGAAATGTTGAGCCAGTTTACGTTGTTCCTCATCATGATAAAACACAGCAGATCTGTATTGGGTGCCAACATCGGCTCCTTGCCTGTTGAGGGTAGTGGGATCATGCGTTTTCCAAAAAACGTTTAATAATTCTTCATAGGTGATTACAGAAGGATCATAAGTAACCTGTGTAGCCTCAGCATGCCCGGTTTTTCCTGATGTCACTTCTCTATAGGTGGGATTTTTTACTGTACCACCTGTATATCCCGATACTACTTTTTCAACACCGTTCAATCTTAAAAAAACGGCCTCTACACACCAAAAGCATCCGGCACCAAAAGTTGCCTGTTTCATATCATTACCTTCTAGTTTGTTATTAGTCAATTGTAAAGTTGCTGTTCCCAGCGTGAAGCAAGCCAATATTGATAACACGGAAAGACTGTATAGCTTCATAATGACTTTAAATTAGTTTTAATGATGTTCTCTGAACTACCCTTTTTGTCAATTTGTTTTTGATAACTATAACGTCAAATAATGAGAAACATTCAAATATTCTTATAGCAGATATTAAATGAAATGTATCTCAGCCGACGTTCGTTTTAAGGTAAGCTCAAGTTACTGATTTATAATTAATTATAAGAAGGTAATAATCAAAATGGATGATCATGCTGAGAGGTTTAAAAATCGGACCTGTATCTGATACATATCTAAGTTATTACAAAAGGTTATGGTCTGAACAGCCATATCTTAAATGGTTTGTTTTAATTTCCATCTGGTTGATTGTCCTGCTATTCGTTCCGGCTATCGCAACCATTGTTCTGATCATAAATTTTTTTGCAATGGCCCTCGTATCCGGACTTCAGATTTATTCAGCATCCCTACCGGATAAAAATATTACTACAGTTTCGCGTAACGATAAACCATTTGTATCAATTCATATACCCACCTATAATGAACCCCCTGAACTTGTTTGCGACACACTCAATGCTTTGATCGATCTTGATTATGAAAATTATGAGGTTATTGTATTAGATAATAATACAAAAAAAGTTGAAACCTGGTATCCGGTTAAACAACATTGCAAGAAACTTGGAAAACGATTTCATTTTGAACATGTCGAAAACCTAAAAGGTTATAAAGCCGGTGCCCTCAATATATGTCTTGAATTGAGTTCTGATAAAACAGAATATATCCTTGTGATCGACGCCGATTATAAGGTCCAACCTGAAATACTAACCACTTCTTTATCATATTTTACTGATGACAGGATAGCACTTGTACAGTTCCCACAATCCTATTCAAACGCTCATGAAAAAAACCGTGGTATGAGTGATGAATACGAGCATTTTTTTCAGGTTTATATGAATATGGCTAATTGCCTGAATTGTGTTCTCTCAACTGGAACTGTTAGCGTAATCCGTAAGAAAGCTTTGTCTGAGGTAGGTAATTGGTCTGATCGTACCATCACCGAGGATGTTGATTTAGGGCTTCGACTGCATGAAGCGGGTTTCCATGGAGTTTATGTACCCATTCCATTAGGTAAAGGATTAATGCCGACTGACTTAAAATCATTAAGACAACAACGGGAACGTTGGGTGTACGGAAATACTCAGACATTATTTAATTTTATAAAGATGTCTAAAAAGAATATTACAGCATGGCAGTCTTTAGGTATTTTTACTCAGCTAACAGCATGGGTAAATTTTATGTTAATTCCCGCCATTACATTAATTCTGGCAGGGTTCTCAATTCTGGTAAATGACCATCCAAGCCATTCCTTCATCGTTGAATTTTCATTATTCACGATTTGGGCGTATTTAATTTTTAAGATGACATTTTTCTCGTTTGCTTTTCTAAGGAGAGGCAAATCTGCTCAACAGGCATTTTACGCCTACCTGGTCCATTTGGGTATGATATGGGAAGGAGGAAGTAGCTGGTTGCGGTTTATGATCAGGGATAATCCAGGCTTCAAAAGGACTAACAAATTTAAAATCGTCGGTCCCACAAGGGATCTCATTCCCGGTTTTGCATTCAGCATTATAATGATTCTTTGCGGTATTCTTCTATTATTGAACAATGCTGTCTGGCCGGCTATATTTAGCATTTTACTGGCTCCTTTTTTTCTTTCAGTTATTTATATATACCGGCAAATACAAAACACCTATGAATTCAACTACGGAAATCATGAGATCAAAAGTTAATATAACAATCCCGACTTATAATCGGGATTATTGCCTTGAAAAAGCTATAAAGGGAGCTTTAAGTCAGTCATACGACCATACTACCGTCACTGTAATTGATGATGGTTCTTCCGATGAAAGCTATAAGGTTGCCCAAATATTTTTTGAGATACCCAATTTTTGTTATGTAAAACTGGATAAAAATGTAGGAACGGCTCAGGCAAAAAATTTCTCTTTATTATGCTCAGATTATGATGCTATTACCTTCCATGATTCAGATGATCAGCCAAATGAACATAAAATTCTTATGCAGGTCCGGGCTCTTAATATGGCAGGCCATCAAGCCGATCCCATCCTGAACTGGGATACCATGGGTAAACAAAACGGCAGACAAATGAGGGTAGATATTGTAGTAGGAGCTCATAAAATGATAAAGCTGGATGGAAGTATTCATGTCATGAACAAACGAATATCTCTTGTTGATGATTTTTTCCCGACACTTCAGTTTCCTTCAAAAACCGAAGGTGACTGGATTCTCATAAATTCCGGACTCTTCAGGAAGAATGTTTTTACGGAGGTAGGTGGGTTTTTGGATTCAGTTGAAGAAGACCGGGAGTTGCGTAACCGAACAATAGGTTGTGGGTACTTGTATTACTTTTTGGAAGAACCTCTGCTTACTAAAATTGAAATGGACGATTCACTCACTGTTTCAGAGGATACCAATTATATTGCAACACGGAGAATTAAAGACAGGGAAGAAGCCTGGAGGAGAAATAAGTTTTTTATGCAGAATGACGACAAGAATGATTTAATAAAAAAGGTAAGAATTGAAATTGATTTGTCACAAATCAAAATTAATTTTATTAGCAACCCATCGTTGTTGACCTTTAACGAACAAATTCCCTGTACGGAAGCAACAGCAGAACTTTTTTATCCATTCAAGCAACAGAAAGCGGATAAAACTTATAAATCATGAAGTTGAACATTCTCCTAATAGACACGGTTTCAGCAAAACCCTATTCGGTGGAATCGCTACAAAGAGAACCATTGGGTGGCACTGAAGCAACCGTACTAAGGATTGCCAGAGCTTTATCAGAACAACATAACCTGACAATTGCGCAATCCAGTCGCCCGTTTCCGGAAGTAGACCGTTACGGTATAAATTATGTTCCCTATTTGTATAAAGGTGGCAATCCGGTTTCAGGGAATCCTGATCATGTAATAGTTATTAGGGCTTATAAGATATTACCACGTATCCGTAAGCTTTTTCCCGAATCCAAACTTTATTTATGGATGCACTGCTTTCCTGGCAAACATGCCAAAAAGCTTAATAGGATGGCCATAAACACTAACACTAGTCTTATTACAGTGTCAGATTATCATAAACAAACGGTTGAAAATTTTCTTAGAAAATATGGAGAAAAGGATAACTCTGGTCTGGCTAAGGTAATTAGAATCTATAACCCCATTGATGATCACCTGAAACCTAATCAATGTTTGGTTAACCCGACAAAATTAGTCTATTTCAGTTCTCCCCATAAAGGTCTTAAACAGGTATTATCAACTTTTGAATTTATAAGGAGATTAAACCCGAAATTACAACTATTTGTAGCCAATCCTGGGTATGTAGTTGATAATTCATTTAATAGTACCGCGGGTGTAGTAAATCTTGGTGCTTTACCTCATGCGGAGATTATTCAGCATGTAAGGGAGTCTTTTTGTGTTTTTTATCCTCAAACAAAATTTAGGGAGACATTTGGATTAGTATTTGCCGAAGCTAATGCAATTGGTACACCTGTACTGGCTCATCCAATTGGTTCTACTCCCGAAATATTAAGTCACAACAGTCAGCTTGTGAATTGTACTAAAATGTCAGATGTAAATGACGCATTGTTGAGCTGGTATAATAATGGCCGCCCTGAGGTTGCCGCCAATGAGGAATTTAGATGTTCACATGTAGCCAGACAATGGGGGATGGTATTGACTGAGAAAAACGAAGAGCTTGTAATGGATTAACATAACCAGACGCAAATAAAATGCCTAGTTGATAGATTCATTGCCTTTTAAGAACATAGTTTTTCTATGTGAACTATCGTCATTTGCAAAAATGATTTTAACCACCATTTCTTTGGCCTTAGCCAGTGTAATTTGTTCGGTTGAATGCAGCATTGCTTGTTCGATGATCTTTTCCATAACGGAATGCCCAATCAATCCCATATCATTCAACTCAAGCAGGTAGCCATAGGCTTCCTTGGTTATCATCATTCTTTCAGCATAATGAAGTACACGATGAGCTTTGGGTCTGCTGGATTTAATTTTATCCTTTTTTGGATATTTTAATTCACCTGAATGCTGTTTTTGCAAGACCCATGACCAGGCTGCGCTGATTTCAGCATTATCGTATCCTTGCAATGCATCTAATTTAACCTCATTTAGCTTATCACCGATACGTATTCTTCTAACAAGAAAAATAATAAGATCAATTACATTATTTTGCATAAGTCCGAGCAATATAGTTTAGATAGAGATTTTCTTTATCCCTCATGATGGCTTTTTCCTCTTTCGAATGATCTCTGTACCCTGTAAGATGCAATAATCCATGGATAAAAACACGAGAAAACTCAATATCTGTCGCTATTCCTAAATCTGTAGCTTGTTCGACTATTCTGGGTGCACAACAAAACAACGTAGCTTCAATAGGTTCATTTTGATCTGACTCATTATACCCAAATGTAATGATATCCGTAATATAATGATGATCAAGATACTTCTTATTAATTTTGGTAATTTGCGCTTCATCAACGAAAACAACCTCTATAAATGAAAATGCCTTTGCTTCACCGGCGCTAATTGCTTTAACGATTTCCGTTGCGAGGTTGCTGGATAATGGAATTGGTAAATCTGTTTCATTTAGGATTTCTAAATCCGTAAATAAGGGATGTTTTTCCATAATGTCCGATTTCAACTAAAGATCAAAATCGAAGCCTTCGATATCGGGATTTTCAATTAGAGAAAGTGCCACACTTCCCATCATAACTTCGGGAGGGAGCTTAGTGAAGTCTCCTTTAAGTAAGGCTTCATTTACATTGGCATATAAACTGCAACCAGCTTCTTTTTCAATTATCAGACCGGTTGTATTTTCCCCGGATTTTCCAAAAAAGGTGACCTGATTGAGTATCCTGCTAGCCACAAATCCAGTGCAATTCTGAAGTTGAAGAAAGGTATTATGAGTGTAAACTGATACGATATTAGTTTTTTCACCATGTATTAGCAATCCCATATGGATTTCCAAAGCAAGTTTTCTTCCAGATTCCTCGTCAGTTAGCTGAAAACGATATACCTCACCTGATTTCTTGGGTGCTACCCCCAGAACTTCCTCGATTGTTTCAATATTTTTAGAGGTAAAATCGTGGATCATTGCATTAACATTTCATGTAATAAGTATACTATTTTACTTGTACGAAATTCACATTTAAATGTTTCAAAGCCCCATTCCCATTCGTTCAACCTGATTTCTGTTTTCCTGTTCTGAAGTGGGAAAGGGAATGCGACCATTTGTTAATGATTCCACCTGTTCAGCAAGTGCATTAGCCTGGTCTTCCATATTTGACATATAGTAAATCCGTTGTATGATCATTAAACGACTCGAATCATAGGAAACTTCACGAATTAGATCTTGCCTGTTCTGTGTTAATCTTTGAATGTCGTTTTGTAGTGAACGACGTCCGCTAGCTCCTAATGAGCTCCCATTTTCCTGAAGTTCAGTTTGTTTGGTTTCAATATTATTTTCTATTCTGTTAACCCTCTCCATATTATTTCGAAAAGATCTCATCAAGCGGGGATAGGCTAACTCTGTAATATTCAAGGCTCTATCAGTCTCATCTAATTGTGAGTATTGGTAGGCATAGTTGATCATGGAACCTATATTGCCTTCGACAACATTGAATGGAATTTTATCTTCTCCCCACCGCATCCAGTAGGCCGCGCTGTCAGGTTGGTTGATGTCAGCATAAGCTGATGCCTGACGGTTAAATATGGTTCGATAATTATCCAGCATCCGGCGAATATTTTCATCGAAATAAGCTTTTTCATTATCTGTCTCCCGAAATCGGAAACTTCTAAGGCGTTCCCCATGAATTCGTGTGTTTACAGCACCATAACTTTCACCAAATTCTTTAGGTACGACACGAAAGGCTTTTCCTTCGAGCCTGAAA
Organism: Balneolales bacterium; assembly: GCA_040905745.1. Taxonomy (GTDB): domain Bacteria; phylum Bacteroidota; class Rhodothermia; order Balneolales; family Natronogracilivirgulaceae; genus JBBDMU01. Next base: position 36,482 of record JBBDQY010000014.1, read on the forward strand.
TAATCCTGCAGATTCATCTGACTGTCATAAGAAACAGTAATTGCAAAGTAAACAGGCCTGATCCATTGATTTGACCTAAGTATTTCTAATATCATGTCATCTTGGATTCGGGTATAGTACATTTTGTTACCCTGGCGGTTTTCACCTAATAAAGTTCCCTCGAAATCCCAGGCAACTTCATCATCTAGTTCGTCAACTGGGATTTCAAAGGACATTTCGGTCGTATTTACAACTTTATCTCCATCTGCACCTATTGGTTCCATATATTCAACACTTGATTCGATGCTAGTTTCAGCCCCAATCACACCCTCATGGTGTTGCTTCAACAACTCTTTGTCAACCGAAATCACAATTTCACCCGGTTGATGGAAATCCTGGGGTCGCTGGAAATCATATTTATCCTCTAAACGATCGACTTCTTCGTCAGTAAGAGAAATTGGGACAGGTGGTGATTCATGGTTCCATTTGTTCTTCATTTGCTTGATATACCAGGGAGTATTAAGCAAACTCAGGTTTACAACCCTTACATCAGTTCTGATTCCCTCTACTTCCTGAAGGTACCATAATGGAAAAGTATCATTATCCCCATTGGTGAAAATAATAGCATAGGGAGCCGTACTGTTTAACAGGTTATAGGCATAATCCGAAGCTACATACCGCAAACTACGGTCGTTATTATCATAAGTTTGAATACCCATTAAAACGGGTACGGCTAAAAAGCAAGCAGCTAAAGCTCCGTAAGCAACAACCTTGTTATCTTTTAAATACTCTTTAATCAGTTCAATAATACCGGTCACGCCCAGCCCCATCCAAATTGAAAATGCAAAAAAAGAACCCGTATACGAATAATCTCTCTCCCTGGGTTGGAAAGGGGTTTGGTTTAAATAAAAAACAATAGCCAGCCCAGTCGCCACAAATAATACCAATACACTGAAAGCTCGTTTCCAGTCTCTTTGAAAATGATATAGCATCCCAAATAAACCTAAAAGGAAAGGCAATAGAAAAAATGTATTGTGAGCTGGATTATCATCATTCTCACTGGAACTGAAGCCTGTAATCCATGGGGCATCCTGTAGGTCACTATCTCTGCCTATAAAATTCCAGTTAAAATACCTCAAATACATGTGACCGACTTGATAGCTCCAAAAAAAGTGCCAGTCGCTATTATATTCTGCATATTTTGCCATGTGCCTTGGGTCTGCAGAGTGGCGCCTTGGAAAGATTTTGTCACGTTCCCGATTAACCGTACCCAATTCGTTGTCATAGCTATTCCCAACTAATATCGGGTGGGTACCATATTGCTCACGCTTTAGGAAACTAATAAAGCGTTCTATATTATCAGGTGAATTCTGGTCAATTGCCGGATCAACCTGTGAACGAATATAGATTAGCGAAAAACTTGAGTAACCAACGAGTATAAGCATGTAACCCAACAGCACCATGTTTGCCAGCCGCATTTTTTTCTGGTGGGTATAATAAATCCCATAAGCTATTATTCCAACAAAAAGAATCATAAAGATCACAGGTCCAAATAATCCCCCTGTAAGATCTTCAAAATCGCCGGCTAAACTAGGTACGTAGATCATGGTGATCGGATAAACGGCGAAAAATGCCAAAACGGAACAAGTGCCTGCAATTATAAAACTTTTAGGTTGGAACTCGTATTTCTTGAAATAAACAATCAGTCCGACAAAAAAGATCACAAGAAGACTGAGCAAATGAACCCCAAAAGCCAATCCAAACATATAAACGATAAGTACAAGCCATCTTTCACTGCGAGGCCTGTCGTAATTTTCAGACCATTTTAAAACAAGCCAAACAACAAATGCGGTAAAAGTGAGTGAGAGGGCATAGGTCTCTGCCTCTATGGAGGTAAACCAATGACTGTCGCTTACAGCAAAGGCAAGAGCGCCTATCAGGCCGCCACCGTATAAACCAATTTTATCCATTATATTATAACTGTCAGGATAGCCTTTGTATTCACGTACCAATCGAACGATAATGAGATAAAGAAGCATCACCGTTAAGGATGAGGCTAACGCACTCATTATATTTATGGAAAAGGCAACAGCTTCCGGTGAAGACATGGAGAAAAGACGGCCAAGTAATAAATATAAAGGTGGACCGGGAGGGTGGGGAATTTGTAATCCCCATGCTGTGGCTATACGTTCGGCAGGATCCCAAAAACTTGTTGTAGGGGGTAAAGTCGACAGATATAAGATGAAGGCCGATAGGAAAGCCAGGGCGGCGAAAACTTTATTTAACGTTTTATGGTCTTTTTGCATCTGGAGGTAATGGTTTATACGAAAATGGCTTATTTTTAAAACCAACTTGGAAGCAAGTAATAATAGTAATAGGTAGTCCGATAATCAAAGACGATCACAAGATCGGGCAAAGTTACGTAAAGTTTTAGTTTTTACAGCATAAACCTGAAAACTCTGGTAAATACTTTAGTCGTTATTTAATCTCAATGAACGCTCTTAAACTTTTTTTTATTACTTTAATAATCGTATTTGCGACGAATTGTAAAACAGTTAAACCCATTGCAGAAGGCCAGGAAGATGTTCTCACAAAAGATACTACGCCTGAAAGTACCTGGGAAATTCCTGATGATGGTGAAAAGCATCTCAGACCCCGTACCTGGGACCTACAACACCAAAAGATTTGGGTAAGGTTTAACTTTGAACAGAAACAAGTTATTGGTCAGACTGAACTATTCTTCACAAATCTGACAAGTAATAATAACGAGTTAATTCTGGATGCCAAAACGATGGAATTTAATTCCATTTACTCGGTACGATCTAATGAGCATTTAGAATTCACTCAGGATTCATCTATCGTTACTATTCATCTTACTGAACAGTACGAAAAAGGCGATAGTTTATATATCGGACTCGACTATATGGCCACACCCCCAAATCGTGGTTTGTATTTTGTAGATCCGGAACAATTAGATCCCACTAAACCAACGCAAGTTTGGACACTGGGACAGCCTGAAGACAACAGCTTTTGGTTGCCAACAATAGATTCCCCGGAAGAGCGTGCTACTCAGGAAACCTGGATTTCAGTTCCCGAAACCTATCAAACCCTTTCAAATGGCGCATTGATTGAAAGCCGGAGGATGCCTGGAGATTCCCTCCGAACGGATTATTGGCGTATGAATAAACCTCACTCACCGTATTTATTCGCTCTGGTTGTTGGTAAGTACTCCATCCAAAAAACCTGGAACCACGATGTACTGTTTAAATATTATACCGAACCGGAGTATTCTCAATACCATCATCTAATCTATAAAAACACTGAGGATATTCTTGAATACATCGAAAACAAAACAAATATTTCATATCCCTGGGGAGTTTATGCTCAAGTACCCGTTCACGACTTCATTGCCAGTGGTATGGAAAATACTACTGCTACCGTTCTTTATGATGCTATTCAAATTGACGAGCAAGCCCACCTGGATGTCTCCCATCAAGGGTTGATTGTTCATGAATTGGCGCATCAATGGTTCGGGAATTATGTTACGTCAAAAAATTGGGCAAATATGCCACTCAATGAAGGATTCGCCAACTATTTTGAAATACTCTATACGGGTTCTAAGCAGGGTGCAGATGAAGCCAGTTGGGGAAATCTGATGAATCGTGATAATTATTTTTTGGAAGCCTTAAGCAGAAGGCGCCCTATTATCTTTAATCGCTATAAAGAGCCGGAAGATATGTACGATCGTCATACTTATGATAAGGCCGGACAAGTATTGCGGATGCTACATGATTATATAGGGGATAAAACCTGGTGGTCTGCATTGAATACTTACCTTACCGAATATGCTCTAAAAGAAGTGGAAATAGCTGATCTTCAGTTAATTTTTGAGCAGGAGACCGGTGAAAACTTAAACTGGTTCTTTAATCAATGGTTCCACCAGCCAGGTCACCCTGAAATTGAAATTTCGGCAGATACGATAGACAATGAACTGTCAGTACAAATAAAACAGGTACAGGATATTGAGCTTCAGCCGGTATTTAATCTTCATACTGTACTTGAAGTGACGACATCTAATACAATAGTATCCTATGATATAGAAATAAACAATCCTGATTCCACATATCGATTCAAATTAGATGGATATTTGGAAGATGTGATATTAGATCCTGGTAGCGTACAATTGGCTGAGATAAAGCAAATAGGAGATTGGATGGTTCAATTAGAACGATTAAAGCATCCTTCGGTTACTGTAAGGGAGTATTCTATCAGGGAATTAGCTAAGGAAGAATGGAACTTCGAAATTGAAAGGAGTCTCCTTCAAATAGCAAAAAATGACAGATCTCCTGGAATTAGATATTCAGCAACTAAGCTTCTTGCCGCAAACAGTCATGAGGGTTTATCGGATTTTGCATTAACCCGTACGTATCCAAACGAACCCGACAGCAGGGTACGGATCCAGGCTCTGTATATTCTTGAAGTTATGGAGGGTGATAAAGTAAAAAATCACATGGAAATAATGCTAAATGATACCAGTTATTATGTTGCCGCAGAGGCCATAAAGATATACGGTAAAAAATATACTGATTCAGCCATCACAAAACTTGCACCATTTAAGAACGTAAAGTCATATCAGCATATCATACGAGCAGCACTTGCAGAATCCCTTATTAATAACCCGGATATTGATGCTTACCGTATATTATATGATTTAGCTAGCGATCATGGTGATTATGAATACATTCGAACAGCATTAGCTGGGATTTTAGCGTTTTCAGAAAAACAGGATTTGAAGGACGATATCATCAATTTATACCGCGAGAAATTAGATGATCCATATGAATATACGAGAGAAATAAGCAAATCAGCATTAGATTATATAGAGGGTAATGAGAAATAAATTAGTGACTCATAAAAGCATCGATTAGTGATAGTTTTGTTAATGGTGCTAAACTTTTAAGGTAAAATCACAAATACCAATTACGGGTCAAATTTGAAGAAATATCTAATTTGCACATTTGAAAATTGAGAGGTTGGCAGGGGTGTAATATGGTTTTCAACAGTTGATTTGAGCTTAAAATTAACCCTCTTTTATAGGGACCTCGTCCCAGACAAGTCTTACTCAAGCCTGATGCAAAACCCCCGGGTATGGGACTTGTATAAAGCCAGGGTAGGGGCTGATTAAAGGAGTGGCCAAAACTGTTATTTTGTAATTTGTAGTTTCAAAAAAAGTTAATTAATTCAGTAAAATTACCTTCCTGAAATTCACTTGAGGCTATCAGACATTAATATATTAGGTTGACAAATTATGATATAGATGATTAAAATGATGCTTTAGCCGAGCCCTATCAATAATTGACTCACAGGAAAACTTTCATCCTTTAAGCTATGACAGGTTCTATTTGATGAAATGCTATTATCACCTTTATTTGACATGAATTATCAATATTTTATAGTTAACATTTTACCGTTACAAAAGATATAAATGAACAATCCCATTATTTATGAAATGGTTTGAAGAATGGTTTGACAGCCCACTTTATGAAAAAATTTATGCTAACAGAGACGAAAATGAAGCTATCCGTTTAATAGATTTTCTTGTCCGGATCATTCCTCTCGACAAATACCCCAATATTCTTGATTTAGGGTGCGGACGTGGTCGTCATTCCATAGATATGGGAAAAAGAGGTTATTCTGTGACGGGTATTGATCTTTCAGAGGAAGCAATATCAACGGCACGTGAAAAATCATTTTCTGAAGAATTGCGTAATGTCTCATTCGTTGTTGGTGATATGAGAGAACCATATTTTGATACATTTGATGCGGTGGTCAATCTATTCACTAGTTTTGGGTATTTCAATTCTGATGAAGAAAACAGCCAGGTCATAAAAAATGTGTCAAACATGCTTAGACATGAAGGTAAATTTGTTTTGGATTATTTGAATACTGAAAAGGCTGTAAAAGGTTTAGTTTCAGAAGAAGAAGGAAGAATGGGCAAACTTGATTATACGATCAATAGATTTGTCGATAATGAAACTCTAGTTAAAACTATTAATATCAGGCAGAATGGTAAAATTCATGAATTCACAGAAAGGGTAAAAATGTACAGACGAGACTGGTTTGAACGAGTCCTGAATGAATCTGGCTTTATCTTACAAAAGGTATATGGAGATTATGCCGGTTCAGATTTTAACCTTGAAAAGAGTCCTAGATTGCTAATGGAAGCCATAAAAATCTGAAAATGGGTGGTTTTTTTATGGGTTCATCCATTCAGGCTTGCGATAGTAGGTTATCGCAAATTTCAATAACTTATCACGAGCCAACCAAACTAACCTTTATCTGCCTGGTTAATCCCGGGGTCTAACCAAAATATATCACCATCATGTTCATAGCTCAAAGCAAACCAAAAGACTACAACTGTGGATATAACCTGGATTTGATGATCCAGGCTTTACCTCGAATTGAAGAAGAGCAGGAGCGGATTGAGTACGCGAAAAGAATCGTTGGCCTTATAAAACAAAGTCACATAAGTTGGGTCGATGAAAATGGCTGCAGCGAGCAAGCCTGGAACCATTTTTTTACTCTTGCGGATTATGAACCCAGAGATTATGGGGTCACTAACCCATACGAAACAAATCAAGTGGATGATGCGCTATAGTTTCAGTGTAATTTTGTCAAAGTATGTGATATAATCATACAATACTTGTTCAATTTCAGGGTCGTTTAAAAATTATAATGCTCGCAAAAAGCGGGCTTCATTGTATGCGCATATTATTTGTGAAGCATATTATTCTTCCAATTTTAGCATAGCTTAACATTAACTGATATATTTCACATGTGGCATAATAATATTTTAGAGACAATTGGCAATACTCCTCTGGTAAAGATGAATCGTGTTCAGGGAGATAGAAAGCCAAACTTCCTGCTTAAAGTTGAATATTTTAATCCCGGTCAAAGTGTAAAAGACCGGATAGCCCTTAAAATGATCGAAGATGCGGAGAACGAGGGAGTACTTAAACCCGGAGCTACTATCATAGAGGGTACTTCAGGCAATACAGGAATGGGGATAGCCCTTGCCGCCGCCGTAAAAGGATATAAATGCATCTTCACAACGACCGATAAACAAAGCATGGAAAAAGTAAATTTACTCCGTGCTCTGGGTGCTGAAGTTAAAATATGTCCCACTAATGTTGAGCCTGATGATCCCAGGAGCTACTATTCTGTAGCTAAACGGTTAAGCAAGGATATACCCGGCTCATTTTATCCTAATCAATACGATAATCTGAGCAATACTCAGGCTCATTATGAAACTACAGGGCCGGAAATATGGGAACAGACAGAGGGTAAGATTACCCATTTTGTAGCCGGCATGGGTACAGGAGGAACCATATCCGGAACAGCGAAATTCCTTAAAGAAAAAAATCCAGATATTAAAATCATCGGTATAGATTCCGTGGGTTCAATCTATAAAAGTTATTTTGAAACCGGCATATTCGATAAAAAATTGATTGCTCCCTACCTGACAGAAGGTATTGGTGAAGATATTATCCCAAAGAATGTTGATATGGATTTGATAGACGATATCATCCAATGCCCTGACAAAGAGGCTTTTATTACCACACGATGCCTGGCTACACAGGAAGGGGTCTTTGTTGGAGGATCTTGTGGTTCTGCAGTATGGGGTGCTATTAATTATTCAGACATGAACAATCTTGGAGTCGAATCAGTTATTGTTATTTTATTGCCTGACAGCGGCTCGCGTTATGTTTCCAAGATATTTAATGATGAATGGATGAGGAACAATGGTTTTATGGATGGAACTCAACCTCTAAAAGCAACCGATATATTACGGTTTAAACCGAATGAACGTCCTGGTATTATAACTGTTCAGGCAGATGCTACTCTGGCTGAAGCCATTGATCTCATGAATACATATAATGTATCACAGGTTCCGGTGATGATCGATGAACAGATGGTAGGAAGCCTGCATGAAAACAGGATTTTAAACAAACTTATTGAAGATCCTACATCCGGAAAAATGAGACTTAGAGAAGTCATGGAAGACCCTTTCCCCATCATCCCACAGGAATGGAGTGTGGATCAGATTACTAAAGTTTTAAATCGTAATACCGGAGCTGTTGTTGTCAACCAGGGAAATGGAAAATTCAATATCCTCACCAGGAGCGATCTAATCAATGCACTTTTACAACCATCGGAAACAAAATCATAAGGATTAATGGACGAACCAAAAAAAAACAAGCAAATAGAGATAGAACTTACTAAAGAGGAAGCTACAGGAACTTATTCTAACCTGGTAATGATCACCCATTCTGCTTCTGAATTTATATTAGATTTTATTGCCGTAATGCCCGGTTTGCCCAAAGCCAAAGTGCAGAAAAGAATGATTGTAACACCGGAACATGCTAAACGTTTCTCTAAGGCCTTGCAGGATAATATTAAAAGGTATGAGGAATTACATGGTGTTATACAGGCTAAGGATAAAGTTGACCAGCCTTTTAATTACAGGGGACCTTTACCCGAAGCATGATATTGTCTTCACACTATTTTGACGTGATTATTTTTTTGCCGCTAATAACAGAAAGATACCAATTAGCGAGAAAAACAGGTGAGGCAGGATTGCTGCGTACAAAGGTTCAATAGTACCCGAGTACCCGAATGGTTCAATAATCTTCATGAAAGCCATATATAAAAAACTGATAGCCAATCCAGCCGCAATATGAACTCCGCGTCCGCCTTTTCTTCTAACGGAGGCAATAGACACACCAATCAATGTTACTATAATTATGGAAAGGGGATAAGTGACTTTTCCATAGTATTGTACTTTAGGCATTTGAATACCGCCGGCACCACTTCTTTCAATGGAGGCTAAGTAGTTTCGGATTTCAGGATAAGTTAACTGATATACGTCAGATGAGGTTCTGGCAAGATCTCTCGGTAACAGATTGAAGGTCGTATCCCTTTCATTAAACATTTCAATTTCATAGCCCTCATCACTATACTTGCGTATCTCACCGTTTCGCATGTGCCATCGTTCGTCATCATCAGACCATTGCATACGGCTCATTTCAAGGGTTTCGCTTAGCCTACCATTGTCAAAAGTATAGAAGATTACACGGTATGCCGTATTTTCAGCAATATGAAAATAATTTATGAGTACATAGCGATTAGCAGATTCTTGTCTGTATATCTGGTTCCGATCTATTCTATCAGATCTTTTTTGAATATAGGTACGTTCGAAATTTGATCGTTTAGAATTAGAATTGGGTACAACATAACCATCAAGAAAATGAACGCCTACTGCCATAACTGATGCAAAAAGAAGAAAGGGTACCATGAGCCGGTACAAACTTACGCCTGCAGCTTTTAAGGCAATGATCTCCAGCCTGTCAGATAATTGACCTGCCAAAAGGAGGCAGGCTACAAATACCGCAACAGGGCTTACAAGCCGTATCATCTCAGGGATATAATGCAGATAGTAATCAAATAAGATTTCATAAAATGTTGCACCCCGATCTGTAAAATCATCGCTTTTCTCTGAAAAATCGATGATAATGAATACAAATATCAGGATCATCAATACAAAGAAGGTAATATTGAACAACCGGGTTAATATGTATCTGTCAATTCTGTTAAGCATAGTTATTTCGATCAGGGAAGCTATGTTTGATGAAAATAATCATATCCTGTTTTCTCTGATAACGATAATCATTAGAACCACACCGGTAATCAACATCGTGATATTAGCAAACCACATTCCTAAAAAGGGTGATATGAAAAGGCGGTCTGCCAATTTTTCACCCTGAATTATGCAAACCCAATAATAGGTAAATAACAAGGTCGAAATTAATGCATTGACTCCGAGATTGCCTTTTTTGGTTAGCAATCCAAGGGGAGCTCCAATAAGTATAAAAATAAAGCAAGCAACGGGTAGAGAGAATTTTTTATGGGTCTCCACCATAAAACTAGCAATTCGTTCAGTTCTCCATTTTAAATTGCTTTGGAGATTGTCGTACTGGCTAAAGGTATTTCTGAAGTTAGCTAATGCTTTTCGCGATATATCTTTTTGTTCTTCAATAGATCCAACTACAGAAAGAGCAGCGTATTTTGTTTCAATAGCCTGATTTAGGTCTTCCCGATCCAGGTAATCAAAAACACTGCTCCTATCCGGTGTATTATTATCTCCATAATCATTCATTTGACCTGAATAAGTCTGATCCTGGGTTTTCAAGGAGTTTCTTATAAGCAGGTTCTTCGCGGAGCTCTTAAATCGCCCCCTCTCTGATATGATATCCTGTTTTAGGGAATCAACAGCTGCAAGCATCGCCTGAGCGCTCATGGTACGTCCATCTCGCCGCCGTTGTTCCGGATTGGTACGTGTAAAGGCAAGGTCAGATAAATCAAATCGTATCCTGTACTTATCAAACAGCGTTTCCTCAATCAGATCTTTCCTGGAACTTGAATTAGGTAAAAATCTTACAGAAGACCCTTCATATAAATCCAATGTTAGGGTAGCCATTGATTCATCGCTGCTTAGAAATCCCTTCCTGGCTTTAATCACAACACGGTCTTTATTGTCTTTAGCATCCTGGAATAGGGTAACCCCTTGTAGGGTATCAGTGTCAGCGGATATTTCATCTACCAAAAATGTATAACCTTCAATGCCTGTATAGAATACATTTTCCTGCAGGTCAAACCCTGGCTTCTTCATTCTAATGTCCAGAAACAATGTTCTTGCTTTATAATTAGCCTCAGGGAGGGTGTAATTTGAAAACCAGACCAGTGAGATCGATATAATAATGCCGACTCCTATGATCGGCATAATGATTCTCATAGGGTGAATACCCGCAGCCTTTATGGCCGTAAATTCATTCTGCTCTGAAAATTTGCCAAAGGCCATTAAGGTCGATGCCAGGATCGTCATGGGTACAGCCAGTACTACCATATAAGCCAGGTTGACCGTAATCAATTCCAGTATAACCAATACGGGTATATTTTTCCCCACCAGATGGTCAATGAACTGGATAAAAAACTGCATCATGAGTAAAAACATGATGGTGAGAAAGCAAAATATAAATGGACCAATATGGCGCTTTAATAAATCAAGCTGAATCTTATTAGGAAGCAATCTCATACAGAGAATATAGAAAAGAGTTGATGAACATCTAAAAACGTGCTATAATAACAGGCTCGTGAAGTAAATGTAGTGGAAAATAAGTGATAAGATATTAAAGATATGAGGTGATTTTCATTTTTCAACACAATATCTTACCCTTTATTGCTTTTCACTTCTAGCATACTTTAAAAAAAATTAATCCCCCGTATAAAAACACCCTAACCTAGACCGGACATCACTATTGCCCCTTAGTTACGAAGTTGCCATTCAGTAGTAAGCAACATAAAAAACCCAAAACCTGAATAACCTAGAATTACTTGCAACTCGTAAGCCAAAGTAAAAGCCTGATGGTTACTGCTTTCCTGAGTTTAGTTCCGGTCTTTCTGATTACGATCAGTGAGGCCCGGGGGCAAATTACTCAGGAAGGAGATACTGTTAAAGCAGCCACCCAAATAGGGATGGGTTATATGCCTGAGCTTGCTGATTCTTTGCGGCGTTACCGGCCTCGTTCCTACCGGGTACCGCCAGCTTTCAGGCCTGAGCGTCCAGGTTTGATTGAGATAACGCACCCTGAAGATCAATTAGTTAAACAACGGGATTCAACAGGAACGTATATTATCCAAAGAGAAATTTTTGAGCTGCCTTCAGCTTTACCAGCCAGATATTCTTTTGAGGAATATTCTGAACTAAGTTTGCGTGATAAAAAACGCACTAACTGGAGGCGTCTTATTCAGGAAGCCGAACGAAAACGTGATATCCGTCGTGGACTTCTTGATTTTACGATTGACATACCAGTAGGGGAACGTTCGGCCTTTACCACAATCTTTGGGCGGTCGGAAGTGAATCTAAGGGTTACAGGAACCGCAAATATGAATGTGGGAGTGTCAATGCAGGAAACCGAAGATCCTTTGATACCACCGGATCAGCAACGGCGAATTGACCCCACTTTTAACCAAAACCTTCAGCTTAATATACAGGGTACTATTGGTGATAAGCTTAGTATTCGAACGGACTGGGATACAGAAAGGGCATTTGAATTTGAAAATAGGCTAAGCATCGTTTATGAGGGATATGAGGATGAAATTATCCAGTCTATACAGATGGGGAATGTTTCAATGCAAACGGGCAACTCTTTGATTTCAGGTGGTTCAGCGCTTTTTGGAATAAAATCTATGGCACAACTCGGACCCTTAACTTTGACATCCATTCTTTCCCAACAAGAAGGTCAGGGTGAAAGTCAAACTATATCTTCGGGTTCACAGGAAACGGAATTTGAATTAAATCCGGCGCAGTACGAAGATGACAGGCACTTTTTTCTTGATTTTTACAATAGACAGGGTTTTGAGGAGGCCATGTCGAATCCCAACAATCTACGCCGGTTATACGATATCACCCGTCTGGATGTGTATGTTATAAATATAGGCGGAGGAGAAGAAGAAGGTCAACGCCTTAGTTTAGCCCTGGTAGATTTAGGAGTAAATGAAGAGCCTATAGGCGGATATGGGCTTCCCAACCCCGAACATGACCGGTTTGATGATGGAGTTTTAAATCAATACAGGGATCGGGAACGGATTGTACAAGCCTCAGAGCTGGGGGTGTCCAGTGATGAGTATGAAGAAGGTTATTTTGTGCCGCTTCGCGAAGGGCAGGATTACACGCTGAATCCAGCCCAGGCAGCTTTGGGTTATATTTCTCTTAACCAAAGACTTAGTTCCAATCAGGCTCTTGCCGTATCTTACCAATATCGTGACCCCGTAAGTAATGAATTTGTAAATGTTGGTGATATCAATCAGGGTGATAATAACAGGATGATCCTTAAGCTTCTCAGACCTTCAAAATTGACCCAAAGCAGTAAAGCCTGGGATCTGATGATGAGAAATATATACTCACTTAGTGCATCCAATTTAAATAGCGAAAATCTGGAACTGGAAGTACTTTTTACAGGAAGTACTGTCGAAACGAACAGTCTGCCAAGTCTGAATAATATCCTGCTTCAGGATCTGGGACTCGACCGCGTGGGTTCACAGGGTGAAGAAGGGGCTGATAACCAGGTCGATTTTGGCACAGGGACGCTTGATGCTGCAACAGGCAGGATTATTTTCCCTTATCTGGAGCCTTTTGGTGACCGCATCGCTGAGATTTATGATAACAGCAGCCTTTCTCAGCAGGAAGCAGAAGAAGCTATTGATCAAAATGCATTTCAATCTTTATACACCAATACTCAGACCAATGCCCGTGAGGAATCTAAAAATAATCTTTACCGTATCAGTGGTATAACCCGAGGGGGGATGCAGGCCAGTCACTATCTGGGTTTCCAACTAGTTGAAGGTTCTGTGAGAGTTCGGGCCAATAACGTAGAACTTTCCGAGGGTGTCGATTATGAGGTAGATTATGCTCTGGGTAATATCCTGATCACCAATAACCGTTATTTGCAATCAGGTCAGGATATTCAAATTGAATATGAACAAAATAACTTATTCCAGATTCAGCAAACTACTTTTATGGGTATGCGGGCTGAATATGCTATAAATGAAGATATTGCACTTGGCAGCACATGGTTCCGCCTTAAAGAAAATCCATTACAAGACAAGACACGTATTGGTGATGAACCTATTAATAACAGTATTATTGGTTTTGACGGCCGGGCTCGTTTCGATACTCCGTGGCTGACCCGGGCCATAGACTGGATACCCTTGTTACAGACTCGGGCAGAATCAAACATCCGATTAAGTGGTGAGTTTGCTCAACTTCGGCCTGGTATTTCACAGACTTCCGCTGTAAAACAAGCTATTGATCGGGGTGAATTATATTCAGATGAATCCAGCGGACTTTCATTTTTGGATGATTTTGAAGGAACAAAAAACAGTATTCGTTTTATGTCTCCGACACGATGGTACCTTCCGGCAGTTCCTCATGCCGTACCCGGATATGATATGAGTATGGAAGAGGCTGAAGTATCCAGTGATCCGGGATCACAGATTGGCCGTTCTGATTTACGGGCAAAATTTGCCTGGTATATGTTACCCTCCAGCTCCAGTTTGTTAAGGGGAATTGAACGAACCGCTGAATCTATGGTTGTGCGCACCAATGATGTTTTCCCAAACCGGGATGCGACTCGGGAAGATGAATTTCTGCAAACCCTGGATTTTTACTACAATCCGAAAGACAGGGGTCCATACAATTATAATCTGGATCTTCGGGATCTGCTTGTTAATCAACCTGACCGAATGTGGGGAGGCATGACCGCCCCTTTGCAAAGCGGGCAGGATAATCTGACCCAGGGTAATTATGAATTTCTTGAATTTTGGGTGCAACCCGTTCTGCCTGATGGACGACCTCCAAGTGGTCAGGATCTTGCTGATTATGAGGGCACCATCTATATCGATTTGGGAAGAGTTTCAGAAGATGTGATCATCAATGGCAGATTAAACACCGAGGACGGGCTGGCCAGAAGAACGCTGGAGATCGGTCCTAATGGCCGTTCCTATATGCCAAGGTCGATTGGTGATCTTACCGGACAATTTTCCACGGAAACATTGGAAGAAGAAGATGTCGGTTTTGACGGTGTAGGCAGTAGTGGAAGTGGTACTCAAACAGAACAGGAGTTATTTGTTGACTTCATGGACCAAATGGCCGCTGATTATGCAAATAATCCTGAAATGTTGGATAGAATAATATCAGATCCCTCCAATGATGACTACATTTACTTTGATGATCCGCAAGTTCATAATCTTCCCTTACATGAACGTTTCCATCGTATGTATGGATATTTGGAAGGCAATTCAACATCAAGCCCGGATTCACGGGCTAATACAAATAAGCCGGATACCGAAGGGTTAATTAATCCGGCATCTGTAAACCGGGATAATTCCTATTATCAATACGAAATCCCATGGAATCCGGCAGATACAAGCAGCCTAAAAATTGGCGAAGGCTTTATTGTAGATCAGGTTGATGGGCCTGAGCAATATGATCGCTGGTACCTGGTTCGTTTACCACTGAGAGATTTTACCCGACAAGTTGGGAATATTGAAAATCTGGAAAGGGTATCCCATTTGCGTTTTTGGATGAGTGGGTATAATCAACCTTTTACCATGCGTTTCGCTACGTTTGAGCTTGTGGGTAACCAATGGCGAAAAGCTGAGAATGTTACTGACCAGGCTAATCCAAATACGATATTTGAGGTTAATACGATTAATATTGAAGAAAACTCGAACCGCCAGCCAATCCCATACCGTATTCCCGAAGGGGCTATTCGATCTGTGAATAGGGGCCAGCAAGAACAGGTCCTCGCAAATGAGCAATCCATGTCGATTACTGTGGAAGATCTACGGTCCGGAGATGTTCGCCTGGTGCGCCGTTTATACCAGAATGAGTTGAATATGCTCAATTTTTCAAATTTAAGGATGTTTGTTCACGGAGAAGGGTATGAAAACCGGTCAGACATTGAATTAGTGCTTCGTTTTGGTAATGACCTCACTGATAATTATTACGAATACCGTCAGCCCATTACTCCCACCAATCCGAATTTATCATTTTCCTCCTTATCAAATTCACAGGATTCTGAAAACGCCAATATTCTTGATGAAGCAAACAGAATATGGTTATACAATGAGAATTCAGTTAATCTGGTACTGGCGAGCATGAATCAACTAAAACAGGCTCGTGATCTTGATAATTTTGATCATGGAGAATTATATCAGCGTTCAGATATGGCACAGGATGCACCTGATGGAACGACGATTGCTATTATTGGGGAACCTTCTTTGAGCCAGGTTAGTGAAATAGGTATTGGAATACGAAATCCACATTCAGACATCAATGGAACAAATGGAGTTGCCTCATTAGATGCAGAGGTTTGGGTCAATGAGTTACGCGTATCCGGATTTGAAGATCAAAAAGGTTGGAAGGCCAATATGCAAAGCCAAATTACAATGGCTGATTTTGCTACGGTAAATGGCAGTGTAACCCATTCTACAGATGGGTTTGGCGGTATCAATTCAAGGTTAAAGGATCGTCAGCAGAATGAGCAGCAAAACTTCAACCTGTCAACAACCGTGAACATGCACCGGTTTATACCCGAACGCTACGGGTGGAATTTTCCTGTTTCTTTTTCTGCTAACCATAGTCAGATTACCCCCCGTTATATTCCCCAGCTTGGTGATATTCGATTTGAGGATTTTGAGATCGCTGTAGATGCCAGTGAGTTAACTGAAGAGGAAAAAAGAGAAGAGATCCGTCAAACCCTATATGAAATTCGTTCCGTTACCGAGAATTACTCGATCGGTTTGTCAAATATTTCCAAAAGAAATTCCCAAAAGAAAATAGCTCAATACACTTTAGACAACACTTCGTTGAGCTATGTTTATAATGTCAAAAACGCACGTAATCCGGAATATTTTTTCCAGGATGGCTGGAATTATCGCGGAGGGATCAATTATAGGTTGAGTATCCGGAATGTAAATTTTGTCAGGCCATTTTCGGTTTTGGATAATGTGCCGTTGCTGGGTGTATTATCTGGATTTAAATTTTCTTATGTTCCGTCTTCCTTCAATGCGGCTGCTACTGTAAATCGTTCCTATGATGAGAGCCGAAGGCGGTTATATACAGATGAACCTACTGACATCACTCAAAAGCATAACTTTAACTACAGATCAAATTACGGTTTCAACTATAACCCCACACCGACGGTAAGTACATCGTTCAGTTCAAATACAAGTTTTGTATTTGACGATTTGGGGGAAACTCCCGTTAATGATATTAATTTCCAGCTGAAGCCAAGTCATGAGGTATTCCGTGATATCTTACTGGCAGATTCGGTAAGTGCGCGGAGAAGCGATTACCAGGAAAGTTATACGGCCAGCTGGCGACCCCGGCTTAATAGAATACAATCACTCGACTGGTTTAATTATTCAACCAGTTTTCGGGGACAATTTAACTGGAGAAATTCAGCCAAAGGAACGAATCAAGGAGCCGGATTGAGTAACAGTTTCAACCTGGATCATAACCCTGAGATTCGCATTCAAACGCTACTTGATAAAATACCACTGTATCTGGCAGCAAAAAAAGCTGATGAAGCAGAATTAAGAAGCAGGAATCAAGCTAAGGAAGAACGAAATAGGGAACGTGAAAAACTAAGGGAACAAAGGGAAGCCCGGGAAAGGGCTATAGAAATGGGAGAAGAAGTGCCTGAAACTCCACCGGATCAGCCTGCCGAAACAACAGGGGGACCTGATTTAAAAGAAGATCTGAAATATTACGGCCGTAAAGCTATTTTGTCAGCTCTTAGTTTGCAGAACTTGAATATAAGCTATACGAAAACCGGATCATCCTCACAAGGGGGCTATGGGGGAGGTTCTCAGCCCTACCATATGTTTGGCAATGAAAGAGATGCTTCTTTTTCTCCTACATTTCTATACAGGATAGGTTTGGAAAATGAGATCCCTACCGGCCAGCTTATCCAACCCGACCAGCAAATTGATTTCACATCCCAACGCACATCAACTGATAATATTAATATTAGAAGTGGCCTGAAACCAATCAGGGACATAAATGTGACTTTAAACTGGACCACTAGCTGGAATGAAACCAATAATATTACGCAATCAATTACGCCGGACGGAGTAACATCAAGGCTCACCCAATCAGGCGACGTTTCGTCTTCGGTGTGGGCATTCGGCGGCGACTACCTTGACTTGTTCCAGAGTCAACTTCAAAAAGCTTTCGACGCTATAAATTCAGGAACAGTTATAGACGGCAGCGATGAAAAGAACACCATCCTTACAGCGGGAAGCTTACAGCAGGATTTTAGAAATTCATATATTGGGGTGGGCAGTGGCCCCATCGGAAAACGAAGTTTTTCCCCTGTTCCGCTTCCTAATTGGCAGGTTACCTGGTCAGGATGGGAGAAGAAAGTATCTTTTTTATCCACATTTTTGTCCAGAGCGACGATCAATCATACCTATTCAGGCAGTTATCGTCTGGGTTGGAGCTTAAATCCTGATGCCGGTGCCATGCTGTCTCGTCCGGTTGGGGCCTATCAAATTGCCTATGAAAGGCAGGGATATGATGCCAGTACCATCACCCTTGAAAAAAAATTCAGTCCATTGGTAGGCCTGAATTTAACCTGGAAAAATAATATGAGGACAAACTTACAGTATGATTACAGCAAGATCACTAGTTTCAGTTTATCGAATAACAATATAAACGAGCGTATATCTCAAGGCCTCAGGTTAACCGCAGGATATTCCAAGAGGGGATTCAGATTGCCATTTTTTAGACGGCTCAACAATCAGATAGATATGAACCTTACAATCTCTTATTCTGAAGACACTAACCTGATTTATCGACTTAACCAGGATTTGAGTGATGCTCTTCAGGCACCCCCCGGCCAACTTCTTAAGGATGTAACCCAATATGTTCCCCAACCACCTGAGGAGAAAGGAGATGCAAGGATACAAGTAACACCAAGTTTTAAATACCAATTCTCGCAGACTGTTACAGCCGGTTTCGAATATTCATATCGTCAGGTTATTCCTAAATCAAGCGGAATCTATCCAAGAATAGACCAGGATATACGATTTAACATCGTGGTATCAATACGATCTAATTAGGTAGGGGGGGGCAGAGAAGGTAGATAGTTATGCTATGCTGTCTAAATACTTTGTGCAACACTATTTTAGGTAAGGTGTATAAGGGGTTGGGATCATAATTTCCTTCCGGTTACAATATGGAAAAATAAGAAACCTATTGTGTAAAACATGCTAATCCACCCAATTAAATCTCCATGACGGGTATAAAATGTTTGTGTGTCGTACAAATTCGCCTTATATACGAAACCATCGCGAGTCCAGTATTCTGTTTTAACATGAACCTCACCCGTAGGGCCAATTGCTCCGGATAGGCCGTTATTGGCACTACGAATAACCGTTCTTCTGTTTTCTATAGCGCGGAGCCGGGCGTAATCAAAATGCTGAATATGGCCACTCGAATTTCCCCACCACCCATCATTGGTAATCACGGTGAGGATATCGGCCCCTTCAAGTGTAAATTGCCTTACCCAATCGGGGTAGACCGAATCATAGCAAATTAAAGCCGGTACCTGATAACCATTTATATCAAATAAAGTACGGTCAATTCCTTTACCAAAAATAGCGATCGCTCCCCAATTAATTCCTAAAAAATCAAGCCTGGAAAGAAAATCTACAAAAGGTAATCTTTCAATAAAAGGAACTAATTTCCCTTTTTCGTAATGGGTGATGGTACTATCAGGGTAATGGGCGACTGCAGCATTAAACACATTATAGGGCATGTCACGGTATAAACCACGATATAGGCGGGGTAGTTCATCTTCATCATAATATCGAATAACAGTGGCTCCACTTATGACAGGGAAATCCCACATACTAGTATAATCCATAATGAGATTGTCGATTCTGGAGGGATATCCCAATTCAACATTCCCGATCAAAGCATTTTCAGGCCAAAGGGTGAAGTCAGTTTGATCCGTTTTTATGGAATCGGTGATTTCCAGTAGTTCAATCAATGGGTCATACGGGTTTGAATACCCTGCCATCTCCAAATAAGAATCATAATTTGGTTGTATGACTGCAACCTCTATATGATCAATTGGTTCATCACTAAAGCTCCAATACATGCCTAGTGAGATTAGAAGAGGTAAAGTAAAGGCTAGTGAAGTTGTAATTACTACTTGACGTAATGGATTCCTGATAATGAAATACAATAAAGAGGCTGATAAGACTACCCAGAAACTAATGCCTAGTGTACCGGTTATGGAGATATACTGAATAAAATGGATAGCATTGGAAAATCCGTTGCCCAAGGTAAGCCATGGCCACGCAAGATCCCATCTATGATGCAGGAACTCAAAGGTTACCCACGCTGATGCTTGCAGAAACGCAATTAAATAGGGCTGTTTGAGCCGCTGCTGAGCCAGACGCATAATGGCCAATGGAATGGTCATAAGAATAGAATTCGCTATAATAGCAGGTATGCCTGCAACCACCGTTGCAATTAACAGCCAGTATGTTGCTATAATATTCCATACCAGGAATCCCACAAACCCAACATAAGCTGCATCACGGTATGAATTGCTTAAATCATTAACCCGCATAAATAAGACAAAAGCCGGAACCATAAAGAAAGGGAAAGGAAATGGAGGGAAACTCAGTCCGAGCAGAATGCCTGCCGTGATACTCAAAATCCACTTATGATTCCAATAATAGTTAAATGAATCCATAATCAAGCCTTATCATCTTTATCAGTCTGTTCAACATAATCTTTACCTGCGATAACAACTACAATTTCACCTTTAATTGAAGGCCGTTCACTTAAAATGTCTTTGGCTTGTTTAGCTGATACCCTTATGACTTCTTCAAATTTTTTCGTCAATTCACGTGCAATGGCAACAAGACGGTCAGGACCAAAATGATGTATGATTTCATCAAGAAGTTTTATAATCCTATGTGGACTTTCAAATAATATGATCGTTCTCTCTTCTGTGGATAACACTGTCAGTCTGGTTTTCCGGCCCTTTTTGTGAGGTAAAAACCCTTCAAATACAAATCGGTCGCAGGGTAAGCCACTGGCAACAAGGGCTGATAAAACTGCTGATGGCCCCGGAATAGTGACAACTGGAATTCCTTCCTGATGTGCAGCCCGAACAGCCAGGAAACCCGGATCAGAGATACCGGGCATACCGGCATCAGATATAAGAGCAACGTTTTGTCCACTTCTTAACATTTCCATTAGTCTTGTTACCCTTGCGTGTTCGTTATGCTGGTGAAAAGCCATTGTAGGCTTTTCAATACCATAATGACGTAAAAGGACTGATGAAGTTCGTGTGTCTTCACAAGCAATAACATCTGCATCCCTTAGAGTTTGGATAGCTCTTTCAGAAAAATCATCCAGATTGCCAATGGGGGTGGCTACGATATAAAGTTTTGTAATAATTATACTCTAAATTGGGTAATTATGAACATATGAACTAGTTAGCAATCGTAAAAGAAAGGCATAAGCTACTTACCTTTTTTTATACCATTGCTATGCTTAATTTAAGCAAGCAAAAATTAGATTCATCATAAAATATTAAGCACGTCACTTCCAACCATAATAAGTATGAAAGCTTAAATACATGAATAAACTGTCAGTAAACGGTATTAATCATATAACATTGCGGGTAAATGACATCAATAGGGCCGAAGAATTCTATGGGGATATACTTCAATTTGATCTGGAGAAAAAGATGGGACGGAGTATGGCCGTTTACAGGATAGGAAGTGATTCTTTGGTGCTTGTGGAAGCTGAAACAAGTTATGACCGCGGATCAAAAGATTTTCGGGTTGATCATTTCGGTTTCACTGTTGAGAGTTATGAGAAAGTGGACGAGCTGACAGAATACTTCAGGGAGAATGATGTTACTATACTAAGTGGCCCGGCAAACCGGAAGAACAGCCGTTTTCTTTTCATCTCTGATCCGGATGGAAACATGATTGAAATATTTTGCGAAAAGGATAAAAAATAATCCGGGTGTTCACATCAGGCAATCCTGCC
>JBBDQY010000015.1:0-11825 GCA_040905745.1 Balneolales bacterium
TAACGGCTGAAAACGCGGAGACCTTCCGCAACGATTTGGATAAGGTCTTCGAAGGTGAGACGGTGAGCGGCATACAGACTATTACGGGAAAAAAAGGGGAAATATATTGGTTCCGGTATAATTATACCCCCGTATCCCACAAAAATAAAAATGTAGTGGATGTGGTTTCTTGCAGCACCCTGGACATTACCGCTGAAAGAAAAGCCCAGCGTGACCTTGCGAAAAGCGAGCAGCTCAAAGAACTGTTCTTTGAATCACCCGGAGCCGGAGTAATCTTGACCGATGACGAGGGCATCATATACCGAGTCAACGATGCGTATTGCCGTATGAGCGGTTTTAGCCGAAAGGAACTTTTAGGCAAACCGTTCACCGTCAATGTTGTACCTGAAAAACGGAAAAAGGCGATGCAGAATTACCGCAAATTTAAAGACGGTATTGATACGGAAGAAGAATCCGGGCTGTATCGTAAAGATAAAAAGATCCTTGATGTGATGGTTATCGGTATTCTAGTGACCGATCCGGAAAAAAAATCCTTTAAGCTGACAACTTTCCGGGATATCACCGAAAAAAAACGCTATGAAAAGAAGCTTAAGGATTCGCTGACGGAAAAAGAATACATGCTTCAGGAAATTCATCATCGGGTTAAAAACAATATGGCCGTTATCACCGGCTTAATCTCCTTGCAAGCCGACACCTTAAAAGACGAAGATACTAAAAGAATCTTCCGGGAAAGCGAGAACCGGATTCGCTCGATTGCTATAATCCATGAAATGCTTTATCAGAGTGAAAATCTCGCGGCCATTGAAATGAAGTCCTACATTAAAGAACTCGATGGTATGATCAAAGCACTTATTCAGCCGAAATCTGATATTCAGACCCACATCCGGACAAGAGACGTCTTTCTCGATATAGAAAAAGCCGTTCCCTGTGGGCTAATCATCCATGAACTCCTTATCAATGCCTATGAACATGCCTTTAAAAATAGCGACGAGGGCTGTATTACGGTAATGTTCACACAAGTCGGTAATAAATACCGGCTGATTGTGGAAGACAACGGCGTGGGGCTGCCGGAAGATATTGATGCAAACAACAGCAAAACCCTCGGCATGAACCTGATTTATGGGCTGTCAAGACAGTTAAATGCAACCATTAAGATGTACAGAAACAATGGCACAAAAGCCGTTATAGAATTTCAGAGCAAAGATCGATGAATATGAAAGAAATTCCAGGATAGCTTTCAATATGAATACCTATGCGTAAAGAATAGGATGTAAAACTTCAAAAAGGGCTTCCTTATGTTTTGCGATTTACATTTGGGTTAGGATGGAAAATATCTTTTTACACTTCTATTTTTTTAAACATTGGAGACTTCTAAAAAAAACCCTATGTTTGGCACTCCGAATGAATGTTCAATCGCTTTAGATAGTCAATGACACCTATTTCAGATAAAAAAAAGGCCATATTTGCAAGTACACTGGAGCTTATTAAAACAAATGGGTTTCATGGAACTCCCATTAGTTTGGTGGTAAAAAATGCCGGTGTCGCCGCGGGTACTGTTTACCATTATTTTGATAGCAAAGATGAGCTAATCTGTGAACTATTTGCCTACAACAGATGCAGGATGATAGAGATTATAGATACAACTTTGGCTGAAGATGCTTCCTATAAAGAAACGTTCTTTAACATATATACTAAGTTGTATGATTTTTATATTCAAAATACTAATGTTCTTATCTTTTTCGAGCAATTTGTGAATTCCCCATATAATTCAAATAAAAAATATCCTCATGCTCAAAGTCAGCTTCAGTCTTTTTTTATTGATGGGATCGAAAAGGGATATATAAAATCCATTAAACCAGAAATTTTGAAAATTCTTACCTTAGGCAGCATCGCCACCACCGCCAAATTAAATATATATGGTGAGAATCCCCTTGCTGATTATGAATTGAAGCAAATTGTAGAATTGTTTTGGGATGGTATTTCCAGAAACTGAACATTTGTTAGTCGCATAACTATTCAGACTTACTCCCATTTAAAAAAATGAACTTGCAGTATTTGGCCTATTACGGTTCTTTTACCGGCTAATAAGCATCTCATTATTACTAGAAAACAACCAATAATCATAGTGACCCATTAGCAAACAATGAAATTACTCAGTTACCCCGGCTATATATTAATTATATTTTTATTTATTTCCTGTCAACCTGCTGAACAAGAGGAACAGGCAGAGGGGTTGAAACCCTATCCGGTTGTTGAAGTACCTCTTAAAACCGTTACCAGTTATACGACTTATCCGGTAAGCATAGAAGGCACCGTTAATAGTGCGGTCAGAGCTAAAACCTCAGGATATATTACAGAGGTGCTTATTGATGAGGGGCAGAAGGTTACAAAAGGCCAGACACTTTTCAAACTGGAAACGGCATCTTTGACCGAGGATGCCGAGGCGGCTGCAGCAAATGTAAATGCAGCACAGGTAGAGGTGAATAAGCTGATTCCTCTGGTGGAAAAAGATATCATCAGTAACGTGCAGCTGGAAACGGCAAAGGCAAAGCTTTCTCAGGCAAAAGCCAGCTTTAACAGTATAAATGCCAATATTGGCTATGCGACTATAAAAAGTTCAGTCGACGGATATGTCGGCTCTATTTCTTTTAGAGAAGGTGCTTTAGTAAGTCCAAATGATGCCACTTCCTTAACGATGGTTTCGGACATAGATAACGTATATGCTTTCTTCGCCATGAACGAAAAGGATTACCTGAACTTTATTCGAACTACCGAAGGCGATAACCTCTCCGATAAAATAAAAAATTTCCCGCCCGTAGAATTGCTGTTGGTTAATGGTGAAGTTTATGAGGAAAAAGGTGAAATAGAGACGGTTACCGGGCAGGTTAGTAAATCTACCGGAACAGTAAGTTTCAGAGCGGCATTTCCCAATCCTAGTGGCATATTAGCTAATGGTAACAGCGGCAATATCAGGATTCCTAAAGTATACGAAGAGGCTGTGGTTGTACCGGAAGCCAGCACATTTGAACAGCAAGGCAGGGTGTATGTTTATCAGGTACAGGGGGATACTCTGGCCGTATCAACTTCAATCGAAGTAAAAGACAGGATAAACAATTTGGTGATTGTAGCTTCAGGAATAGAATCCGGACAAAATTGTAGCTCAGGGCTTAGGGGGGCTTCGTAATAATACGCCTATACAACCGGATCTAGTAGATTTTGAGAGTATTGCCAATTCGTTGAATATCGTCTTTAAATAGAATTTATAATGATCAAAAAACTAATAGACCGACCAGTATTCTCCTCGGTCGTTTCGATAATCATACTAATTCTGGGGATCCTGGGGCTATCTACCCTACCTGTTACCCAGTATCCCGATATTGCTCCTCCTACTGTTCAGGTATCTGCTAATTTTCCCGGCGCGAATGCTGAGACCGTGCTGGAAAGTGTTATTATACCTATGGAAGAGCAGATTAACGGTGTTGAGGGCATGGATTACATAACCTCAACAGCCAGTAATAACGGAAGTGGCCGCATACAGGTATTTTTCAAACAAGGTGTTGATCCCGATATCGCTGCAGTTAATGTTCAGAACCGGGTAGCCAGGGCTACTCCTTTATTGCCTGGTGAGGTAACGCAATCTGGCATTACAACTCAAAAACAGCAAACCAGCTCGCTGATGTTTTTAACGGTTTTGTCTGAAAATGAAGATTATGACGCTACCTTTATTCAGAATTATTTGAACATTAATGTGCTTCCAGAGCTGCAAAGGATTGATGGTGTTGGCGATGTAAGTGTATTTGGAGCCAAGAATTACGCGATGCGCGTATGGCTTCAACCAGAAAAGTTATCTACCTATGATTTAATGCCTTCTGATATAACAGCTGCCATTAACGAACAGAGCCTGGAAGCTGCAGCAGGTGCTTTAGGTCAGAATAATGCTGAAGCCTTTGAATATGTGATTACGTATGGCGGCAGGTATAATACTGAGGTAGAGTATGAGGATATCATCATCAAAGCTCTAGACAATGGACAGTTTTTGCGTTTAAAAGACGTTGCCGAAATAGAGATGGACGCCCAGGGCTATAATGTGATTTCTTTCACTAATGGGCAACCTGGAGTAAGTATGGCTGTATATCAAACTCCGGGGTCAAACGCACAGGAAATTATTGAAAACATTCATTCAACAATGAATGAACTGGAAGCAGATTTCCCTGAAGGGTTATCTGTGATGGTTAATTTTGATACCAATGAATTTTTAAATGCTTCTATAAGCAAGGTGGTTACAACGATTCTTGAAGTATTTATTCTGGTGTTTTTAGTGGTATTCATATTCCTTCAGGACTTTAGATCTACGCTTATACCTGTAATTGCGGTTCCGGTCTCCATAATCGGTACTTTTTTCTTCCTGGGCTTATTTGGGTATTCCATTAACCTGTTAACCTTGTTTGCCTTGGTTTTGGCCATTGGAATTGTAGTAGATGACGCCATTGTGGTGGTTGAAGCCATACATGCCAAACTGGAAAATGGTGCCGAAAGCGCCAAAATAGCTGCTTATCAGGCTATGGATGAAATTACCGGGGCTATCATATCTATAACGCTGGTGATGGGTGCCGTTTATATTCCCGTAACATTTATCACTGGACCAACAGGTGTGTTTTATGAGCAGTTCGGGGTCACGTTAATTGTGGCCATTGGTATATCAGCCGTAAATGCATTGACATTAAGTCCGGCTTTATGTGCACTGTTCCTTAAACCTCATCAGAATGAAAAGCACGAAAAGAAAAGTCTTTTACAGCGATTCTATACAGCTTTCAACACAGCCTTTACGGTAACTACAGGCAAATATGTGAAATCGCTGGCTTTTTTATTCAAGCATAAGTGGATAACGGCAGTTATTTTACTGGCTTCCATAGGAGTAATTTATTGGGCTGCTTCTACGACTCCAACAGGTTTCGTACCCGATGAAGACCGGGGGATGATTTTTGTTAACGTTGAACTTGCCGCAGGAGCATCTTTAGATCGCACCGTTGGTGTTACTGAAGAATTAAGCTCAAGGATGCAAGAAATACCAGGAGTAGTCGGCGGCTCTATGGTGAATGGCTATAGTATGATGTCAGGAGCAGGCAGTAATAATGCCCTTGGTTTCATTAAGCTGGATACCTGGGATGAGCGCGACGAAACAATGTCCGTTGATGCCATAACAGCGCAATTATTTGCGCTGGGCAATACAATTTCAGATGCCAATATAACCTTTTTTGCACCGCCTAGCGTACCGGGCTTTGGTGCCTCTGCGGGATTTGAGCTTAATGTATTAGACCGGTTTGGCGGTAATTTCACCGACCTGGACCAGGTAACACGGGATTATCTGGAGCAATTGATGCAACGGCCTGAAATATCATACGCCCAAAGCTCTTTTAACACCAATTATCCACAGTATGAAATTGAATTGAATGTTCCGAAAGCAAAAGAAGCTGGCGTATCGATCAGCAACATCTTTGCCACATTACAAGGTTATATAGGGGGAATGTATGCGGCAGATTTCTCCCGTTTCGGTAAACAATACAGGGTCTACGTTCAGGCTTTACCGCAAGACAGAGCTAATACAGATAATCTTAACGCACTTTTTATTAGGAATGACAATGGAGAGATGGCTCCAATCACTGAATTTGTATCACTGAAAAGAGTGTATGGCCCACAAGCTGTGACACGTTTTAATCTGTTCAATTCAGCTGGTGTTAATGGGGCAGCGGCCCCAGGATATTCTTCCGGCGACGCTATTACAGCTGTACAGGAGGTTAGTGCCAAAGCGCTACCTGGTAACTACACTATTGATTTCTCAGGATTGACTAGGGAAGAGATATCTGCAGGTGCTCAAACGACTTTTATTATCATGTTGAGCATTCTGTTTATTTTCTTCATTCTGGCTGCTCAATATGAAAGTTTCCTGCTTCCGTTCTCGGTAATCTTATCTTTGCCGATTGGAGTAATGGGAGCATTTGCAACGACGAAATTTGCCGGATTGGAAGTGAATATTTATTTCCAAATTGCTTTAATCATGCTTCTTGGCTTATTGGCAAAAAACGCCATTCTTATTGTAGAATTTGCCATCCAGCGGCGGAAGGCTGGGTTTTCTATTGAGAAAGCAGCTTTTGATGCGGCTAAAGTAAGGTTACGGCCCGTACTAATGACCTCTTTTGCTTTTATCATAGGATTATTGCCTTTGGTTTTTGCAAGTGGTATCGGAGCGGCAGGTAACAGATCTATCGGCACAGGTGCCGTGGGCGGCTTGCTGGTAGGGACGGTCATAGGAATTTTCGTGATCCCGATCCTATTTATTTTGTTTCAGTGGCTGCAAGAAAAAATTATGGGAGAGCCGGAAATAAAGCCTATCGATAATAACTCTCAAGATCATGTAGATAATGAAGAAGTTCTCAGTGTATAAATTATTTTTTTTCCCCGTAATTCTGTTTTCCCTGCAATCATGTTTCTCCGCAAGCAATTATTTTCGTCCGGATGCGGTAGATGAGGTCTCTTACTACCGCACAGATCAACTTCCCGAGGATAGTTTAACCATTGCAGCTATCCCATGGCAGGAGCTATTCACAGATGATAAATTAACCGGCTTTATTGAAGAAGGTCTTCAGAATAATATTGATATTCGAATTGCATTGCAGCAAATTGAAGAGGCTAAAGCCTATTTTAGACAAGGTAGATCTGCTCAATATCCTCAGCTGAATGTAGGCGGACAGGTAAGACATCAGCAGAATTCAGAAAATAGCCAGTTGGGCGGTGGGGATATGACCCAATTTGATCTCTCCGGAACCCTGTCGTGGGAGGCCGATATCTGGGGAAAGATAAGAAGCAATAAAAGAGCATTTGAAGCTTCCTATCTGCAAACCGTAGCAGCTCACCAGGCTGTAAAAACGGAACTAATCGCCAATATCGCGTCCGTTTATTATCAATTACTAGCACTTGACGAGCAAAAAAGGATTACGGAAGAATCCATTGCCAATCGTGAAAGCAGCCTGGAAACCACCAAAGCACTAAAAGATGCCGGTTATGTTACCGAGGTTGGGGTAAAACAAACGGAAGCGCAGTTATATTCGGCCAGATCTTTACTGATCGATATAAGAACAAATATTAAGTTTCTGGAAAATACCATGTCTATTTTATTGGGTGAGGCTCCGCAAGGTATAGATCGAAATCAATTAGGTCAGCAAGTTATAACTCAGGAATTGAATGCCGGTTTCCCCGTGCAATTATTACGTAACCGACCGGATGTGATTGCCGCTGAATACAACCTGATCAATGCTTTTGAACTTGTAAATGTTGCCGAAAGCAACCTATACCCTTCTCTCAATATATCCGCGACGGGTGGCTTGCAAAGTCTGGAAATTGATAAATTGTTAAGCATAAATTCTTTGTTTGCCAATGTAATAGGATCACTGACCCAGCCGGTTTTTAATGGCCGACGTTTGCGTACTCAAGTGGAAGTAGCCCACTCGCTGGAGGAACAGGCTTATCTCAATTTCCGGAGTGCTATCTTACATGGCAGCAGGGAGGTTTCCGATGCCATATTCTCCTATGAAGCCGCCGGGGAGAAAATTGAGGTTAACTCACAGGAACATGAAGCCTATGAGATTGCCACACAGCATTCGGAAGAGCTTTTGGAAAACGGCCTTATAAATTACCTGGAAGTTTTAACAGCCAGGGAAAATGCATTGAATGCTCAATTAAATCTTATTGATGCCCGCTTTGACCGCCTTGATTCGGTCGTGGAGCTGTACAGGGCCCTTGGTGGAGGATGGCAATAAAACAAGCATTTGCTGATGTATAACGCATCTACATTCAATAACCGGATAAAAGGTTTTCCGTTGCGGCTGGAGAAAACCACATTAATCACGTACCGGTAGCCTCTAATGCCATCCTTAAGTCGTGCCATTAAAAGTAGAAAGTAACGAAAGTTAAGGTTTTACACACAGCCTTGATGGCCTATATAATATACACTATAAAGCCATATCAAATCCATATCAAAGCCATGAATATATGGAGTTGATATGGGCTTGATATGGCTTTGATATGGAGTTGTCTGAAAGAAGATGAACCATCCGTAAGGCTGATCAAGATAGAATACAATTACCCCTACATATAGTTTTGTTCCCCTTAGGTGATTATAAAAGGGTATATTTACTTCGACATTAATTTTCTTTCATAAAATTAGGGAGTCCTCATGAAGCATCTGTCTACAATTCTCATTTATTTATTTGTCTTGGGCCTGACATCCGCTCAAGGGCAAGCTCTGAATTTGAATAAAGGAGAAGAGGGTATAATGTTTGGAGGAAATGTTCATATTGCCAACCAATTCCATGATTCCGGTGTGATAAGAGGACTCGCATACGGTGGTAACATAACCAGTGGTTCACTGGATTTGGGGATTACACATTCTGTACTTTTAAGTGATGAAATTGCGAGCGGTTCTCAAGTTGTCCCCTTTCTGATGTTGGCAGAAAACTCTCAAGAGAGGATTTTAAACTTACATTTTGGACTTGCCTATAGTCATTCCAAGGTAAGGTTTATTAAAAGATTACCGCAAAGTATCAATAGCTTTGCAATATTGGTAGGTTTGCATAAAACACACTCAACTAATCTTTACAGAATGACACCTTATTTTAATATTAGCCGTGTGTTGGCAGATGGGGGGCAGGATTTTATAACTGATACTAATTTTAATGTAGGCCTGGATGTTTATCAACATAAAGCAGACAATGCCTCCGGCTTTGTTTATGGCCCTCAAATTGGTTACAGCAAAGAGGGTGTTTTTACCGCAGGTTTCTCAATCGGTTATTTTTATACAGGCAATAGATAAAACAGAGAGAATACTCTGAAAAAATCAAATAAGGAAGGTACTAATAGAAGAGATTTAGCTTTAAATTTTATTGTAAAAGTTGTACCTCCATTTTGCTGAACATCCAATTCACCATTAAGCTGGCTGGTGAGGCCTCATATTAATGTCATTACCTTTTTTCGCATGGAGGCATTTATTTTGTAGATTTATGAAAAGAAATTCATAATTATAACAGGCATGTGGATGTAGAATTCCGTGAGCAATTTATAAAAGCATGTTATTCCCCACCTCGTTCTTAGTTTACCCGTTCAGTAGCCGTCTAAGAAAGGCGGAAAAGTTAACCTTTGCTCCTATTGCTGCCTCCTGAAACGTTCCGTTCATCCAATGTCAATTGAAGTATCTGGCCTCCCTTACTTGTGGTAGCCTATAATGCACACCAAGCCCTAAAGCCCCGAAATTATATGGGATCAAAGTTCTTTGTTATTGAACCTTTTGGCTTGATCGATCATAGGTATTATTGGAGTCTGTGGCTTCTAGCCACCATCACCAATTCCGGCACCGCATGTGCCACAAATTTGCATTCGCTGCTGCATCCAAGTCCTGAATTGCCTTGTATGTAACTTGAATTACTCATAAATTATACAGGTTACTGCCGAAGTGGCGGAATTGGTAGACGCGCACGTTTCAGGGACGTGTGAGCTTGCTCGTGCGGGTTCGAGTCCCGCCTTCGGTACACCCTCAAAAAGCCGTTTAAAGTTGTTTTAAACGGCTTTTTTTGTATCTTGCTTTCTCAGTGGGAATGGATAGTTATTCATTGAGTGTGTCTGTGGGGTAACAAATTAGGGCTCCATTGTGTAGTTTTGAATCGCTAAAAAACAAAACACAAAAAAAAGGAGCCCTAAATGGAAATAACCAAGTTACAATTGAAAACCCTGATTGGCAATCATATCAAACGTGATAATGGTCTACACGAAGTGATGGAAATGATGCTTAATGCCATGATGAAGTCAGAACGCAGCGTGGAACTGGAGCGTATGTCTGAAAACAAGGCTAACGGCTATCGGTACGGTAAAACTTATGGACAAGGCCGTATTCTGGAGCTTCGCATTCCCAGAGACCGCAATGGTGAATTTTATCCAAAAGTACTGGCTCTTCTGCGCAGCCAGCAAGCGGAGATCGATCAGATGGTCAGTGCTTTGTACAGCCAGGGGTTTACGCAGCGTCAGATCGCCCGGGTATTTGAAGATCTGTATGGACGCAGTTATAGTCCCTCAACTATCTCACGGATGATCGAATGGATGCGCGAGGATGTTGGCCGTTGGCTGGAGCGCCGGCTGGAAGGGTATTATCCGGTCATCTTCATTGATGCCATACAGATCAAGGTGCGCCGCCAGAGTGTGGCTAATGAAGCCTTTTATGTGGTCATGGGAGTCACTCCAGAGCGAAAGCGAGAAGTACTCGCTGTGGTGCATTTCCCCAGTGAAAGTGTACCGGTTGGCAGATGGTGCTGGAGAAGCTGCGAGAACGAGGTCTGAACCATGTTGGGCTTTTGGTCGCCGATGGGTTGAGTGGAATTGACAATGCCGTCAGTCAGGTGTATTCGGGTACACCGGTACAATGGTGCGTCACCCATATCAAACGAGGACTGCTAGCACGGGTACGCAGTGGTGATAAACAGGAGTTGGCTGAGGATTTGCGTCAGGTATTTCGCACAGATAACCCCGAAGATACTCAGGAGAAGGGCTGGCAGCGATGGCAGGCCATGTGTGAACATTGGCAAGACCGATACCGGGTATTCAGAAAACTGGCTAATGAACAGCGCTACCGCAATGGTTTTACGTATCTGGATTTTGATTATCGCATTCGTTCGATGATCTACACCACCAACTGGATTGAGCGTTTGAACCGAAAGTTTAGAGGGGTACTGAAAAATCGTAGCAGCATGCCTGATGAAGATTCCGTACTGGTTCTGTTAGGTCATGTGGCTATGGATCAACCAGCCTATGAGAGAAAGCTTCCGAAAATGAATTATGAGAAACAACTGTTTAAAAATTCATCCCCTCCGGATCCGGAGGGGATGAATTGAATCAAAGGATTCAGTACCTTGACAATTCATTCCTGCACAGTGGTGCCCGGACACACTTTTTGAAACACTACCATCTGTGACCAATTCTCCCTTCTCTTCAGGACTTAAAAAATTTTTTCCATTACATCTTTTAATGCATGGTGAACCAGACTCAGTTCGGCATACATTTTTTTAACCGGGCATTTTTAGCTTCCAGTTCTTTAACCCGTTTAAGTTCACTGGCGCTCATTCCCCATATTTGGCTTTCCAGTTATAAAAGGTGGCATCACTGATACTATGTTCGCGGCAAATATCACCAACCTTCATCCCAGCTTCCTGCTTGTTAAGAATACTGATGATCTGCGTTTCGTTAAATCGTGACTTTTTCATGTGCGTGAAATTAAAGATTTTTCTCTAATTTCAAATGGTCAAACTTCAGGGAAGCTTACACCTGGAATTCAATTTTGTCGAATACCAACATACCATCAATGTCACGGAAGAAGTGCTGCTTCAAGCGTTCATTATTAAGCAATAACCTAAGAAGCTCCGGGTCCACCGCAAAAAAAACCTTTTAAAATGGTACAAAAGCTTGTATTTGCTCCATTTATCATATCGCAACATCAGCCTTTGATCATGCGTTTTCATTCAACATCCCAATATTTTTCAATAACCAATCATTTTTTGTACATTTAAGTATGGATACCGTAAAAGTCGACATATTAAACCCTAAAGCACGAAAGCTTCTGAAAGATTTAGCAGACTTGAAACTGATTGCTATTCGAGAACCGCAAAAGGAAGGTTTGGCCGGAGTGTTAAATAAACTTAGGTCTCATTCTGAATTAGCACCTGATCCAGCTGAGATTGCTAAAGAAGTTGAAGCCGTCCGCACAAGTCGGTATGCAAAATAAGAATGCG
>JBBDQY010000016.1:0-11022 GCA_040905745.1 Balneolales bacterium
ACCACTAATTATCAGTAACTTACATCAATATTTTTAACCCTTGCGGAAAACAGGATAACCTCGCGCTATACACTTCAAAGAAACATACCTTTCATGGGTATTTGGGGGAGTCGTATTGAGTTTTTTCCTCATTGCGGGAGTTAATTATAAAGTTACCCATTCCCATAAAAACAGAAAGGATGAATTAAGGGCGATATATCGAAAGTCCAGCTAAGGCCATAATTCAAAGACTGTCAAATAAACCTTTTATCCTTTCTAAAGGTTTTTAAGGCCCCTGATTTAGAATATCTTCAGAAAATACCTTACGGAATCTAAGAAGTAGCCTTTCAGCAGGGGTCATAGATTTAAGTTCTTCCCTTACTTGTACTCCCAGATCAGGATCATCAGTAATGATTCCATGTATACCAAGTTCCATCATATCAGCCATTAGATCTGCCCGGTTAACCGTCCATATATAAACTTTGACGCCCTGTTGTTTTGCAGTCCGGATAAGATGGGGATTCACACGCTGATGAGTGATAGCCAAAAAATCTACAGGCAATAGTGTCATATTCCCAACCGCTAATGCAGAAACATATCCTCTGGGAATGGCAGGCGCAAGTTGTGATAATTGCTTGATGGCATCCAGGTTCATAGACATCATTGCTACATCATCTTCCATATTTTTTTTCTGGATCAGAGCAACAACCTTACTAGCAAGTTCGGGCTCATACCCGTAATATTTTAATTCAATTAATAGCTTTATCCTCCCTTTTGCTCTATCCAAAAATTCGAGTAGGGATATCAATCTGCGTTCAGAAGGTGGTGATCCATCATCAGGAAGTTGAATAACATTCCTAAGATCAGCATAATTGGATTCTGAGATGCGCCTGGAATCACCGGCAACACGCATCAAATCAATATCATGTGATAAAACTACAACTCCATCGCCGGTAAGCTGAACATCTATTTCAGCATAATCTGCATTTATGGCAATTGAAACCTCAAGAGCTGATAGTGTATTTTCCGGGGTGGAAGGAGGGCCTGTTCTATGTGCGATAATATCAACCGGATGCTGTTCCGGTATCTGCTCAAGCATATAGTTGCTCAAAGCCAGACTAGCGGAAAATAAAAAGATGCTGAGTGGAATTATCCTGGAGGGCGTGAGCCAATAACGGGTATATACTATTGATTGCGCAGGCAAGCGACGTAGCTTATGCGAGGCTTGTGTATCAACCTTTATTCCGGCGTTATCATAATAAAATTTGGTAAGAATGGTTGCGGCCAGTGAGAATCCAAAGAAACCCATTATCGCCCCCATTGCAATGGTGCTTATAGTATATAAGCCTATTACCAAAACCAGAGTTCGAAGGGATGTGGTAATAGCCGCGACCCATTCAATAATAAATCCCGCTGATATTAGAAACGATGCATCCAGGGTTATGCTGGCTATAAGCCATAAACCTAGGGTAACTCCCATTAAAAGCAGTAAGTGATGTGCCTGGCTCTGTGATAAATTCCAGGATTGATTAATGGCATCACGGATAGAAGGCTCACCTGAGAGAAAAGCAGGTAATACCAGCAATGACCGGCAAAACATCCAGCCTGCCCCTATGAACCAGGCCAAGAACCAAATACCGGCGGCGATAAGCGCATTTTCCCATTCAGGGGGATTGACTGTGAAATAATAATTTATATCATGACCTTCCAAAAAATACACATAGATACCTCCCCATCCTGCTATAAGTGGCATCAACAGTATAAAAGTGGCAAGAATGGCCAATAAACTAATCCTGAAGAGCTTAGGTATTAATGGTGCTATTCTCAAAGCCGTTCCACGGACACTTACCGGCCTGCCTTCAAGACTATCAGTAACTATTTGAAAAAGTCCTGCATAACGTATGATGCCTCCCATGAGAGCTAAAGACCCGGCAAGAAAAGCATAAATCAGTCCACGAGGAGTTAAAATCCAGTTGATTAACTCTTCATTACCAATTACAAGCTGTTCCTCTCTGAAAATGCCCCACCCAAGCAGAGAAGAAAAAAAAGGAACCAAAATAATAGCGACTGATAACCAAACCAATAGTGTCCAGGTTGCCATTGGCTTCCATAGCAGGATCACCCTGCGCCAGGCAAAGCGCGGAATCGGGTCATTTATTAATTTGATAACTCTCATCGGTTGAATTGAATTGGGGGTATTCTACCCAACGTATAGTTTAACAGGTTAATATAATTTTAATATTTAGATCCATCATGACACATTACGAGCCTTACTGAAGTAAGGTAACTTGTTTATAATTCTATTTTAATCATATAGTGAAATGATAGTATAGATCCTCTTGTTGTGTACAAATTAGATACTCAATTTTTGATATTTTCATCCTGAATCCTAATCAAAATGATCATGAATATTTACAAAAAAGATTTAGACTATACACAGCCAATTATCATCTGTATTTTATTGTTAATTATGGTCAGCAGTGTCTATTCACAGCAAAACCGGGATATGCAATATTTCCGATATCCTGATAAAAGAGGTATAAATGTATTTGAAGCCCCGAAAACAACGGATATACAGTTTGACGAATTAAAGGTGAGAATCGGTGGATCTAATACCCTTCAGTTTCAGGCATTGACCAATGATGATGTGGGTCCAGACCTGGATCCCAACTTTAACCTGGCAACGTCTAATCTCGATCTTGATGTTCAGGTTTATGATGGGATGCGTTTGCACCTTCGAACCTATTTATCCTCACGACATCACTCTGAAGCCTGGGTAAAAGGAGGATATCTCCAGATTGATAAACTTACCTTCCTGGGTGAAGATTTTATGGCCGGTACGATGGAAAATCTCACGATTAAAGTGGGACATATGGAAATAAATTACGGTGATGCCCACTTCAGAAGGAGTGATAATGGTCAGGCCATTTTTAACCCTTTTGTTGGTAATTACATTATGGATTCTTTTACCACCGAAATTGGTGGTGAATTGTACTATCAGAATCAGGGTGGCTTTCTTGGGATGGTTGGCCTTTCCAATGGAAAACTTAACCAAAGCACCGTTTCACCAGCTGTGGATACCCGACCTGCCATTATGGGTAAAATTGGATACGATTCAGGATATGATCCCTTTATGAGAGGCCGTTTAACAGTATCAACCTATTCTGCTTCTCAGGCTGCCTCCATATATTTATATTCAGGCGATCGTGCCGGAGGGCGCTACTATAATGTTGCAGATGCAACGGATTTTAGCGGGCGTTTTAGCCCCGATTTCACCATTTCGGGAATGGCACCGGGTGGACCGGCTGGCGGATCCATGACGGCACTTATGATCAATCCTTTTGTCAAATTCTTAGGATTGGAATTCTTCGGGATGTATGAAAATGTAAGAGGCAAAAATGAAACCGAGGAAGACAATAGAACATTTAATCAATACGGTGCTGAATTGTTGTATCGTTTTGGGGTAGGAGCTGATGATAATTTGTACCTTGGTGGCCGATATAATCTGGTTACAGGTGATCGGGCAAATAACGACGAAATAGAAATTTCACGTATTAACCTGGGTGGAGGTTGGTTCTTAACAAGAAATGTATTAACCAAAATTGAATATGTAACCCAAAGCTATGATGGGTTTACAGGAGATTTAGAAGGAGCAGGTTTTAATGGTTTTATGATGGAGGCTGTTATCAGCTTTTAACGAATCATTCAAACTAGGCTAAAAAATCTATAACAATTAAATGAGATTATATGAAGTACTTGCTTTCTTTAACTTTAATTTTCGGTGCATTTACTATGCATAGTGCCGTTGGGCAATCTACAAGCTATACCATTGCTGATGGAAGTCAGATTATCGTTGAAGGCACCTCTACAGTACATGATTGGACGGCAGAGGTAAAAGAAATAGAGTCAAACGTTGAATTTGACTCTGGCGAAAATGAATTTTCCATATCGGATGCTTCGATAGTATTTAAAGTTGAAGATATGGAATCAGGAAAAAGACGAATGAACCGACTTATGCATAGCGCTCTGGATGAAGGAGATCATCCTATCATCACTTTTAGGCTTAATCCAAATGAAACTAGCACGAATGTTTCATCAGAAGGTATTGCGGTTACTGCAGCGGGTACCGTAAATATCGCCGGTGTGGAACAGGATATTATGGTTGACCTTGAAGGCCAATTACTACCCAATAACGAAGTGCGTTTTTCGGGATCAAAGGAATTGACAATGAGTGATTTTGAAGTTGATCCACCAACTGCCATGCTAGGTACAATTCGTACCGCCGACGATATTATCGTTCATTTTGATCTACTATATGCGCCGACTGATGATAATGCTTTAAGCAGGTTCGGTATGTGAAATTATATAATCTAATGAATAGCTGGTTGATTGCTCATAGGAATCCTTCCGTGTAACAGCCTAATGGATTTTACAGGAAATGGGCTCCGTCTTCTGAGCATGATTTACGGATTTTATACAGGAATAAAAATGTCTAAAATGACCAGGTTATTGAACCTGCTATTATATTTCCTGCATTGGCGAAAGCAGATTCCTCACTACCGGCAAATATTTGGGCAAGTAGCATAAGATCTAAATTCTGCAACATTGAGAAAGTAAAAGAGGGTGAGAGGTAGGCCGCCTCTTCGTCCGGATAGACACCGGCAGCCAGGGTTCCATTGAGAATGGGTGAAAAAGGATAATTAACCTGACCCGTTAATTGATACCTTGAAAAAGAAGGGTTATCAGCAGATAATCGCTCACCTATCAATAAAAAAGTGTCCTGTCCACCTCTTTGGTTATAAAGAGCTTCAACGAGGAGATAGATGCTGTTGCTGAACATATGATCGGCTGATACGGTCAGGATAATATTTGCGGTTTCATTACCATTATCTTCGACCAAATCAGAAAACAACATAACTTCACCCTTGAATCCGGTCTGTGAGATACTGCCTGCCCAGCCACCACCTATAGCAAGGCGGTCATGATAATAACCTCCTAAAACCTGAACATCATATCCTTTGGTATTAAAAGCATACATCAATGCCGCCACAGAATTATCTATCTCTCTGCCGGGGCTTACGGCAAGTTCCCATCTGGAAAAAGCCCCGGTATAACGTTGAATCCGTATGGCATCGGTACCCGGCCTTTCGGGATAGTCGAAATCATAAAAAGAATAGATATTAAATAGATCATTGGGATTCGTGAAATTATTGATACCCCAATTGATTCGCTGGCGGCCTATTCTTACCGACCAGTCTGATTTTGTCCAGTCAAGATACAGGCGATCGGGTATATAATGCATCATCCAGTTATCCTGATCGGCAATCAGCCAGGAGAAATTAAAATACCCCTGGTCTATATCAATGCTTTCAGCATAAAAAGGTATATCCCTTACTAGATCGCCCGTGAAGAATCTGGTTCTCATTTCCCAGCTGAAGGTCCAGTTCTCTGAAATATAATATTGAAGGTCTAAACGATTTTGCAGTCTAAGCTCCCAGAGCGAACCGGCATCATAAGGTTCGGGTAAATCCGCATTAATCCAAAGAGGCATTCCCTGAACGTAGCCTTTGAGGTTGAGTTTATCGCCCAATTGAGCATTAGCCTGCATGGATGAACCCAGCAGGAGGATCATCAGGATAAAAAGCAGGTTTTTAATCATGGAGTTCATCTTTGTCAATACGGCCATCTACCATTGTAACCACCCGGCGCGCGCGATCGATCACACGCTGATCATGGGTAGAAAAGATAAAAGTGATGTTCTGCTCCTTGTTCATTCTCTCCATGATATCCAGCAAATTCATCGCCGAGGCAGAATCCAGATTGGCAGTAGGCTCATCTGCTAATATAAACTTAGGCCGTGAAGCAAGTGCCCTGGCAACCGCAACCCGCTGTTGCTGACCACCGGAAAGCTCTTTAGGACGTGCATTTTCACGGCCACCCAAACCCACTTCACTAAGTAATTCCATAGTTCTTGCTTCCATTTCCTTTTTATCACGTTTTTGCAATAACATGATAAAAGAGACATTTTCTTTAGCCGTAAATACAGGGATCAGGTTGTAAGCCTGAAATACAAAGCCAATATTATTTAACCGGTAGTCGATCAATTTCCCTTCTTTCATCTCTGTGATATTATCACCATTGATCATGACATAGCCGGATGTAGGAGAATCCAATCCTCCGATCATGTTCAACAGGGTTGTTTTTCCGGACCCTGAGGGACCAACAATACTCGTGAATTCACCCTCTTCAATACTCAGGGACACCTCCCGTAATGCGTGTACGGGTACGGTATCCGGATTGTAAATTTTGGAAAGTTTAGATGTGGTGATGATGGCCATAATACCTGAGGTTTATTAATTGGTTTAAGTCATTCTGACAAATAATTAACTCTGTCTAAAAAAATTAATCTACATTTGGTCTCTTACTGCTTCGGCTGGTTTTAACCGTAAGGCTTTAATGGCAGGATAAACGGCTGATAATAAAGCTGTAATAATGACCAGCAGGGTGATCATTAAAACAGAACCGGTTTCCAATA
This sequence comes from Balneolales bacterium, assembly GCA_040905745.1. Lineage (GTDB taxonomy): Bacteria > Bacteroidota > Rhodothermia > Balneolales > Natronogracilivirgulaceae > JBBDMU01. Next base: position 6,515 of record JBBDQY010000016.1, read on the forward strand.
TCGGAAACACAACCGTATCATATCCAACCTCTTCCAAAGCTGCACCACCGACTGCTTCCAGATTCAGTCCTTCATCGCCTAAATAGCTTATAGTCGCCAATGCCAATATTATTCCAACCACAGCTCCAGTCAGCGTAAGCATCACTGACTCCAATGTAATCATGGTAAATACTTTGGTTTTATTCATCCCAATGGCCATCAGCATTCCCAATTCCCGGCTCCGTTCAAATATAGCCATCAACATGGTATTCAGTATACCGAAAGCCAGAGCGAGTAAAATAATGATCAGAAAAACATAAGAAGACACCGAACCCACCTCTTCGAGATATCGTAATTCGGGCGAAATTTCTTCCCAAGTCAGGGTTTCCAAATGCGGGAAGTCCCGTTTCAACTCGGCTGCCAGGGAATCGCTCATGGCTTCATCCTGCATCAGAATTGCAAGCTCATGATAGACAGGTTCATCGGCCAGATATTCACTCAATACGGAGGCAGGAGTGAACACCTTGCTTTCTTCTTCTGCGGTTGAAATAGCCTTAAACAAACCTACAATATTGAACGAAGAAGAGATAAGCTCGTTTTCAGTATCCTGAAATGTTAGCACAACCCGCATTCCGATATCTACATTCAATTTTTCCGCCAGCTTGCGGCCGATCAAAAGTGGATTTCTGGTATCGGTATCCAGATATTCACCCTCTACGATCATTCTGCGGATGTTTGTAGTTTGCTCCTCACGGTCCGGATCTATCCCTCTGATTTGCACTCCGGAAGTTGTAACAGGTGATTGTATCATTCCATCAACCAGCGTACGAGGGGTAAAGGCACAAATATTTTCATTCTGGCGTAACTGCTCTATGATCTCACCGGCTTGTGAAATTGTCATGTGAGGTTCTCTTTCGATCAGATACTCAGGATGATGAATCTGCATATGAGATATTTCAGTTTCAATCAGCCGTTCGAAGCGCTGCTCCAGGAATCCGTTGGTAATAGCGGCTGTGAAAACACCTGCCCATAAACCCGCTACAGTGGCAGCCAGTAACACACCACTTCGTCCCGGACTTCGCCAGATATTACGCCATGAAATTTTTAAGAGGGTACTCATATTATTTCCTGGAGGCTTCTAAAATATTAAGTCGGGATATTTTAATGATCGGATACAGGCAGATCACAAAAGCGAGTATAAAGATGATGAGGCCCTGCGTCCAAAAAATATCCGGATCAATGGAAAATGTTAATGCTGCTTCCATTCCCATACCCATTTCCTCAACAACAGCGGCCATATCTCCTGTAAGAGGTATAGGATTACGATAGAAAAAATAGATTAAGGGATAACCTATAAGAAATCCTCCCATCACACCCAATAAACTAATCAGCAAAGTCTCTGCAAACATGACCATGCATAGTTGATAGCGTTTCATGCCCACTGAAAGTAAAACACCGAATTCCCTTAACCGCTCGAGGGTCATCATTAAAACGGTGCCGAACAAACCGAAACCGATCACGATATATAAGATGCCAACCATTAGGTATTGCTGGGCTATATCAAGCTCGATAAGTTGAAGTACTTCAGGCATCATCTCCTGCCAGGTAAGTATCCGTAAGCCACCTTCGTCAAGCTGATCGCGCAAAGATGCTGCTATTTCATCCGTGTGGCGAACTTCGGTCGGAGTCAACAAGATGGAAGACACATAATCCTCAGCGGAAAGCAGCCACTGCGCCTCCGGAAGTGACATGTAGACCATTTGGTTGTTCATATCACGTATAGGATGCCTGACCAATCCTTGAATTTCATAAAGGCCTGCGGCGGTCATGCCGAAACGTCCTTGACCCAATAATATAAGGCTATCACCGACTGTCAGGTTCAAGCGCCCTGCGAGTCCTTCCGCTAATACAACAGCCCGATCACCCGGTTCAAAAAAACTACCCGCCGTAATCCGGTCCGTCAAATCATTAAGCTGTTGTTCTTTCCGGGGCTCCACACCCAGAACCATGGCTCCTCTTGTTTGTTCATCTGAAGCGGCCAGCATAAACGTTTCAAGACGGGGGAGGAGAGACAGGATTTCCGGATGAGCATTTTCTATTTCTGCAGCTAAATTTTCATCAAAATATAAAGCATTATCCAACGAGGGCTCATCCTGATACAAGGAATCCTGCACCTGTAAATAGCCGGTATGGAACCGGGACATACTGTCGATCATTTGGTTATGCGTGCCCCTGTTCAATGATCCGACAAATAAAGCCAGCATTACGGCAAATATGATCGAGGTAACCGTGATCAAAGTACGGCGATAATTACGCCAGAGGTTGCGCCATGCAAGAACAGTAATCATTTCATTTATCAGTTAACAAGTAAACTTCTGTGGGGTTATACATTGAATTGTAAAGTGATTAACCATTCCTATTTACTAGTTCACCGAATTCTTCTCATGTTTTGCTGCGTGAAAAATGACCGGTCTATGTCTATATCAAATTCCATGTTCTGGTAGGTTAAGATCGTACGCTGGGCAGGACGATCTGCGGGTGTTAGGGTCATGCGTGTCGGAATCTCCCGATTATCCATCTCCCGAATTTGATCAAATCCTATGGTATTGGCTATATCACCCTGTTGATCATAATTTTCAACACGGAGTTGCATATACTCCTGTTGGTCAACCCAAATAAGCACTTTACCATATACAATAGGTGTTTCAGGTTTAGGTATGAGTTCCAATACCCAGCATTGCCGGCCTTCATATTCTTCTTCTCTGAGTATCCGATGTTCATAATCTTCAACTGTTGAACTTTCCCGCACAAGATCATCATTAGTAAAATCTGATCCCATCCAGGATTGTGACATCATCGAGGGTGGCATTTTGATGGTACGGTCAATGGTTGGAACATAATTCCAGATTTCATTTTCGTGTTTTAAAAATGTTGTACCCTGATCTCTCGCCGGCGCTGTAACCAGGATCAGGGAGTATTCTTCCCCCATTGCCCAGGTTCTCATGGAAACTTCACGGGTGTAGCGAGGTCGTTCTATGGTCATGGTCATTTCCGCATAGCTCGATTCCCCACGCATCACATCTTCCATTCGTTCGATGATCTCCGCAGCATCTTGTCCAATTGCCATGATTGGGATAAGCAATAGCATTACAAGGGTAATTTGCAGCCTATTCTTCATAATTTATTGGGTTATTCAATAACCTTGTCTTTACCATTTTCATAGTTGGTGAAGATCTTACCAATCCATTCTTCCATACGCCTGTCGGCTTCTTTTATATACCTTATTAAGGATCGGGTTGCCAGACTCGGTGAGGTTATTGCCAGCAACAAGTGATCACATAAAGATGAATTTCGGGTTTTCATAATTTTTCCTTGAATTCATTCATAATTTCCATTTTCTCCGCTTCCCATCGGATTGTGATTTCATCAATCCGATCTTCAAACCATTTATAAAAACAGAAAGCTTCGATCAGCCATTCAGATACCTCATCTTTCCGATTTTTTAATTGTTTCCCTTTTAGGAACAGTTCCCTGAATTTTTTGAAAATAATAAGCCTGGATTTGAGACTTTCTCCTACATGAATTCGGGTTAAGCGATAGTACGTTTTTCTATCACCAGGCAAGGATACCGGTTCTATAAGATCTGCATTCGCTAACAGCTTTAAATTGGTGCTGATGCTGCCTTTGCTGGCATGTAGCATATCCATGATCTTATTAAAAGAAACGGAATCTTCATCGCAAATCATTAAATATCCGAAGATTCTGCCAGACATACGTGTCAAACCTGTTGATTCGAAAAGCAAGCCAGATTCTTCAATAAATGAGAGTCGTTCTGAATCCATCACCTAATATAAATATTCGGTTCATAAAGTTCAATGATTAAAAAACTTATAAAACTTAATAAACAAAGAAAATCTAATGAGCCTAAGAGGCTACATATTTCTAGTAGTATCAGTTGCCTTGTGATTGAATTACTCCTTAACTTCTTATTTATTCCGGAACTTCCGGATGCCATGGTAAACTAATTTAAAAAGAAGGCCTACAATGAGATTCCCGGTCCTGTTAACCATGCATGCACTATTATTGCTGCTACTGGCTTGTGACACCACATTAGAAATGAATCCAAATATTCCTGAAAATCCTTTCTTCACACAAAGTGCCTTGCCTTTCCAGGCTCCGGACTTTGATGCAATTGATAATGAACATTACCTTCCGGCATTTGAAGCGGGTATTAATGAGCAGCTTGAAGAAATCCAACGTATTGCCACCAATACAGAAAATCCAACTTTTGAGAATACGATGGAGGCCATGGAAAGAAGCGGAGAATTGCTCACAAGGGTTTCCAGAACCTTTTTTAATATGACCTCCGCTCATACAAATGACGAAATTCAGGAAATTCAGGCTGAAATGGCGCCGAAACTTGCGGCTCATTCGGACAATATTTATCTGAACCTGGAACTATTTTCACGTATCGTGACGCTTTACAATCAACGCGATAATATTGGATTAAATCAGGAAGAAAAACAGCT